>JANMHV010000260.1:0-16260 GCA_031375445.1 Burkholderiales bacterium | reverse complement strand
AGTTGCGGTGTGACTTCGTCTTGTCTCCCCCGCGATTGCGAGGGCCCAATTTTCGTCTCCCACTCGATGGCGGGGGCCCAATTTTGTTACTTAGGCACCCGCCTACGCGGGTGTGACGTCAAGTTGCGGGTGTGATTTCATTTGTCTCCCCCGCGAAGGCGGGGGCCCAATTTCCCTACGCCACGAGCCTTCCTCCCCGCATCGGCCGGTGCTCGTCGCCGGCGAGGCTCCTCGCGATTGCGATCGAGGCCTCGGTCACCAGCTTCCCCAGGTCGCGGAAGCGCGCGGACTTCACGCGCTCCGCAGGACCGGAGATGCCTACCGCGGCCACCGGCAGCCCGGCGGGATCGGCAATGGCGGCCGCGATGCCGCACACGCTCTCGCGCCACTCACCGCGGTTCACCGCATAGCCCTGCACGCGGATGCGGGCGAGCTCGCGCAGGAATTCCTCGGCGTCGACGATGGTTCGCGCGGTGTAGCGCTGGAGGTGCAGCGCCGCCTCGCGCTGGTCGCTCTCGCCCTGCTGCGCGAGGAGCGCCTTGCCCGTGGCCACCGCGTGGGCGGGGGCGCGGCCGCCGACTTCCGAATAGGCGCGCACCGGTTCGGGGCTCTCCAGCTTGTGGATGTACACCGCCTCGTTGCCGTCCAGCACCGAGAGGTGCACGGTCTCGCGGGTCTGCTCGAGGAGCCGCACCATCCACGGTTCGGCGGTCTTGCGGATGTCGGTCTTGCCCATCACCGCGTAGCCCAGCTCCCACAGGCGTACGGTGGCGAAATAGTTGTTGGTGCGGGGGTCCTGGCGCACGTAGCCCAGGTCCACCAGGGACTGCACCAGCCGGTGCACGTCGCTTTTCAGCAGCCGCGCTCGCGTGGCGATCTCGGTGACCCCCAGCGGGTGGGGGCACCGGGCGAGGATCTCGAGGATTCCCAGCCCCTTCACCAGGGTGTTGTTCATGCTTCGGGCGCTCCAACCGCGTTCAACATTCGGGAACCCACGTTCCGGATGCAGTGATCGTAGCCATGCCGCGGGCGAAGCGTCAACCGCTGTTTCGCTCTGGAAGGACGTTCCCTCTGGGCCGAAATCGCTCGTTCCGGGATATTGAACGTTTGTGCGCAAATGCGGAATGGGGTACCGTAAACCCTCGTGATGAATAATTGGGTCAGAACAGATTTTCGGCCCTGCTGCCAGCTGCCGAAAATCTGTTCTGACCCAATTATTTGGAGGTCTGATGCAAAAACCCCTCGAGGGCATCCGGGTCGCGGAGTTCTGCTCCACGGCCGCGGGCCCGTTCTGCGCCATGCTGCTCGCCGACATGGGCGCCACCGTGATCAAGGTGGAGCCGCCGGAAGGAGACGCGTTGCGCCAGTGGCCACCGATCACCGACGGCTTCAGCGAGAACTTCGCCGCGGTGAATCGCAACAAGAAGTCGGTGGTGCTGGATCTCAAGGACCCGGCGTCGGCGCGAATCGCGCGGCGCCTCATGCTCGACTGCGACGAGGTGGTGGAGAACAACCGTCCCGGCGTGATGGGGCGACTCGGGCTTTCATATGCCGAGCTCTCCGCCGAGAAGCCGTCGCTCGTTTATTGCTCCATCTCCGCTTATGGGCAAAGTGGCCCGCGCGCGACCGAGGGCGGCTTCGACCTCACGATCCAGGCCGCTGCAGGCGTCATGAGCGTCACGGGCGAGGAGGGTGGTGCGCCGGTGAAATGCGGCGTGCCGGTCTCCGACTTCGCTTCGGGCCTCTACGGCGCCTATGCCATCGCCGCCGCGCTCGCCGCCGTGCGGGGGGGCGCGAGGGGCACCCACATCGATGTCCCGATGTTCGGCTGCACGCTCGCCATCGCCGCGCTGCAGACGAGCGAATACTTCGGCACCGGCAAGGATCCGCGCAAGCTGGGCTCCGCCCACCCGCGCAACGCGCCCTACCAGGCGTTCCGCGCGGCCGATGGCCACTTCGCCATCGCGGCCGGCAACCAGGGCCTGTGGCTCAAGGTGCTCGATGCCGTGGGCTTGCAGGCGCTGGCCTCGGATCCCCGCTTCGCCAGCACCCGGGACCGGGCTGCCCACCAGGGTGCGTTGAAGGACCTGCTCGAGGAGCGCTTCGCGAAGCAGGGCGTAAAGCACTGGCTCGCGGTGTTCGCCGATGCGGGCGTGCCCCACGCCCCGATCAACGGTTACGCCGATGCGCTCGCCGATCCGCAGGTGGTCCACATGGGCTGGGTGCAGCCGCTCGAGCTGCCCTCGGGCCGCGCCACCAGGACCTTCGGCTCGCCGCTGCGCCTCGACGGCCACGGCTTCGCCATCGAATCCCGCGCGCCGATGCTGGGCGAGCACACCGACGAGATCCGCGCCATATATTCCAGGGAGGATGCCCATGCCTGAGATCCAGCCGTTGCACGACTTCGTGAAGTCCGTGGGAGCCCTCGTGGAAGCCGGAGGTGGCGAGGAGAAGGTGCTCGCCGGCGTGCGCGCGGCGATGGCGCGCCTGGTGGCCAAGGACGACTGGCTGCCCGAAACGATGGCGGTGCCCCACCCCCAGTATTACCAGCAGTACCTCCTCTACGCCGACCCGCGGGATCGTTTCTCGGTGGTGAGCTTCGTCTGGGGCCCGGGGCAGAAGACGCCGGTGCACGACCACACCGTGTGGGGCGTCATCGGGATGCTGCGCGGCGGCGAGAGCTGCACCGCCTACCGGCAGGAAAACGGCAAGGTCGTGCCCGCGGGAGAGGACTTCAACCTCCAGCCCGGCGATGTCGAGGCGGTCTCGCCCACCATCGGCGACATCCACGTGGTGCGCAACGCCTTCGACGACCGGGTCTCGGTGAGCATCCACTGCTACGGCGCCAACATCGGCAAGGTGAAGCGCCACGTGTTCGATGGCGAGACCGGTGCCGTGAAGGAATTCGTCTCGGGCTACGCCACTGCCTGAGGTCGCCGAAAAAACCGCGAGCGTGGCCTCGTTGCTGGCCCCGCGCACGGTGGCGGTGATCGGCGCCTCCGAGGACCGGGGCAAGTTCGGCGGCCGCGTGCTGCAGATGCTGCTGCGCCACAAGTTCAGCGGCACCGTGTACCCGATCAATCCCAACCGTGAGACGCTGCTGGGCCTCAAGGCGTATAAATCCATCGCCGACACGCCCACCGCCCCCGACACCGCGATCATGGCGGTGCCCCAGCCCCACGTGAAGGCGCGCATCGAGGAGTGCGCCGCGCGTGGCGTGCGTTGCGCCATCGTCATCACCTCGCGCTTCTCCGATGCCGGCGCCGAGGGCGCGGCCCTCGAAGCCGAGATCGTCGACATCGCCCGCACGGCGGGAATGCGCCTCATCGGCCCCAACTGCCTCGGCTTCATCAGCCCGGCGAACAAGGTGGTGCTGTGCTCATCACCCGCGCTCGACATCGACGAGCTGCGCGTGAGCCCCATCGGCTTCGTCACGCAAAGCGGCGCGTTGATGGGGACGATCTTCGATCGCGCCACCGCCATGGGCATCGGGTTCACGCACTGCGTCTCCGTCGGCAACCAGGCCGACCTCGAGCTGTGCGACTTCATCGAGTTCCTGATCGACGATCCGGCGACGAAGGTGATCTGCTCGTACATCGAGGGGCTCAAGTCGCCGCGCCGGTTCGTGGCACTGGCTCGCAAGGCGCGCGCCGCCGGCAAGCCGTGGCTCGCCGTGAAGGCGGGACAAACCGAGGCCGGTAGCCACGCGGCCTTCTCGCACACCGCGAGCCTCGCCGGCGACTTTGCCGCCCTGGAAGCCGTCTGCCGCGCCGAGAACGTGGTGCTGCTGGACGACGTCTTCGCCATGATGCTGTTGGCCGCCTCCCTGGCGCGCAATCCCGGGCATCGCGTCCGCGACGTGGTGATCCTCTCCACCTCCGGCGGCAGTGCGGCCCTCACCGCCGACCGCCTGAGCGAGGCCGGGGTGCCGATGACCAGGTTTTCTCCGGCGACCCAGGC
Organism: Burkholderiales bacterium; assembly: GCA_031375445.1. Classification (GTDB taxonomy): domain Bacteria; phylum Pseudomonadota; class Gammaproteobacteria; order Burkholderiales; family Usitatibacteraceae; genus Usitatibacter. The sequence goes on along the minus strand of JANMHV010000260.1, from coordinate 12,300 downwards.
GCGTCTCGCGACGTTGTTCGTGCCGGGGCAGGGCGAGAACCCGATCGATTTCTTCGCGCCGAAGGTGGGGGAGGCTCCGGACTTCGGCCTCACGGGCACGCGGCTTTCCATGGAAGACGAGAACGCCGACCTGGGGCTCGCCGTCATCACCTCGGCCCCGAACCTCGCGGGCCTGGTGGAGGAGATCGCGCGCGGCTGCGGTGAGCACGGCAAGCCCGCGATGTTCGTGATCCAGCCCGCGCGCCTGGGAGATGCCGCCCGCCGTGCCCTGGTGGATGGGGGGCAGCCCTTCACCGACAGCATCGCCGAGGCGGTGGAAGCGGTGCGCGCCTGGCGCGCCTGGTCGGCGTTTCGCGAGCCGGAGGCGGAGTTTGCCGAGAAAGTGGCGTGCGACATTCCGCGCGGTGCCGTGGAACTGGGGGAGGCCGATGCCAAGACCCTGCTGCGTCGCGCCGGCATTCCCGTGAACCAGGGCGTGATGGTGGCGACCGCCGTCGAGGCGCGCTCGCGCGCCGATGCCATCGGGTTCCCGCTGGTGTTGAAGGTGGTCTCGCCGCAAATCGTCCACAAGAGCGAGGTGGGCGGAGTAGCGCTCGACCTCCAGAGCACGCGCGAGGTCGAGGAGGCGGTAGACGCCATGCGAGCTCGCGTGATGGCGGCGCGCCCCGACGCGAAGATCGAGGGCTTCCTGCTGCAGCGCATGGCGACCGGCGATGTGGAGCTCCTCATCGGCGCGCGTCGCGATCCCCAGTTCGGCCCGATGGTGATCGTGGGCAGCGGCGGCGTGCTGGTGGAGCTGCTGAAGGACATCGTGACGCTGCCCGCGCCGGTCACGCGTGCCGCGGCGCTGGCGGCGCTGCAGTCGCTGCGCATCGCGCCGCTGCTGGCGGGCTACCGCGGCAAGCCGCCGGTGGATCTCGAGTCGGCGGTGGATGTGGTGGTGCGCTTCGGGGCACTCGCCGCGGGCATGGGGGAGCGCGATTTCGAGATCGAGGTCAATCCGCTGAAGCTCGGTCCCGAGGGCTGTGTCGCCGTGGATGCGCGGGCGCGCTTCGGCCCGGAAGTGCCATGAGCCTCCTCAAGGTCGAGCGCCACGCCGTCACGGTTTCGACAACGCGGCGAAGCGCAATTCCCAGGCCACGTCCCCAGGTGGATTGAGCGTAATGGGGTCAGGTTACAATTCCACTCCATCCGAGAGGATGGGACGGAAATGTAACCTGACCCCATTACGCGCGCGCTGGCGGCGCGGACGGTTACGCGTGCTGCTTGACCGAGCGGGCGTTGCGCGACATGGCTCGTCCCAGCCACGCGCCAAGGGAGGCGAGGCCGTTGGAGGCGATCAGCAGCGTGTTGCCGATGGCTTCTCCGAGGTACAGGCTGCGCTCGACGCCGGCGCGGCGGGCGAGGATGCGGATGCGTTCGTCGTTTGAATCGCGGTACGTGTTCATGTGGGGCTCTCCTGGATAAGGTTTGCTCCGAAGCGAAGCGGGGGCGGGCTCTTGTGCAACCCTTGGAGGTAACTTACGTCCCATCGAAATGACCGACAAACGATTAGATTTGGTGCAATGCCGCAATTTCCTGCGCGCATGAATTTATCCAGCAAATTCATAGCTTTGATGCTCTCCGCGCTCGCATTTGGAGTGCACGGGGCGGCCACGCCGGACCTCGAAGAGGCGGCCCGCAAAGTGGTCGAAGGCACCAACGCATTTCGACGCACCGAGGGCCGCGCGGAGGTGAAGCCCGAGGCGGCGCTGCAAGCGGCGGCGCAGGGCTTCGCGCAGTGGATGGCGAAGCACGACGAATACGGCCACGAGGCGGATGGGAAGCTCCCGCGCGACCGCGCCCGGGCCGCGGGCTACGAGGACTGCATGGTCTCGGAGAACATCGCGTACCACATGAGGATTCGCGGCTTTACGACCCGGGAGCTCGGCACCGACCTCCTCGAGGGCTGGAAGGCTTCACCCCGGCATCGCACCAACATGCTCGACGCCGAGGCCACGGAGATCGGTGTAGCCATCGCCCACAGCCGGGAGACCGACCGGTACTACGGCGTGCAGATGTTCGGGCGACCGCGCTCGCTGCGGGTGCGCTTCCAGGTGAAGAACGATTCGGGTGATTCGCTCGCCTATCGCGTGGGCGAGCGCGAGTTCTCGCTCGAGGGGCGCTCCGTTCGCACGCACGAGATCTGCCTCGCCGAGCGCCTGACATATCGCTTCCGCGGCAAGTCCGTGAACGAGATGGTGCAGGATGGGGAGGCGTACACGGTCCGCTGAGGGCTCGAGGAGCGAACGGAATGCGAAAGCTGGGCGGTGCGACACTGATGACCCTGTTCGCGGGGGTGCTCTTCCTCATCGTATGGGCGGGTTTGGGGGGTGAGAGCGAGGGCCCCAACGTCCTGGAAACTGCTCGCCGCGTCGGCGAGGGAACCAATGCGCTGAGGAAAGGCGCCGGCGTGGCACCGCTCCGGACGGACCCGAAGCTCCAGGCCGCCGCCATGACCTACGCGCGGCTGATGGTGGTCGAGAAGAAGGTGGGCCACGGCGTCGACCGGCGCAAGCCGCAAGAGCGCGTGCGGGCCGCCGGATACGAAGACTGCATGGTGGCCGAGAACGTCGCATACAAGTGGAGCGAGGACGGCCACAGCACGGCGGGGCTCGCCCGTGAGCTGTTGGAAGGGTGGAGGAAATCCCCGCAGGACCTTCGCGTCATGCTGCATCCGGAAGCCGTCGATACGGGGGTTGCAATCGCCCACAGTGACGACCTGAGTCATTACTACGCGGTGCAGCTGGTGGCGCGGCATTTACCGTGCGTTGATCCTGCCCCGGGGTGAGAGAATCGCGCATGTACGCCATCAAGGAAATCTTCTACACATTGCAGGGGGAGGGCCGGCGGGCCGGGCGCCCCGCGGTGTTCTGCCGCTTCGCGGGCTGCAATCTCTGGAGCGGGCGCGAGGACGATCGGGCAACGGCGGTATGTCGATTCTGCGATACCGAGTTCGTCGCCACCGATGGCGACGGCGGCGGCAAGTTCGAGGATGGGGCGGCACTTGCGGCGGCCATCGCCTCACGCTGGCCGAAGGCCGCGAGCTCACAGCGCTACGTGGTACTCACCGGAGGCGAACCACTCCTGCAAGTGGATGCGGCGCTGGTGGCAGCGCTCCACGTCGAGGGCTTCGAGATCGCCGTGGAGACCAACGGTACCCTCGAGCCGCCCGCGGGCCTCGACTGGGTCTGCGTCAGTCCCAAGGCGGGCGCGGCGCTCAACCTCACGCGCGGCCAGGAGCTCAAGGTGGTGGTGCCGCAGGAGGGGCTCGACCTCGAGGCGCTGGCGCGCCTGCCCTTCGAGAACCGGCTGCTGCAGCCCATGGATGGCCCGGACCGCGCCGCCAATACGCAGCTCGCGATCCGCCTCTGCCTCGAAGACCCGCGCTGGAACCTCTCGCTGCAGACCCACAAGGTGGTGGGCATCCGATGAGCTACGAGCTTACCCAGGAGTTCTTTTTCGACGCCTCGCACACGCTCGACCGCGAGGTGGAGGCCGACGCGAGCCGCCGCATCCACGGGCACACCTACCACGTGGAGGTCACGATCCGCGGGGAGCCCGATCCCGTGAGCCATATGGTGATGGACCTGGGTTTCTTCCGTGCCGAGATCGCGACGGTACGCGCCGAGCTCGACCACCGGATGCTCGACGAGGTGCGGGGAATGGGGGTGGCGACGCTGGAGAACCTCTGCCGCTTCATCGCCGAGCGGCTGCGCCCGGGGCTGCCCGGGCTGGCGGCGGTCACCGTGGCGCGTCGCGCTTCGGGTGACCGCTGCTCGTTGCGGCTCTAGTCGCGAAGGCTCGCGGGAACCTGCCCGCCGTTTTCGGCGAGCTTGCGCATCACGGCTTTCTGCAGGGCGATGTTCTGCTCCGCCGTGCCGGGGGCGCCGGCATTCACGTGCAGCTCGGTGGCGAGCTCCTTGCGGGCTTCGAGGCTCGAGTCGAGGTCCAGCATTTTCAGCAGGTCCACGATCGAGGTCTGCCAATTGCCGCCGCCGCCCTTCTTGGCCGCCAGCGCCGTGAGCACGGCGTGGACATCCACGTCCTTCATGACCTGCGGGGTGGCGCCTGCCTGGCCGGCGGGCGGCGCGTACTGCGCCTGCTGGCCCGGGGCCGTGCTGGACGTGCCCGAGGTGACCTGGCCGCTGGCTCCGCCGGGCGCGTGCCCGCGGATCTTGTCCATGATTCGGCTGAAAAATCCCATGGCTGTTCCTTTTGTTGGGTAGGGGACCTTCAACAGTGCGGGAAAACCTGGCCGCTGGATGCCGGTGGAGTCCTACAGGGTTTCGTCAGGCGCTAGAGCAGCACGTTCACGATTGCGTTGCCGATGCCCACCAGCGCCGCACCCGAGATCAACCCCGCGCAGATCGACTCCTGCCCTTCCACCCACGCCGCATGTCCCTTGGCCGTCGGCTCGCGATGGCGGCGCGCCATCCACCAGAACATCAACGCTCCCACGAACATCGCAAACGTCGCTTCCGGCGGCAGCACGACACCGAGGCCGATGGCGACGGCCGAGAGCGGGAAGCGGCCCTTGGTGACGATCTTCGCGATCTCGATCGCCGCCGCGCACACCGCCGCCACGATCATCGACACCACCGCGGAGTAGGGCAGCGCGCTCACGCCCTTCGCGATCAGCTCGGCGACCCCTTTCCATTGGAGTGCGGCAGGCATGGCGAACTGTTCGGAAACGATGGTGGCCGCCGAGCGAACCCCGTTGGCGTCCGGCGGAAGGAACAGGAGATAGAAGAGCGGCACGCAGAACACCGCGCCGGAGACGATGCCGATGCAATGCCCGACGGCCTGCTGGCGCGGCTTGGCGCCGAGCATGTAGCCGGGCTTGATGTCCGAAAGCAGGTTGGAGGCGTTCGACGCGATCTCCGCCGTCATGCCCGCGGGAATCAGGTTGCTCGCCGGGTTGGTGCGCTCGAAGGCGCCGATGGTGAACTGCGTGATCTTCGAGAGCGCTCCGGTGGGTGTCCACGAGGTGAGCGCCATCGAGTTGGCGCAGATGATCGACAGCACGAAGATGAGCGGCTGCGAGGCGAGCGCCAGCAGGAACGAGACGCCGAAGAAGTGGGACGAGACCCAGGCTCCCGCGACGCCCATCACCGGGATGCCGACCGCCGAGATCCACAGCGGCAGCTCGATGTGGCGCAACACGTCCTTGCCCGAATCGCGCTTGCCACCACCCAGGTTGCTGAAGGCCGAGAGGATCAGCTGCGGGCGCGCGAGGAGGCTCACGAGGGAACCCACCACCATCATCGTCACACCCCACCACAGCGACCACTGGTTCACGATCTCGGCGCGGTTGATCGGCACGGGAGAGCCGGTGGGGCCTACGCGCGCCACGATGTCGCCGGCCTCGATCATCAGCGGCGCCAGGATCACGAAGTTCACGAAGGCGCCGAGCAGGCAGCTGGTGGCGACGGCGAGGCCCATGAGGCCGCCCACGCCCAGCATCGCGACATCGAGTGTCAGCCGCAGCCCCAGCTGTCGGATGTCGGTTCCGAGGATTCGTGGCACGTACGTCGTTGCCGCGTAGTAGTAGGTGTCGAGCCGCTCGTGGAATGTCCACGGCTCCTTCATGCCGAGCCACTCGTGCATGCGCAGCAGCTTGAATTGCAGCAGCTTCATCCAGCCGTCGCTGATCAAGAGCTGGTAGGTGGCGGCGATCCCCGCCGCGATGGCGAGCAGCCGCGCGCGGAACATGCCCACCCCCGCCGCCCCGGTGTAGAGCGCATCGAGCACCACGCCCGCGGCGCGGCCCTCGGGGAACGGCAGCTGCTCCTCGTTCACGAAGCGGCGCTTCAGCGGGAAGGCGAGGAGCACGCCAATCAGCGAGCACACCACCATCCACGCGATCATGTGCCAGCCGGGGATGACCGAGTTGGTCACCAGCATGTAGGCCGCCAGCACCGAGATCAACGGCGCCACCATGTAGCCCGCGGCGGTGGCGATCGACTGGGTGCAGTTGTTCTCGAGGATGGTGAAGTCCTCCGCGATGCCGATCTTCGCCAGGCCCCGGTAGATCGCGAAGGCGAGGATCACGCTGGTCAAGCCCACGCCGATGGTGATGCCGGTCTTGCCCGCGATGTAGAGCGCGGTGGCCGCGAGCACCCCACCCAGCAGAAAGCCCGTGACCGCCGAGCGCACCGTGAGCTGCGGCATGTCGCCGCGGTAGATGTTCTCCAGCCACCAGCGGTCCTTCTCTTCGCGGGACCAGTTGCGGATCTGCTCTTCGGTGAGTTGGGTGAGGGCCATGGGGGAGGGGAGGCGGGGGATGGGGAATTATGGGGGATGTGCCGGCCGGTGCAACCGGGTGGCAGAATGGGTCATGCCCTCTTTCAGATACTTGAAAACCCTGCTCGCCGTAGCATTGGCGTGGGCTTCCCTGGCCGCCCATGCCGGGCTCACGCTCCTGCCAGGGTCCTCGCCCCAGTCGACGGTGATCGGCGAGCTGTTTCCCGCACCGGTGCGGGCGCTGGTGACCGACGATGACGGGCGGCCGGTGGCGGGCGCCTTCGTTCACTGGTACGTGGTGAACTGGCAAGTGATCTCGGTCCCGCAGGGGATCAATTGCATCCTCGACCTCGGAGAGCAGTGCGACAAGGTGACGGACGCGAACGGCATCGCGGACCTCGGACGTCCCTTCGCGATCAGCGGGCCGACTATGTACACGCTGACGCTCACGGCAAGAGACAAGGACGCGCGGTTCCTCGGTCGTGTTGATGCGCGATTGGAGACAGTTCTGCGAGCCCCGCTTCCGCTCATGGAGCGCGCGGGGGGCGACGGACAGCGCGCTGTACTGGGCACCGCATTTCGGGACCCCCTCGTGGTGCGGCTCACGCGAGCGAGCGGTGCGCCGATCGTGGGCGCTACTGTCGGTATGAGTTTCGAGCCGTACGGTGCACTCACGTTGCTCTCGCCGCAAGTCCGGACGACAGATGAGGAGGGCTACGTGCGTTTCATGGTGACCGCCACTCACGGGATCGGCGAATTCAAGGCTACAGCTTCCTGGTTGGATCCCGAGTCCCGCGGCACGGCGAGAACGACTTTCAGCCTGACCAACACCAAGGCAGATGGCACGACCGACTGGAGCGTGCAGGGCATGTGGTGGGGCGGTCCTGCGGAGAGCGGCTGGGGGGTGGCGATCGCCCAGCAGGCCGACCGTCTGTTCTCGGTGATCTTCGGCTACGACGATGCCGGTGAGCCCACCTGGTGGGTGATACCCGAGGGCCGCTGGGACGCTGGACTAGGCAGCTTATATCTCGCGCAAGTGTGGACGACGAGGTCCGCACCGTTCTTCGATTACGATCCGATCCGTTTCACGGCTTCTCCGTTCGGCTACGCTCACCTCGACTTCGGCGATTCGGAGACGGAAGGCCAGTTTCGCTTTATGGCGACCCAGCCGGGGCCCTCGGTGAAGAAAAGGATCGAGCGGCAGGATTATTCCGGACCGGGCCCGGCGCCCCTGGCGGGACTGAGCGGCCTCTGGTGGGGCGGCGAGTCGCAGGACGGGTGGGGCGTCACGATCATGCAGCAGCCCGGCGGCCTCTTCTGCGTGTGGCTCACCTACGACGAGAGCGGCGCGCCGACGTGGTTCGTGATGCCCAGCGGCGCGTGGAACGGGTTGGCGTGGGAGGGGAGCCTGTACCGCACCACCGGCTCCCCCTTCTTTGGCGGTCCCTACGACGTGAGCAAGTTCGCGCTGGCCGAGGTCGGCCGGGCTTCGATCGGTTTCTCCAACTCGGAAATGGCGCGATTCAGCTACACGCTGGGCGAGCGGCGCGGATCGATGGCGATCTCCAAGCAGCAGTTCTAGGCCCGGCGGGCAGTGCGCGTTCCCGTCCTCACCTACCACTCGATGCGAATCGACGGCGCCTCCTATGCGGAGAACGACACCGTCGCGCTCGCCAGCGACCTGGCCACCATCGATGACGCGGGCTTCCGAATCCTGCCGTTGCGCTGGGTGGTGGAGATGCATCGGCGTGGAGAGTTGGCCGGTGAGGGCAAGGTGGTCGCGTTGAGCTGCGACGACGGCTCGGACTTCGATTTCTTCGATCTGCCGCATCCCGTCGCCGGGCCGCAGCGAAGTGTGCTCAACGTGCTGCGGGATTTCGCGGCCTCACGGCCGGGGAGCACACCACACATCACGAGCTTTGTGGTGGTCTCGCCCGAGGCGCGTCGCGAGCTGGATGTCTCGTGCATGATCGGGAAGGACTGGTGGACGGATGGCTGGTGGCGTGCCGCGAAGGGGAGCGGCTTCATGCACATCGCCAACCACAGCTGGGACCACAACCACGATGCGCTTTCCGCAAGCTTCGACCATGGTGTCGAGCGCGGCACCTTCCGCTCGATCACAACCGAAGGGCTGGCGGATCTCGAGATCCGCGACGCGGTCCATCACTTGCGCAGTGCCGTGCCCAATCCAGGGACGGCGCTCTTCGCGTATCCGTATGGGGAGGGGAGCGAGTTTCTGCGCGCTCATTACTTCCCGAGCCGCGGGGAGTCGTTCGGGTTGCGCGGTGCCTTTGCGGACCACGGCGGATACCTGGTTCAGGAGAGCGATCCCTGGAACTTGCCGCGGTTCGTTTTTGGCAGGGACTGGAGCAGCCCGGGGGCATTGCGCGAGATTCTCGCGGGGGCCTAGCTCGACTGTGTCGTGGAGCCCTAACAACTCAACGAGTGTCAACTTTAGCGGGTAAAGGCTCCCCACCGCTCCAACCGATAGTTAGCGGTGCCTATCGTTTCCACCATGCGCTCCCGAGCCTACCGTTGATAACGTTGATTGCGCTCTGGGCCAGCCCCCCGTCGTCGTTGGCGCCTTTCACCAATTCGGTGGCCTTAGCTAAGTTGCGTCGATACTCTTGGTCCAGTTTGGTCGAGTCGCTCGCCTGGTGCATGGCCGTCGCATTGTCGAGACCGCGGTTCATGTCTTGAACCTGTGAAAGGTAGCGACTTAGATTAAGTGACTCCTCCTCGGCGAGTTCACCATCGGCCAGCAATACCGGCAGCGCACGCTCAAACGCCAAAGTGGGAAAGCGATAGAGCGGCGCGGCAATTCCGTCGTTTCGCAGAATATTTCCTTTCTCGACGCAGAGGACGGCTTCTGCCCGCAACGCTGCCCAATGAGCTCGGATCCTCCTTCGTCGGTCAAACCACTGCGGCGCCCAAGATAGACAGAAGCCAACTAAAACGAGGATGACCTCCTTCGCGCCGATGTCCATAGGCACCGCTAACGCTTGAATTAAGCCGAGCCGCGAAGCGGCTTCGGCTTGAATGAATTGTTAGGCTGCAGGTTCACGAGCCACAATTGTCATAGCCTGGAATGTTCTCCCCGAGCACGATATCGCGGGTGATGTACCAAATACCATCGCGTAATATCGGACGCCCAATTCCGCTGCCACTGCGCCCGAGAGTTAGCTTGCGAACGCTCTCTTGAGTCAGGCCCGGGTCGTCTTTGAACATGATGTCGTCGATGTAGTAAGTGCAGCGCGTACGCTCTATGACATGCATGTGGATGTGCGCGGGCAGATCGGTTCTCGGATATCCAGCGGGCCTGATCGTGTCAAATGCATAGCGACCTTGCCTGTTTGTCAGTGCCCATGCGCGTAGCACGCCATGACGATGAGAGGGGCGCCCTAAGCTTGCCTTGGAGGTAGGGTATATACCTTTGCTATTGGTCTGATAGGCATAGATCACGACGCCGCCCGCAGGTCTACCTTGAGCATCAAAGACTCTGCCCGTGACTAGCATCGGTTCGCCCGGTTCGTCGGGTTGCCCAATCCGTGCGCGCGAACTCAGTTCTTGAGGCATCCCGTCAAATACAGCCTCGCATCCTTCGCATGGCAGGCCGACGATAGGCTCTTGTGCATGAGCAACGCTGAGGTATGCCGACAGTGCGAGAAGTAGAGCCATCAAACAGCGCAAATCTATCTCCTGCTGCCTAACGGCTAAGTTGAGCGGCCGACCACCGCTGCCCTTGCGCATCGGCGAGCGCGCAATTCATTGCGAGCACGATGCAGCCACGATGTTCCTCGGTCCGCTCGAACGTGTGGTTAGGCAGCATCCTTGACTGATGCGCGAAGAAACTCCGGTGCAAAGTCAGCCCCATTCGGCCAAACAACCGTACCTAGTTCGCGGCTGACCTCGAACTTGCGAAAGTACTCGGCATCGCGCAACGGCTCGAAAATCTCACCATGGATTTCTGCGGAGAGATCAACCTCGCCAGTGACGCCGTCGCTGAAGCGCAGCCAGATGGTGCGGCCGCCGATGTAACGACCTTCGATAACTCGAGGAATCATGGGTCACTCCAAAGGTTCAATTTTTGGCAACGGCCGACTATCACGAGCAAGCACCCACGACTCAAGCAGTTCCGCTCGGTGCAGCGCCAACCATTCCAGCACGTGAGACTGAGCTCGCTTCGGTAAAGTGCCGTTGACTCGCCCCGGTCTCAATCTCCACGGTAGCCTCAAAGTCTCCGTAAATCGCGTGGAAGTGCGCCGGGCCGTGTTCGCGGTATACATCGCGATCACGATTCCAAGAAATCGGCTTATTTCGGGCATGCCGCCAATTTTACGCCGCGGTTTTGTTGCTGCCTAACGATTGCGTTGAGCGGGCGAGGAGGAGCGCAGCGACGAGGGCACCGGCAGCGACGCTGACGGACGCTCCGCTCGAACGCGGGGTTAGATCGCATCTTCATAGCCACCGGCGAACGTTCGTCTTGTAGCGACGGTACTCTTCACCGAACTTTGCTTCCAAGTACCGCTCCTCGCGTAGGACCACCCCCCACTGAGTGAGCGCTACAGCCGGCACGATCATGAGCAGGATCCAAGGCGAACCAACGACCAATGCGAAACCTACGTGTAGCAGCGTGAGTGACAGGTACGTCGGGTTGCGGCTGTACTGAAACGCTCCATCGCTAACGATGGTGCTCGTGGGCTTTCGTGCGTCAAAGGCCGTTCCTGCCCGAGCAAGTGCTTTGAACGCCGAGATGACGATGGGGATCGAAAGCGCAATGATGACCACTCCGAGCCACAGCGTAACGGTCCGAGGTAAAGGCACGGTTGGGAGGGTGAATTCAGCGGCCAGTCCAAGAGCCAAGGCTGCGCCATATATGACCGGAGCTGGTGCGACGACACCTGCGTTATCTTTGCGTGAACTGGGTGGCATGGTGTCGCCCTTGCGATCTAACGCCTGAATTAATCCGTGCCACGAAATGGCATCAGCTTGAATGAATTGTTAGGGGGCACTTGCGCCAAACCAAGCAAGCGCCGCCACCACTAAAAGTGCGATCCAGCCGGGATGCCGCCCCTTGGTGCCAATGAGCACAAGCAAAGAGCCGGCGAGGTAAGCGAAGACCGCTGCACTGACGATGAGCGCACGCGGCGAGTCGTCAGGAGCAACCGCAAGCCGGAGAAGAGCTCCTCCGAAAGCCCAGCCAAACACAGTAGCCAAGTGCCAGGTTGCCCAAAGAATCCGAATGTTCCGCTCACGTAGCGGGGGTGCTCCCATCGCTGGAACAAGCCCGCCCCTGCGAAGGTGGCGAAAGATGAGCACTTCTCCCAGCACCGAGTGAACCAAACCGGTGACGAGAGCAAGTACACCCGCAGCAACCAACATCGTCTGCATCAACTCCTCCGTGAACATGATGTGCCGCCTAACGCTTGCCCTGAGCGGCGGGCAGGCGTGGCGGAGCCGGAGCCTGCCATTTCGACCGCTCCAGGGCGTGGTTAGCGGTCATAGCTCTTCGCCAGCTGCTTTGCGTCCGGCTTCTCAGAGACCACAAGCGTGAACCAAGTTTCGCCGGGCTGGGATGCCAAATATTCCGCGCCATATTCGCAACTCCGACGCACATAGTCGGGCCATGACTCACCGTAGTTGATGTCACAACACCAGTTTAAGTAGGCGGGTCTTAGCTTCGGATCAACATCAGCCCATAGGTCGCCGCCAACCACGGCGACACCGAGCGCGGCAGTGGACTCCAACACCCGGAAAGCGTCCTTCGTTTTCCAAGCAAGGTCCGTCATGCCGTGAATGCTTAGATCGGTTGCCATGACGCGCAATTCAGTTGGGAGATGGTCGGTCCATTGAGGTGCTGTCATTTCTTGACCGCTAACGAATAGGATCGTATCCGTCGTGCGGGGTGTGCATGACGGATACGATCAGTTGGACTGAACCGCGAGCGGGTGCGCGCTGCTTGGGGATTGAATCAGGGATTGGGTGCGGCGATGGTCCAGAAACGGTTTGCATGAG
>JANMHV010000250.1:0-9528 GCA_031375445.1 Burkholderiales bacterium | reverse complement strand
AGCGATTCCTGGAGGGCCATCAACGCGCCGATCTCGTAGATGGCGCCGAACGGCCCGCCCCCGGCGAGGGCGAGGCCGATGGGGCGGCGTTTATTGCTACGGCGCGCAGCTATGACCCTCTCCCCAACCCTCTCCCAGGGGAGAGGGAGCAATCGTGGGAGACGGTTTCGCGAAGGTCGGGCATTTCTATCTAGGCGCGGGCACGCGAGCGGCGCAGGGTCTCGACGCTCGCCTGCAGCTGCGCGACCCGGCGGGTCAGCGCGCGCACTTCCTTCGAGCTGGGCACACCCAGCTTCGAGATGGCGAGGGAGACGCGCTTCTCGAAGGCGCGCTCGAGCTGGCTCACGGCCCCGGTGGTGCTGGTGCGGGCCTGGGTGGCGCGCGCGACGATCGCCTTGCGGGCGGCGCGAACCTTCGAGATCGCGAGCTTGCGACCCTGCTGCTCGAGGCTGGTGCCCTGGGCGACGAGCGCCTCGAAGCGGCCGAGTGCGGCTTCGCGCACGCCTTCGGCGGTGGTCACGCCGGAAGCGATGGCGCGGCGGGCTTTCGCCTGGAGCGACTTGAGCGAACCGGCCGGGGTGGACTTGCGCGCGACGCTCTTGCGGGTGGTGCGGGTGGTGCGGGTGGCCTTGGCCATGTCTTTTCCTTTTGGTGGCATTGAAGTCGGGGCGGTACATTCGCAGGATAGGCAAGGGAATTAGAGCTTTCACCCTAAAAGTGGCCGCGGTCCGCATCGAGGCGCCGTGTATCATTTGCCGGAAAATACCAAGACCTTCGCGGAGGAGAGTTCCATGGCCTACTTCGTCACCGGCGCGACCGGATTCATCGGGCGTTTCCTGATCGACCGGTTGCTCGAGCGCGAGGGCGACATCCACGTCCTGGTGCGCAAGTCGTCTCTGAAGAAGTTGGACGCGCTGCGCCCGCGCTGGGGGGAGGCGGAAAAGCGCGTCGTCGCCGTCGTGGGCGACCTCGCCAAGCCGAAGCTCGGCCTCGCCCCTGCGGACCTCGCGAAGCTGAAGGGCAAGGTGAAGCACTTCTTCCACCTCGCCGCCATCTACGACCTCTCCGCCGATGCCGCGAGCCAGGAGTCGGCCAACATCGACGGCACCCGCAATGCGGTCGAGGCCGCCATCGCCATCAAGGCGGGCTGCTTCCATCACGTGAGCTCGATCGCCGCCGCCGGCCTCTACGACGGTGTCTTCCGCGAGGACATGTTCGACGAGGCCGAGGAACTGGACCACCCCTACTTCCGCACCAAGCACGACTCGGAAGGGATTGTCCGCAACGAGTGCAACGTGCCGTGGCGCATCTACCGGCCGGCGATCGTGGTCGGCCACTCGGAAACCGGCGAGATCGACAAGATCGACGGGCCCTATTACTTCTTCAAGCTGATCCAGAAGATGCGCAATGCCCTTCCCCCATGGATGCCCACGGTCGGGATCGAGGGCGGGCGTATCAACATCGTGCCGGTGGACTTCGTGGTCGACGCCCTGGACCACATCGCGCACAAGAAGGGGCTGGACGGCGGCTGCTTCCACCTGACGGATCCCGAGCCGCGCCGGATCGGCGAGATCCTGAACCTCTTCGCCAAGGCGGCCCACGCGCCGCAGATGACGATGCGGGTGAATGCCAAGATGTTCAGCTTCATCCCGTCCTTCGTTCTCGACTCGGTGATGGGCCTGGCCCCCGTGCGCCGGATCCAGAAGCAGGTGCTTTCGGACCTCGGCATCCCGAAGGACATGTTCACCTTCATCAACTACCCGACGCGCTTCGACAACCGCGAGGCCGAGAAGGCGCTGAAGGGCTCGGGGATTTCGGTTCCCCACCTCGACGACTACGCCTGGCGGCTGTGGGACTACTGGGAGCGCCACCTCGACCCCGACCTCTTCATCGACCGCTCGCTCGAGGGCAAGGTGCACGACAAGGTGGTGGTGGTGACGGGCGGCACGTCGGGCATCGGCGAAGCCACGGCGTACAAGCTGGGTGAAGCCGGCGCGCAGGTGGTGGTGGTCGCCCGCGACCCGGAAAAGGCCACGCCGGTGATGGCGAAACTGAAGGAGATGGGAGCGAAGGCCGAATTCGTCTCCTGCGACCTCGCCGACCTTGCCAGCTGCGACAAGCTGGTGGCGCAGGTGCTCAAGAAGTACGGCCGCTGCGACTACCTGGTGAACAACGCGGGGCGCTCGATCCGGCGCGGCATCGCCTCCTCCTACGACCGGTTCCACGATTTCGAGCGCACGATGCAGCTCAACTACTTCGGCAGCCTGCGCCTCATCATGGGCTTCATGCCGGCGATGGTGGCCCAGGGCGGCGGGCACATCATCAACATCTCCTCCATCGGCGTGTTGACGCGCGCCCCGCGCTTCTCGGCCTACGTGGCCTCGAAGGCGGCCCTCGACGCCTTCAGCGACTGCGCCGCCTCGGAGTTCGCCGACAACAACGTGAGCTTCACCACCATCAACATGCCGCTGGTGAAGACGCCGATGATCGCGCCCACCAAGCTCTACAACCACGTGCCGACCCTCACGCCCGAGCAGGCCGCCGACCTGGTGGTCGAGGCGATCGTCTACAAGCCGGTGCGCATCGCGACGCGCCTGGGGATCTTCGGCGAAATCCTGCACGCGGTGGCGCCGAAGGCGACCCAGATCCTGCTGAATACCGCCTTCCGCATGTTCCCCGACTCGGGCGCCGCGAAGGGCAAGAAGGGCGAGGCGGCAAAAGAGGTCGAGCTCACCCCGGAGCAGATGGCGTTCGCGCAGATCACCCAGGGCATCCACTGGTAGAGGAGATTCCAATGTCCAGACCCAAGCCCGGCGACCCCGCCCCCGCATTCGAAGGCAGCACCACCGACGGCACGAAAGTCTCGCTCGCCGGCTACCGCGGGAAGAAGCTGGTGATGTACTTCTACCCGATGGACGACACGCCCGGCTGCACCAAGCAGGCATGCTCCCTGCGCGACCACAACAAGGACATCGCGGCGAAAGGCGCCGCGATCCTCGGCGTCTCGACACAGGACGAGGCCTCCCACGAGAAATTCACCACCAAGTACAAGCTCAACTTTCCCCTGCTCGCGGACAAGGACGGGGCCGTCGGGCGTGCCTACGGCACCATCGGCGGCGGCGGACTCCTGTCGAAGCTCAAGTCCGTGGCCGGGATGGCCGATCGCGTGACCTTCATCATCGACGAGAAGGGAAAGGTGGCCCACGTGCTCGACAAGCCCGACGTCGCCAACCACGCGGAAGAGGTGCTTAAGCTCCTCTAGGCGCGGAAGGCCACGCCGGCCTCGCGCATCGCTTCCTCTACCGCTCCGGGCACTTCGGACGCGGCCAGCAGCCCCAGGTGGCCGTACCCCTTCAACACCACGTTACGCGCGCCCGCCAGCCGCGCGCTTTCCTGGGGCGACACCAGGTTGTCGTGGCGGGAATAGATCGACAGGATCGGCGGACGGTTGGCCATCTCCTCCATCCGCGCGAGCTCGGAGAGGAACACGCTTCCCTGCCGCATCTGCCGCGCGTTCTCCCCGCTGCCCAGGCGCGCCAGCGCCGTCCCATGGTGCGGGCAGGCGATCGTGACCAGGCCCGCGACGCGACGCGAGCCGCGCCGCACGAAATAGGTGCGCATCCCGAGGCCGCCCATGCTGTGCGCGACCACGAACACGCGCGACTGGCCCGTGGCAGCCGCGACGCGCTCGATGGCGGCATGGATCTCCTCCTCGAAGGCCTCGATGGAGGCGAACCAGGTGCGGAAATTGGGCACCACCACGGGGCCCGCGACCCTCGCCTCGATCGCGCGGACCAGGGGGCGGAAGCAGCCGCGGTTGGAGAAGTAGCCATGGACGAAGAGCACCGGCATCGCATCGGTTGGGACGAGCTCCGGGTCCCGCCGCAGCCACTTCGCGTCCCACGGCGTGGCGCACAGGTTGAACTCGAGCCAGGCGCGGTATTCGGATGCGAAGTACCGCAGCAATCCGGCGAAGTCGAGGGTGTCCGCCCCGTTGCGCGGCGAGCGATAGCGGTACCCGAGGGCCACCGAGGTCGCGACGATGCCGAGGCGGAAGAGGAACACGCACGTGATCGCCGCAATCACGATCGCCCAGAGGGGCCAGTCGTGGCGCAGGCAAAGCCAGGCGCCGGCGACCACATACAGGGCGAGCTCGAGGGCCTGCGCCAGGCGGATGTAGCGGGAAAGCATCGTCGCACCGATTGTACCTAGGCCCCCGGAGCGCCCCGGATCGCGTGCTAACATCCGCGCAACCCGCCGCCACCGCTCCCGCCGAAGCAAATGCCGCTGCACGCCGCGACGATCTTCCTGTCCGCATTCCTGCTGTTCCTGGTCCAGCCCATCCTCGCCAAGCAGATCCTCCCGTGGTTCGGGGGAGCCGCGATCGTGTGGACCCTGTGCATGGTGTTCTTCCAGTTCGTGCTGCTGCTGGGCTACGCATACGCCCACTGGCTCACGGCGCGCCCCGGCAAGCAGCAGGCGATGATCCACGTGGCGCTCCTGGTAGGCAGCCTCGTCTTCCTGCCGATCGTTCCGGGCGCCTCCTGGAAGCCCGAGGGCGGAGCCAACCCGGTGTGGCCGATCCTGGCGCTCCTTTTCGCCACCGTGGGCCTGCCCTACTTCCTGCTCTCCTCCACGAGCCCCCTGGTGCAGTCGTGGTTCGCGCGGGCCTTCCCGGGCTCCAGCCCCTACCGGCTCTTCGCGCTGTCGAATTTCGCCTCCATGCTGGCGCTGCTCGGCTACCCATTCCTGTTCGAGCCCTGGTTCGGCAGCCCCGAGCAGTCGCTGTACTGGTCGGCCGGCTACGCGGTGTTCGTGATCGCCTGCGGGGCGCTCGCGTGGGTGAGCCGCACGCTGCCGCCCCTCACGGTGGAGGGCGGGCAGATCGCCGGCACCGCCCAGGAGCCGCGCCCCACCGCCGGGTCCATCGGGCTGTGGCTGGCACTCTCGACGCTGGGCTCGGTCACGCTGCTGGGCGTCTCCAACCACCTCACGCAGAACGTCTCCTCGATCCCGCTGCTCTGGGTGATCCCGCTCGCGGTCTACCTGCTCACCTTCATCCTGTGCTTCGAGAGCGCGCGCTGGTACCGCCGCGACCTCTACCTCGGCAGCCTGGTGTGGATCCTGTGCGTGATGGCGTGGTTCCTCGCCGACAAGAGCCTGCAGTTCGAGCTGCTGTGGCAGATCCTGGTGTTCACCGCCGGGCTCTTCTTCGTCTGCATGTTCTGCCACGGCGAGCTGGCCGAGCGACGTCCCGGCCCGCGCCACCTCACGCTCTTCTACCTGGTGGTGTCGGTGGGCGGCGTGCTGGGCGGGGTGCTGGTGGGGATCGTGGCCCCGATCACGCTGCCCGGCTACCTGGAGCTCGAGATCACGCTGGTGGCGCTGGCCATCCTCGCCTTCCTCGTGAACCTGCACCGGCCGATGCCGATCCTCGCCATGCTGGTGGTGGTGATCGCGTTCACCGCCGGGGCGCTGGCCTGGCGGGTGCACTACTTCTACGAGGACACGATCCACATCGAGCGCAACCATTACGGCGTGCTGCGGGTGAAGGAGAACCAGTCGCGCATCGACGAGAAGGAGACCAGGTACCGCTCCCTCGTGCACGGCTCGATCCTCCACGGCGAGCAGTGGCTGAACGAGAAATACCGCCGTTCCGCGACCACCTACTACAAGACCACCTCGGGCATCGGCCGCACGCTGCTCGCCTTCGAAGGCAAGCCGATCCGCGTGGGCGTGATCGGCCTGGGGGCAGGCTCGCTCGCGGTGTACGCCGATGGGGACGACGTCTACCGCTTCTACGACATCAACCCCGCGGTGCCGCGAGTCGCGAACGAATACTTCACCTACCTGAAGGACTGCTCCGGCAAGGTGGAGGTGGTGCTGGGCGACGCGCGGTTGTCGCTCGGGCGCGAGGCTCCGCAGGCCTACGACGTGCTGGCGGTGGACGCGTTCTCGGGCGACTCGATCCCGGTGCACCTCATCACGCTCGAGGCGGTGGGCGAATACCTGCGGCACATGAAGCCCGAGGGCGTCATCGCCTTCCACGTCTCCAACCGCTTCCTGGACTTGAAGCCCGTGCTGCTCGCCATCGCCGAGAAGCACGGGCTCGAATACGCGTTCCTGCACGAGACCGGGGAGGATGGCGGCACCACCAGCGACTGGGTGATCCTCACGCGGCACAAGCCCTTCATCCTGAAGCAGGCGATCGTGGAAGCGACCGAGCCGGTGGCGCCACAGCCCGGCTGGCGGCTGTGGACGGACTCGTACAACAACCTGATCCAGGTGTTCCGCTACTAGGGAAGCTTTCGCCCGAACCGGGGCCGCGGCCTGGGCCCTGGCGCAAAGCCGGATCTAAGCGCGCAAGGCTTCAGCCACCCGCTGCGCGATGAGCGCGCTCACGCGCTCGTTGGCCTCGTGCGTCACCCCCGCGATGTGGGGCGTGAGGATCAGGTTGGGCGCTCCCACCAGCGGCGAGCCCGCGGCCAGCGGCTCGTGGTCGAACACGTCGAGCGCGGCGCCGCCGAGCCGGCCTTCCCGCAGCATCGCCGCCACCGCCGCCTCGTCGACGATGCCCCCGCGCGCGGTGTTCACCAGGATCGCGTCGCGCTTCATCATTTCCAGCCGCCGGCGGTCGATGAGGCCCCGGGTCTGGGGCGTGAGCGGCACGTGCAGCGAAACTACGTCGCTCTCGGCCAGCAGCGCTTCCAGCGAGCGGTGCTGCGTCCCGTTTTCCCGCCAGGCGGGAGAGTCCGCCGGCACCAGCGGATCGTGCCCCACCACGCGCATGCCGAGGGCCACGGCCTTGCGCGCGGTGAGCTGGCCGATGCCGCCGAAGCCCACCAGCCCCAGCACCTTGCCGGCGCCCTCGCGCCCCTTGGAGAGCATCTGGCGCGGCCAGGTCCCGGCTTCCACCGCCTTGGTGGCGAAGTAGCCCCCGCGCAGCAGAACCAGGGCCGCGGTGACCACGTATTCGGCGACCGATTCGGCGTTGGCGCCCGTGGCCGCGATCACCCGGATGTCGCGGCCCTCGCAGGCCGGCACGTCGATGTTGTCGAGCCCCACGCCCAGGCGCCCCACCACCGCGAGCTCGCGCGCGGCCGCGAGCAGGTCGCCGCGTACCTGGGTGCGATTGCGCACGATCCAGGCGCGCGCGTTCGCAAGCGCCTTCGCGAGCGCTTCCGGGTCGTCTACCAACTTGGGCCGGTAGTCCACGTCGAACGCCGCGGCCAGCTGGTCCACCGCGGGCTGGTCCATGAATTCGCTGATCACGATCCTCGCCGCCATCTCATCCTCCTCCCGGGTTGTCGACCTGGCGGGTGCGCCGCGCCAGGTACGCGGTCACTTCCTCGCGGTCGTGGTACAGGTGCTTCAGGCGCAGGTAGTAGCCGCCCCCGCCGAGCGCCTCGTCGATGATTCCGCGGCAGCGCTCCAGCTCTTCCCAGCGCTTCTTCATCGGCAGCTTCAGGTTGAAGATCGACTCGCGGCACCAGCCCTTCTCGATCCACTTGGCCACCAGTGTCGCGATGCGCGACGGGCTCTCGACCATGTCGCACACCATCCAGTCGACGGGTTCCGGCGGCGTGTAGTGGAAGCCGTCGGTGCGGCGATGCTTCACCTGCCCCGATTCCAGCAGCAACGGGTCGATGGCGCCGTTGTCCACGGCGGTCACCATCATGCCGCGCTGCACCAGCAGCCAGGTCCAGCCCCCGGGCGAGGCGCCGAGGTCCACCGCGGTGCTGCCCGCGGCCATGCGCTTCTCCAGGTCGCGCGGCTCGAAGAACTCGAGCAGCGCCTCGGAAAGCTTCACTGTCGAGCGCGAGGGCGAGCCGCGCGGCATGTGCAGGCGCGGGATGCCCATCGGCCAGGCCGACGAGTTGCCCACGGTGGAAACACCCACGTGGCAGGCCCTCCCGCCGACGAAGAAGACGTGCAAGCCCTCCCTCGCATCCGCGTCGTTGATGTCGACGCCCGCCTTCTTCAGGGCGCGCTCCAGGTGCGGCGTGAGCGGGCGCGTGAGGGTCGCGAGCGCCTTGCCCTCGTTGGTGTCGGGCATCTCGACCTGCAGGCCGGCGAACGACGTGCCGAGCGCGCGCGCCGCGGTGACGATCGGCGTCACGCGGTCGGCCTCGGGCAGGTCCGCGATCAGCTCGCCCACGCGCAACAGCTGGCGCGGGAACACGAGGTGGTCGAGTGCCAAGTGCTTGCCCAGCTCGACTCCCATGTCGTCCTGGTGCGGCTGGAAGAGGGCGAAGCCGCTGTCGGGCCGCGCCTTCACGAAGCCCTCCACGCCCATCTCCGTGGCGATGGCCGAAAGCTCCTGGGCGCACTCGCGCTCGAAGCCGGGACGGCAGTAGACCAGGACGCGGGAGGGCTTCATGCCGCGCCGCCGGGGACCGCGTGGCGGAAGAGGCGGAAGAAATTCTCCGTGGTGACGCGGGCCACGGTGGCGAAATCGGATTCGCGCAGCCGCGCCACCTCCTCGGCCACGTGGCGCACGAAGGCGGGCTGGTTGGACTTGCCGCGATGCGGCACCGGGGCGAGGTAGGGCGAATCGGTTTCCACCAGCATCCTCTTGGCGGGAAGGCGCCGCGCGACTTCCTTGAGCGCCACGGCGTTCTTGAAAGTGACGATGCCGGAGAGCGAGATGTGGAAGCCCATCTCCATTGCCTGCTCCGCGACCTCCCAGGTTTCGGTGAAGCAATGCATCACGCCGCCCACCTCGCCCGCGCGTTCCTCGCGCATGAGGCGCAGCGTGTCCTCGGCGGCGGAGCGCGTGTGGATCACCAGCGGCTTGCCGGTCTCGCGGGCGGCGCGGATGTGCACGCGGAAGCGCTCGCGCTGCCAATCGGTGTCGCCCTCGACGCGGAAGTAGTCGAGGCCGGTCTCGCCGATGGCGATCACCTTGGGATCGTCGGCCATGGCGACCAGCCCGTCGAGGGTGACCTCGCGGCCGTCGCGACGCTCGTCCGGATGCACCCCGGCGGAGCACCACAGGTTGGGATGCGAGCGCGCCACCTCCCGCACCGCGGGAAAGGTCTCGAGCGTCGTGCTGATGGTGAGGGCGTGGGTCACGCCGTTGTCGCTCATTCGCGACAGGACCCCGGGCAGGTCGGCCCGGAGCTCGGGAAAATCGAGGTGGCAGTGCGAATCGACGAGCATGGGGCCCATTTTACCGGCCGCGGTAGGAAAGCTCCTGCAAGCGAACCGGACTCGCGGAGTTGGCCGCCCTGGCCTCCGCGGCCGATAGTGGAAGACGCATTACCGACCTACGGAAAGATCGACATGAAACCTCAATGCAAGTGGCTCAACGCGCTCGTCATGGGCGTGCTCGCCGCAGGGGGCGTCACCGCCGCCTCGGCCCAAACCCGGTACTCGGACGACTCCTCGTTCCGCATCGGCCGCGCGCCGGAATGGAACCTCGGCGCCGCCGATGGCGCATGCCGGCTGCGCATCTTCGTCGACGACAAGGCGCGCGTCCAGATGCGCGGCGACCAGATCATCGTGAAGACCGAAAGCGGCCAGCGC
>JANMHV010000237.1:0-7149 GCA_031375445.1 Burkholderiales bacterium | reverse complement strand
GGCTGTTCCTCTGCGTTCTCTGCGTAACCTTTGCGACCTCTGCGTTCAGAAGTGCCTCCCGTACCCCGCCAGTCATTTTGATCAAGTGGTGGACATGGTGTCGCTCACTCCTGCCGCTTGCCCCACACAGCCGCCAGCATTCCCAGCTTTTCCTTCCATCCCATGCGCTCGTCCGACAGTGCATCCAGGAAATCCGACAGTCCCTTGGACTTCACGATCGTGTAGAACGTGAGCGAGATCGTTGGCACGAAAACCAGCAGGAAGTACATCAGTTTCTTCCAGGGCGAAGAGTCCGCCTCCGCGATCAGGTTCATGCCGAGGAAGCCCGTGGCGGTGGTGCCGATCAGCCCCACGATGGTGATCACCGTGAGGCGCACCACCACGTTCGCCTGCCGGCGCACGTTGTCGCTGTCGAGGTACTGCGACATGTCGAACACCTGCTCGCGCACCTCGCGGTAGAGCTGTTCGTTGCCCAGGTGGTCGCTCACCATGGAAAAGATCTCCCGCGCCTGGACCTGGACCGAGATCTCGTGGAACCAGTAGCGGTGGGTGAAGCGCAGGAAGATCTCGTGGGATTGCCGGATGGTTTTCTTGAACACGCGGACCGAAGCCACGTCGCCGATGTCGAGTCCCTGGATCGCCCACGCGAGCCGGCTCGACAGCATCAGCAGGCATGCCTTGTGCAGGTGGGCGATCATGAACATCAAGAAGTACTGGTGGCGGAATTGGGCGAGGAACCCGGTCTCGGCGTTGGTGAAGAAGGCGCTGCCCGCCGGGCCCACGGTAACGAAATCGTGGCCGCAGGTGAGCGTGCGGGTGATCTCGGGGTCTCCCGAACCGGGGCTGAAGTACCGGTCGTAGCAGAAGCGCCGCTCGAAGCGCGCGAGGTAGCGCCGCGAAAAGGGCAATTCTTCGCGGGGGCCCGGGGCGGTGACCAGCGCCAGGCGCACGAAATCGGCGCGCGTGAGCAGCGCCGGATCGTCCACCGCGAGATAGGCCATTACCGGCATCCGGTAGTACTCGACTTGCCGGTACCGCAGCGGCCCGGGATCGTCGGAGCCGTGCAGTACCAGCGGGTGCATCACGTGCGCCCAGTGGGAGGCGATGCGGGGCGCCCGGTGCCGCCCCACGAACTGGAGGTAACTCGCGCGGTCGCCGAAGTCGCTCGCGGCCACCACGGCGCCCGCCGCATCGAGCAACTCGGTGCGGTACGGGCAGGTGGCGCCGCGTTCGGCGGATTCCCAGTGGGGCGGATAGGCCCGACCGAACCGGAACAGCACCTCCTGGACGATCGCGAGCGGCAGCTCGCTCGCGTGCACCTCGACCGCGAGCAGCACCACATCCACGTCGTAGAAGAACATGAGGTCGATGTGCGCGACGTCGAGCTCCACCGGCGCCACGCCTTCGCGCAGGGTAAGCCGGACCTTCGCGATGTCGGAGCGGCGAAAAGTCCGGATCGACGAGGGGGTCTGCTCCGTATGCCGCGCCTCCTCCGGTCCCTCGCCATAGAGGAACCGCTGCACCGCGGGCAGGAATGTCACGAATTCGCTGTAGTGCCTCTCCTGGAAATCAACGGGATCGCAGCCGAACTCATCGACGACCTCGCGCCAGGCGGCGCCGCCTTCCAGCGTCGAGAGCAGCTCCCAGTGCCGCTGGATCTGCTGGTCCGGCGCCAGCGGCTCGAGCTGCAGCGGCCACAGGAGGATCTCGCGGTAGCTGCGGACGATGGGTGATTCAGATGTGCTCTGCACGCGTCCTCCGATGGCTTGCGGCGGATCATAAGCGGCGCTCCCGCAACTGGCAAACCCCGGTGCGGCCCCCGGCGCGCCGGCTCCTCAGTCGCAGGCCGCGAGCCGGTACCCGACCGCCGTTTCAGTGAGAAGGTGGCGCGGCTGCGCGGGATCGTCCTCGAGCTTGCGCCGCAGGTGTCCCATGTAGATGCGCACGTAGTGATGGTGCTCGACGCCCGCGGGACCCCACACTTCGCGCAGGATCTGCCGGTGGGTGAGCACTTTTCCCGCGTTGGCGACCAGTAGCGACAGCAACCGGTACTCGACCGGCGTCAAGTGCACCAGGGTGCCTCCCCGCCGGACGGCGCGCGAACCGGTGTCCACCTCCACGTCGCCGAAGCGAAACACCGGAGAAGCTGAATCGGTGGGATGGCGCCGGAGCGTGGCGCGCACGCGCGCGAGGAGTTCGCCCACCCCGAACGGCTTGGTGAGGTAGTCGTCGGCGCCCGCGTCGAGCGCCTCGATCTTCTGCGACTCCCCGGCGCGCGCCGAGAGCACGATCACGGGCATCGGCGTCCACGCGCGCAGCTCGCGGATGAACGTGACCCCGTCCCCGTCGGGGAGCCCGAGGTCGAGGATCACGAGGTCGGGCTTGCGCGTGCCGGCGTCGATCAGGCCCTGGCGCAGGGTTCCGGTCTCGTGCACGGTCCATCCTTCGGCCTCGAGCGCCGCGCGCACGAAGCGGCGGATCTGCGGCTCATCCTCGACCAGGAGCGCCACGGGCGCGGGGCTGCTCACGCCGGGGGCGCGGGCGGCTCGCCCAGGGGCAGGGTCACGACGAAGCGCGCGCCACGCTCGCCCGCGGACTCCGCGCGGATGCGACCCTGGTGCGCCTCGACGATGGCGCGGCAGATGGCGAGGCCCAGGCCCACTCCCGGCGTCGCGGTCTCCTTCGCGCCGCGCGCGAATTTTTCGAAGATGGCATCCTCGCGGCCACGCGGGATGCCCGGCCCGTCGTCGATGACCCGGATTTCCATCTCGGTGTCCACGACGCGGGCGCTCACGACCACACGCGTTTCGGGCGGCGTGTACTTGCCGGCGTTCTCCAGCAGGTTCACCAGCACGCGTTCGATCAAAGCCGCGTCGATCTGAACCAGTGGGAGATCCGGCGGTAGGTCCACCGCGACACTCCGCGGGCCGATGGCGGCGCGTGCCGCGCGCAGCGCCGTACCCACCACCTCCTCGAGCGGGTGCCAGGCGAGGTTCAACCGCACTTCGCCGCTCTGGATGCGCGCCATGTCCAGCAGGTTGTTCACGAGCGCGATGAGGCGGCGGGTCTCCTCCGCCAGCGTGCGCGCGATGTCGGACTGCTGGGCCGAGAGCGCCGGCCGGGTGAGCGCCAGGGTTTCCGAGAGCCCGAGGAGGGCCGCGAGGGGGGTGCGCAGGTCGTGGCTGAGGGCCGCGAGCAGCGAGTTGCGCAGCGCCTCGCTCTCCATCTTCACCAGCGCGTCCTGGGCGACCTCGACGTAGTGCACGCGCTCGAGCGCGATCGCCGTCAACGCGGCGAAGGTTTCGTACTGACGGACCTGCTCGGGAACGAGGAGGTCGCGGGTGCGCTGCGGCCGGATCGCAAGCACGCCGCGCGTTCGCACCGGGGCCTTGAGCGGCAGGAACAGGAAGTCGTTGCCCGCAAGCGTGTCGGTGCCGGCGCCCGACGGCAGGCCGCGATCGTGGCTCCACTGGGCGGCGGCAGCGTCCACCGGGCTCTTCGACCCGGTGCCGGCGAGTTGCAACCGTCCGGCGCCATCGGGCAGCAGGATGCGCACCGCGGCACGGAACGCCTGGGACATGAACGTCTCGGCGGTCTCGACGACCTGTTCGGGAGTGAGCAGGCCCGAGAGGTCGCGCGCGTATTCGTAGAGCGTGTGCGCGCGCTCCTCGCGATGGCCGGCCACGAGCGCCTGGTACCGGGCCCCCGCGGCGAGCTGTCCGGTGATGAGACCGACCACCAGCATCACGGCGAACGTGAGGAGGTATTCGGCGTCGCTCACGGCGAAGGAGAAACGCGGCGTCACGAAGAAGAAATCGAATGCGAGGACGTTCACGACGGCAGCGAGGATCGCGGGGCCCCGTCCCCACTGCACGCCCACCAGCACCACGGTGAGAAGGAACACCATCACCAGGTTGGCGAGCTCGAAATAGGGGAACAGCGCCGCCGCGACGCCGGTGGTGAAGGCACAGGCCGCGAGCGTCGCCCCGTAACGCATGCGCCGCGCGGCCGACTTCATGTCGGCCCTGGCCTCGGGGAGCGCCTCGCGAGCCGCGATGGGAGCCCCGCGCTCGCGCCCGCCGCGGCCGATCTCGATCACGTCGAGGTCGTTCTCCAGGGCGGCGATGGCCTCGCTGAGAGACCGGCGCCAGGGCCATCGCCGGGCGCCGCTGCGCCCCACCACGACGGTGCCGGTGTTCTCCTTGCGCGCATGCTCGACCAGCGCGGCAACCGGGTCGGAGCCGGCGAGGATGGTGGTGCGCGCACCCAGCTCCTGCGCCAGCTTCACCACTCGCAGGATGCGCTCGCGCTCGGGCGCGGGCAGGCGCTGCAGCTGCGGGGTCTCGACGTACACCGCGTTCCAGCCCATGTCGAGCTGCTGCGCGAGGCGCGCGGCGGCGCGCACCACCTGCTCGGAGCCGGCATGGGGTCCGATGCAGCAAAGCAGCCGCGCCTGGGTCTTCCAGACGCCGTCGATCGACTTGTCGGAGCGGTACCTCTGCACGTCGCCTTCCACCACGTCGGCGGTGCGCCGCAGCGCCAGCTCGCGCAGCGCGATCAGGTTGCCCTTCCGGAAAAAGTTGCCGGCGGCGCGCTCGGCCTGCTCGCCGCGGTAGACGCGCCCTTCCTTCAGGCGCGCGAGCAGCTCGTCGGCCGGAATGTCCACCAGCACGATCTCGTCGGCGGCGTCGAAGAACGTGTCGGGCACGGTCTCCCAGACGCGCACGCCGGTGATGCCGCCCACGACGTCGTTCAGGCTTTCCAGGTGCTGCACGTTGAGGGTGGTGAAGACATCGATGCCCTGCGCGATCAGCTCCTCCACGTCCTGCCAGCGCTTCGGGTGGCGCGAGCCGGGCGCGTTGGTATGCGCGAGCTCGTCGACCAGGATCACCTGTGGGCGACGCGCGAGCGCGGCATCGAGGTCGAACTCGGGCAGCACCCGCCCCTTGTGCTCGACTTCGCGCGGCGGCAGCACCGCCAGGCCCTCGACCAGGCGTGCGGTCTCGTCGCGCCCATGGGTCTCGACCACGCCGATCAACACGTCGCGGCCTTCGTCGCGGCGACGGTGCGCGGCCTGCAGCATCGCGTAGGTCTTGCCGACGCCCGCGGAGGAGCCGAAGAAGATGCGCAGCCTTCCACGGGCAGCGGCGAGCTCCTCGCGGCGCGTCCGCGCCAGCAGGAAATCGGGATCGGGACGGTCGGGCTCCATGCCGCGAAGTCTATGCCCGTTTATGCGGCGACGATGCCGCGCGGGGCCAACATTTACGGTCTTTTTACGCGCGCATCCCCAGACTTCCGGAATGGAATTCGACGGAGCCTCCCGCAAGATGAACGACCTCCTCTACCTCGCCCTCACCTTCGGTTTCCTCGGCGCGAGCGTGGCGCTCGTATTCCTGTTCGAGCGCCTGCGGGGCTCGAAATGAGCGGCCTGCACCTCCTGGGCCTCGTGGCGGCGGGAGCCCTTTTCATCTACCTCGTCTGGGCGCTCTTCCGGCCGGAGGATTTCTCGTGAGCTGGAACCTGTTCCTGCAATGCTCGATCTACGGGGTCGTGCTACTCGCGCTCGCCAAACCCCTGGGCGAGTTCCTGGCGCGGGTACTCACCGGCGAGCGCACCTTCCTCACGCCCGCGCTCGGGTGGTGCGAGCGCCTCGCCTATCGCGCCTCGGGAGTGGATCCCGCGCGCGAGATGAAGTGGACCGAGTACGCCGTGGCGGTGCTCCTGTTCAACTTCGCGGGCCTCCTCGTGGTGTACGCGATGCAGCGCCTGCAGGCGATCCTGCCGCTCAACCCGGCGGGCCTCGGGGCCGTTTCGCCCGACTCGGCCTGGAATACCGCGGTGAGCTTCGCCTCCAACACCAACTGGCAGGGTTACGCGGGCGAAGCCACGCAGTCGTACCTCTCGCAGATGCTGGGTCTCGGGGTGCAGAACTTCGTGTCCGCCGCCACCGGCATCGCGGTGCTCGCGGCCCTCGCCCGCGGCTTCTCGCGCCGCTCCAGCGCGACACTCGGCAACTTCTGGGCCGACCTCACGCGCTCGACGGTCTACATCCTGCTGCCGCTCTCCTTCGTGCTCGCTCTCGCCCTCGTGAGCCAGGGTGTGGTGCAAACCTTCGGTCCGTATGCCCAGGCCCGCACGGTCGAGCAGGTCGACTACGAGGAAGCGAAGAAGGATTCCGATGGCAAGCCGGTGCTGGACACCGCGGGCCAGCCGGTGGTCGAGAAGAAGACCACCCGCGAGCAGGCGCTGCCCCTGGGGCCCGCCGCCTCCCAGGTCGCGATCAAGCAGCTGGGGACCAACGGCGGCGGCTTCTTCAACGTGAACTCGGCGCATCCGTTCGAGAATCCGACGCCGCTTTCGAACTTCCTGGAGATGCTCGCGATCCTCCTCATCGCCGCGGCGTTGCCCATCACGTTCGGACGCATGGTGGGCGACCCACGGCAGGGCTGGACGCTGCTCGCGGCGATGACCGCGGTGTTCGTGGTGATGCTGGCTGCCACGGTCGCGTTCGAGCAACACGGCAACCCGGCGCTCGCGCGCGCCGGGGCCGACACCGTGGCGAGTGATTCTTCTTCCGGCGGCAACATGGAAGGCAAGGAAGTGCGCTTCGGCATCGCCAATTCGGCGATCTGGGCCACCGCCACCACCGCGGCCTCCAACGGCTCGGTGAACGCGATGCACGACTCGCTCACTCCGCTCGGCGGCATGGTGCCGCTGGTGCTGATGCAGCTGGGCGAGGTGATCTTCGGCGGCGTGGGCTCGGGCCTTTACGGGATGCTTGTGTTCGCCCTGGTGGCCGTATTCGTCGCCGGGCTCATGATCGGGCGCACGCCCGAGTACCTCGGCAAGAAGGTCGAGTCCTTCGAGATGAAGATGGCGGCGGTGGTGATCCTCATTCCGCCGCTCGTGGTGCTGCTCGGGACCGCCGTCGCGGTGCTGGTGGAGCCCGGCAAGGCCGGTGTGGCGAATCCGGGCGCGCACGGATTCTCCGAAATCCTCTACGCCTTCTCTTCCGCGGGCAACAACAACGGCAGCGCCTTCGCGGGCCTTTCGGCGAACACGCCCTTCTACAACACCATGCTCGGCTTCGCGATGCTGTTCTCGCGGTACTGGCTCATCGTGCCGGAGCCCGCGATGGCGAGCACCGGC
>JANMHV010000221.1:0-5543 GCA_031375445.1 Burkholderiales bacterium | reverse complement strand
CAGACGGTCTTCACCGTCACCAATACCCAGTCCAGCGGAGCGGGCTCGCTCGCCGGGGTGCTCATCGACCAGGCTGCGTCCTGCCCCAGCAGCTCGCGCATCGAGTTCGCGATCCCCGCGTCCACCGACCCGAACTGCAATGCCGCCACCGGGATCTGCAAGATCCAGTCGCCCGACCTGCTGCGAGTGCGGTGCAGCAACACGGTGGTGGACGGCTACACCCAGTCCGGCGCATCCGCGAACACCCGCACCGACATGGCTAACGATGCCCACATCAGGATCGAGCTCGAAGGCCCCGGGCCGGACGTCACCAAGACCCTCCAGGTCGTGGGCTCAGACCACCCCTTCGGCGCCAACGCCATCTTCACCGTCACCATTCGGGGATTCGCGTTCCCGCGCCACAACGTCGAATTGCGTCCGGCCAACAGCGGCTCGGTCCTCTTCAACGGCGGCGGCCATACGGTGTCGGGCAACTGGTTCGGCTGGCATGCCGACGGCACCATGGCCACGGGCATCGTCTCCAAGGGCCTCACCATGGTCGGCGCGTACATGAGCGGTGTCACGATCGGCGGCCCCGCGCCCGCCGACCGCAACCTCTTCACTCACCGCAACGCGGCGCTCTGTTGCGAGTTCGGGTCGCGAGGCATCTATGGCGAGGGGATCGAAGCCTCCCTCATCGAGGGCAACTACTTCAACGTCTCGCCGGCCGGCCTGCCCGTGAATACCAATGGAATGGTCGGAGCGATCGGCCTGACCGGCGGCCTTTCGGGCGGGACGCCGTACGCCCGCAACATTACCGTGCGCAACAACGTGATCTACAACGTGTCGGGCGGGCCGATGGGGCTGGGCATGGCGGGGGGAATCCGGGTGTCGCGCAATATCGTCACGGGCCACGTGGGGAAGCCCTGGGGCTTCTTCACCGTGGCGTCGGGCGGCGAGCGCAACGACAATCCGCCGCAAATCACCGCGATATCAGAGTCGCCGGCGCAGGTGCGGGTGTTCGGCAACGTGACCGGGCCCGCCAACGCCACCATGCGGCTCGAGTTCTTCCACAATTCCCAGCCGGGCGACGGCAACACCACCTCCGCGGAACGCTTTGCGGGCGAGCTCGATGTCACGCTCGACGCGAGCGGCAACGGCACCTTCGTGGCGAACCTTCCCGCCGACACGCGCAACGTCGCGGCGAGCGTCGCCAACCTCGCGAACGGCGACACCTCGACGCTCGCGCAGCCCGTGAACGTGCCGCAGGTCTACACGCTCAGCCTCGCGCGCTCCGGCACGGGCCTCGGCACCGTGAGCGTGAACGATCCCCCGGTGCTCGATTGCACCGGCAGCTGCAGCAAGCAGTTCGCGCGCGACTCGAGCGTGACCCTCACCGCGACGGCGCAGGAGGGATCGCATTTCGCCGGATGGCTGGGTGCGTGCACCGGCACCGCGCCGTGCGTGCTCACCATGAGCGCGGATCGCAGCGTCACCGCCGTATTCACGCTCGGCGCGGCTCCCGGAACGCTGGCCACGACCATGGACTTGAATGGCGACGACCGCTCGGACGTGCTGTATCGCAATGCCAGCACGGGGCAGGTGTATCGCCTCCTCGCCAACGGGCTGGTGCTTTCCTCGGGCGCGCACGTGTATAGGGAGGCCAACACCGCCTGGGATATCGTGGGCGACGGCGACTTCGACGGCAACGGCTTCGCGGACTTGCTCTATCGCAACGCCGCCAGCGGCGCGATCGCGATGGTGCGCTTCGGCTCCGGCGGCACCGTCATCGGCTCCGAGGTGTTCTACAGCGAGCCGTCGGCCAACTGGGTGGTCGTGCAGACGCCGGACCTCGATGGCGACGGCCGCTCGGACCTCGTGTGGCACAACTCGGTGACCGGGCAGGTGTTCGTGATGCTGATGCAGGGCTCGACGGTGAAGGCGCAGGCGATGGTCTATGCCGAGGCCAACACCCAGTGGCGCATCGTGGCCTCGGGCGACTTCACCGCGAACGGCAAGAGGAACGGCCTGCTGTGGCGCAATTCCACCACCGGCGAGCTCTACCTGCAGACGGTGACGTACAGCGGCGGCAACTTCTCGCTCGCCGGCGCCTTCATCTATCGCGAAGCGGACACCGCCTGGCGCGTGCTGGCAGCCGCCGACTTCGATGGCGACGGCAAGAGCGACCTGCTGTGGCGCAACACCACCACCGGCCAGGTGTGGATGATGATCATGAACGGCAACGCCATCGCCTCCCAGGGCCCGGTGCACAACGAGCCGAGCGCGGCCTGGGTGATCGTGGCGCATGGGGACTACGACGGTGACGGCAAGGCCGACCTGCTGTGGCGCAACTCGTCGAGCGGCGTGGCCTACATGATGCTGATGAACGGCCGCACCATCGCCTCGCAGGGCGCGGTCTACAGCGAGCCGGACACGGCCTGGGAAATCATGGGGCCGGGGAATTATTGAGGCCTGAGCTGACAACGGTGGGGCGGCAGGCAGGATGCGCAGGCGGCCGCCCCTCCGTTTTCATTGGGCCCCCGCCTTCGCGGGGGTGACATCCTCTCGTCACCCCGGGCGCCGCAAGGCGGCAATGGCCCGGGGTCCAGTCACAGCTATTACTCCGGCAGCTTCTCCAGGTCTCCCGCCACGATCACGTTCAGCTTGCCGGCGTGGAAGTACTTCCTCAGGGCGGCGTTGGCCTGCGCGGTGGTGACCGCCCGGATGCGCGCCGGGTACTCGTCCAGGTAGCGCGGGCCGTAGCCGAATTTCTCGGCGGTCACGAGCGCCGCGGTGATGCCGGCGTTCGAGCCCAGGTTCACCTGGTAATTGCCGGCGAAGAAGCTCTTCTGGGCCTCGACCTCGGTGTCGTTCACTCCTTCGCGGGCGAACTGGTCGATCACCTCGCGCGTGGACTTCATCGCCTTCGCGAGGTTCTGCGGCGCCACGTTCACGTTGGCCGCCCACAGGCCGTCGAGCTCCTCGCTGTTGAAGTAGCGCGAGAAGATCTGGTAGGTGAGGCCCTCGGTGTCGCGCACCCGCTTGCCCAGGCGCGACGAGAGCGCCGTCTGGCCCAGCGCCGCGTTGGCGACCAGCGCCGCCTCGTAGTCGGGATCGGAGCGGCGCAGGCCCGAGGCGGTGCCGAAGATGAGGTTCATGTTGGCCTTGCCGCGCATGGTGACGGCCTCGCGCACCGCTGTGGCGGAAGGCGCCACGCGCGGCATCGAGGTCCACCGGAGGCGCTGGCCGCGGGGCAGGTCGCCGAAGAGCTTCTCCACCAGCGCGATCGTCCTGGCGGCGTCCACATCCCCGGCGATGGCGAGGATCATCCCCGCGCCCACGTAGCGCGAGCGATGGAAGTCGCGCAGGTCGGCTTCGGTGACGGCCTTCAGGCTCGCGAGCTTCTCCTCCCGCGAGAACCCGTAGTACGGGTGCTCCTTCGCGAACACGAGCTGGGCCAGGCGCTCCATCGCGCGCAGCGACGTGCTGTCGTCGGCGCGCAGGTAGTCGTTCTCGAGCTCCTTGCGCGCCTTCTCCACCTCGTCGGCGCCGAACGCGGGGCGCGCGATCTCCTCGGCCACGATCTCGAGCAGCATCGGCAGGTCGCGCGCCATGCCGTTGGCGGAGATGGAGGATTCGGTGAGGCCGGCGGCATAGGTGCGGGTGGCGCCCACGTCGTCGAGGATCGCGCCGATCTGCTCCTTGGTGCGCGCGGTCGTGCCGCGCGCGAGCATCTTGGCCGCGAGCGCGGGCATGGCACGCTTGCCCGCCGGGGCCGAGGTATCGCCGGCGAAGACGATCCCGCGCACCGCCACGGTGGGCACGGCGCGGTTCTCCATCACGTCGACGATGAGCCCGTTGGCGAGCACCTTGCGCACCGTGCGCTGTGCGAAGGTGCTGCGCGCGGTGGCCTGCGCGCTTGCCGCCGGGGCGGACGGCGCCTCCGGTGCCGCAAGCGGCGCGGCGGCGGGCGCTGCCATGTCCACCTTCTTCACGCTCGCCGTGGGGATGAACCAGCCCACCGTTGCCTGGTCGGGCCCGAGGTACTTCTCGGCCACGCGCTTGATGTCCGCGGCGCTCACCGCCTTCACGTCGTCGACGTAGGTCAGGAACCGCTTCCAGTGCGAAGAGGCGATCGCTTCCCCCAGCGTGCTGGTGAAGTTGTAGGTGCCGTCGCGCGCGCGGATGGTCGCGACCTCGATCTGCCGCTGCGCGCGCTTCACCTCGGCCTCGGTCACGCCCCGCGCGACGATGTCGGCGATCACCTGCTTCACCACCGCCTCGGCCTCGGCGTGCCCTTTGCCCGGCGCAAGCGTGGCGTTGAAGATGATGGGGTAGGGATCCTGCAACAGGAAGTTGAAGGCGCCCACGTCGGTGGCGAGCAGCTTCTCCACCAGCGCCTGGTGCAGGCGCGAGTTCACGCCGTCGGTGAGGATGTTGGAGAGCACCTCGAGCGGCAGGAAGTCCGGGTGCATCGAGCCCGGCCGCATGAAGGCCATCATCAGCAGGTTCACGGCGCCAGGACGCTTCACGATGACGCGGCGCTCGCCTTCCTGGGCCGGCTCCACCGTGATCACCTTCGGGATTTCGTGCGCCGAGCGCTTGAAGGCGCCGAACTCGCGGTCGAACATCGCGAGCGCGGCCTCGACGTCGAAGTCTCCGACCAGGATCGCCTGCGCGTTGTTGGGGTGGAAGTACGTCTTGTAGTGCTCCTTCAGCTTCTCGGTGGTGACGCCCTCGATGTCGGAGCGGTAGCCGATCGTCGACCAGTGGTACGGATGCGCCTGGACGGCGGCGGCATTCACCGCCTTGAAGAGCGCCTGCACCGGGTTGTTCTCGCCGATCTCGAACTCGTTCCTCACCACCGACATCTCGCTCTTCCTCTCCGAGTCGAGGATGAGGCCGCGACCGAGGCGGTCGGCCTCGATCTTCATCGCGAGCTCGAGCTTGTCGCTGGGGAGAGTCGAGTAGCCGTTCATCCGGTCGTACCAGGTGGTCATGTTGGACGAGCCCGCGTCGGCGCCGGCCTCGTACAGCACCTCCTGGAAGGTCTTGTGCCCGTTGGCGCGCCCGAAGTTCTGCGTCGACTT
Organism: Burkholderiales bacterium; assembly: GCA_031375445.1. GTDB lineage: Bacteria > Pseudomonadota > Gammaproteobacteria > Burkholderiales > Usitatibacteraceae > Usitatibacter. The sequence continues at coordinate 474 of JANMHV010000221.1, read as the reverse complement.
GTTGAAGATCATGTGCTCGAGCAGGTGGGCGCTGCCGGTGTTGCCCGGCGCCTCGTTGCGCGAGCCCACGTGGTAGACGACCATGAACGTGATTACCGGGCTCGAGCGGTCCTGGGAGAGCAGGAAGGTCATGCCGTTGGACTTGAGGCGGTACTGCGACAGGCCGCGGAAGGTCTCGACGTGCTCGATGTTGGCGGGGAGTGCCTCGGCGGCGAGGGTCGCAAGGAGGAGGGCTGCGGCGGTGATGAGCTGTCGCATGGCGGCGGTCCGGTGCTGGGGAGCCGACATCGTAGGGCAACCAGGTGGTGGCTGGTTCACCGAATGTCACGGCGGGAAATGGGGTCAGGTTACATTTCGGTCCGGTGGCCAACAGGCCACCCGGGCGATCGAAATGTAACCTGTCCCCATTTACCGGCGCCGCCGCCCGGGCGCAAAGCCGAACTAAATATACCGCGGCGCAACCCCCGGCCGGTG
>JANMHV010000146.1:0-7974 GCA_031375445.1 Burkholderiales bacterium | reverse complement strand
CCTCGTCGAAAGATGCGGGAACATCCCCGCATCACGACGCTGACATAGGTGCGCAGCAGCTACTTCGAGCGACTCTGCAGATGAATCAGTTCACCGACGGTGAACGTGAGGAACACCACCGCGAAGCGGTTTAGTTCAACTCGTATTGGGTTGACAGTTCTTATTCGGCAACTGCTGAATAAAACTGCCGGATTGATGAATAAAAATGATTCTGTCCGTCGCTCCCGTGCCCGTCAACGCTAACCTCTCGCTTCCATTGAGGAAATTCTTCCTCTAGTGGCGGGCCTGATGGATAAGACTGCACCCCCCTCCGCGAAAGTAGCAACGTCGTTCGTCGAGCTAAGCGTACCTCGGCGAGTGGCTAGCTGCGCAGCGCTCGACCGGGTCATGAGAAAATAACCGTTGTTTCCCTGGGCATGGTGCAACGGTGTCGCTGTTAGATCGTCTGCGTGGAGCTTTCGCCAAACCGGCCGCCGTCGTCCGGGCCTTTCCGTTCATCGTTCGCGAGATCGACGCTCCGGACGCGGCCGTCGAGGCGCTGTTCTTCGGCTCGTTCAAGGTGCCCGCCCCGAACTTTCCCCTTCATTTCATTGCGAGCGACCGTGCCGGTGCTGTTGCCGGTTATGTGCATTACACGCGCCACGCCGAAGGCGTCTATTTGTGCGGCGGATTGTGCGTGGACGTGCAGCGCTATCGCGAAATGGGCGCGGAGGACAGGGCACGGGTCAGGAAAGCGGGCTCGCTTTCGCGCTGGCTCCTCCAAGAAAGCATCGCGCTGCTTCAGCACAAGAAGGCTGTCTTCGCCTATACGGGCAACGTCATGAGCCGGCGTGACGGCGATGCGTCCGGCTTCATTCCGGTGGACGGGCGATTCCTGATCGTTCAATGGCATGGTGCGGCTGCGGACGAACGACAGTCGTTGATCGACAGCGTCGCGGCGATCGGGCCGTTCTGATGCGCTGGGTCGGTTTTATGGCCGCCGTCCTGGTCGCGCTGCCGCTCCGCGCCGCGGTGGACCTGCCGATCGGCGCCACTCCCGGTGAACGCGTCGCCAGGATGGAGTTCTCCGACCTGGAAGGTCGCAAGCTCCAACTCAACAAGCCCCTCGGTGCGCGTGGCGCGCTCATCATCACTAGGGATGTGGAATGCCCGGTGTCCCAGCGCTACGAGCCGCGCATCGACGAGATCTCGCGCCGCTACCGGCCGCTGGGATACGACGTGGTGCTGCTCGACATGACTCCGCACGATGCCCCGGAGGCGCGCAAGACGGCGCGACGTTTCCCGGCGGCGAGAACCGTTCTTCAGGATGCGAAGCGCGTGGCTACGGCGCTTGGCGTGCGGAGCACCGCCGAGGCGTTCGTGATCGATTCCGCGGGCACCCTCATTTACCGCGGCGCCATCGACGACCAGTACGGTCTCGACTACCAGCGTGCGCGGCCGGAGAAACCTTGGCTCACGTTGGCTCTGGATGCGGGCTTGCGCGATGGCGTGCCGGAAACCCGACAGACTGAGGCGCGTGGATGCCCGCTGTCGCTTCAGACCGTTGCCATGTCTCATGAACAGCCAGTGACGTTCAGCAACCGGGTCAGCCGCGTCATCCAGGATCGATGCCAGGCGTGTCATCGCGTGGGGGGGCTCGCCCCCATGCCCCTGCAGACCTTCCGGCAGGTCTACGAGCGCCGTGCCGTGATCGATCTCATGGTGTCGAGCGGAAGGATGCCGCCGTGGTCCGCGGATCCCAAGGTAGGGCATTGGGCCAACGACCGCAGCCTTTCCCCGCGGGAGAAGGCCGATCTCCTCGGATGGATCAAGGCCGGGGCGCCGGAGGGCGATCGCGCCGAGGCGCCGCGGCCGCGAAAATTTTCCTCGGGCTGGAACATCGGCAAACCGGACTACGTGATTTCGATTCCGAAGGATTTCAAGGTGCCGGCCCAGGGCGCAGTCGACTACAAGAACTTCTACGTGAAAACAAACCTCACTGAGGACAAGTGGGTGGTGGCCGTGGAGATCAAGCCGACCCAACCGAAAGTGGTGCATCACGCGCTTGCGTATCTCGAGGAGCCGGGGCGCCGTGACCTCACGCCGGAGGAGCTGTCGAAATTGAAGCCGGGCGACATTCGACCACCCTCGCCGAGCAATGGGGTGGCGGGTTTCTACGCTGCGACGGTCCCGGGCTCCGTGGGGATCCTGTTTCCCCCCGGCATGGGCAAGCGGCTTCCGAAGGGCGCGTGGGTGAAGGTGGAGGTCCACTACCAACCCAATGGCGCGGAGGCGCTGGATCGGACGCAGGTGGGATTTCGCTTCGCGAAGGGCCCGTTGCGGGAGGTGGAGAGCATCTCGGCGTTCAATCCGGATCTGAAGATTCCGCCGAACGATCCGCACTACCAGGTCAAGGCCGAGTACGCGTTCAAGGAACCGGGGATGTTGCTCTCCCTCTTTCCGCACATGCACTTTCGCGGCGGCGCATTTCGGTACGACCTTCGTTATCCCGATGGCAAGGTCGTGCCGGTGCTCAACGTGCCCAAGTTCGACTTCGGCTGGCAGTCGTACTACGAGCTCAAGGAGCCGATCGCGGCGCCTGCCGGGTCCAAGCTCCTTGCCACCGCGTGGTTCAACAACAGTCGCAGCAATCCGTGGAACCCCGATCCCAATCGCACCGTGCCGTGGGGATTGCAGACCACCGACGAGATGATGATCGGATACTTCGATTTCGCCCGGGATCCGGTGGCGGACACCAGCGGGGGGAGGAAGGCGAAGTGACCTGTTCGGTGCTGGTTTATCACTCCCACAACATCGCTGGCAGCGATTACGCCACCAACGACCATGTTGCCCTCGCGACCGACCTCGCGATGCTGGCTGCGCGAGGCGCCCGGGTCATCTCGCTTCGGGAGGTCGCACAACGCGTGCGTGACGGCGACCTCGGGGGCGACGAAGCGCTAATTGGCCTTTCATTCGACGATGGGCCGATCTTCGACGTCGAGGATTTCGTGCATCCGGTGCATGGGCCGCAGAAGAGCTTCGCGAGCATCTTGCGGTCGTGTTCTGCGGGGGGGGGGGGGCGATGCACGCCACGAGTTTCGTTATTGCCTCTTCCGGAGCGCGGCGGGTCATGGAGGTAGCAGACGACTGCGGTTACACCTTCCTCCAAAACTGGCTCGATGACAGTTGGTGGTCTGAAGCATTGGGAAGCGGGCTGTTCGAGATCGGCAACCATAGCTGGGACCATGTCCATGGCACTTTGCCGACGACGGCGCTCACGATGAGCGATACCCGTAACGATTTCACCGTCGTGGACAACTACATCGATGCCGATCGGGAGATTCGCAAGGCGTCCGATTTCGTCAGGCTCAAAGCCGGTTCGTGTGGTCTGTTCGCGTACCCGTTCGGGCACACCAACGAGTTCCTGGTCAGGGAGTACATGCCGGAACGCCAGGCCGAGCACGGTTGCCTTGCGGCGTTCGGGGCCCAGGGTCATGGTGTTCGGGTCGAGGACGGGGTGTGGAACATCTCGCGAATGATCTGCGGGCATCACTGGCGGGAGCCCGAAGGGCTGCTTGAGCTGATCGGATTGAAATAGTCAGGCCTGCCGACTCCTCGTCGCGGCTACCATGGTGGTGAAAAATTCTGGAGAAAGCGGCTCCCGCCCAACGCATGCCCATCGTCATCCTCGCCTGCTGTCTTCTCGTCGTCATCACGACGTTCATGCACTACGAGGCATTGCGCTGGCTCAGGTCCGGCCTCCTCGTGCTCGAAATCCCCGATCGCGCCAAGCTCATGATCGTGGTCCTGGTCGCGTTCATCGTCCATGCGGCCGAGATGGCGTTGTATGGTGGCGCCCTCTATGTGCTGATCACCCAGTTCGACGTCGGCAGCCTCAAGGGCGGTGCCGAGTTCTCGCTCGGGGCCTGCATGTATTTCTCGGCGGAGACCTATACGTCACTGGGCTTCGGAGATTTCACTCCCGTGGGGCCGGTTCGGCTTCTGGCGGGCGTGGAGGCGCTGAATGGGTTGTTGCTCATCGGATGGTCGGCCTCCTTCCTGTACATCTCGATGGAGGAGTTCTGGCGGGAAAAGGTTGAAAAGTGAGTGTCCCGGGGGCAATCAGTACACTGAACAGCATCATGAAACAGTCTGGCCTCAAGAAATGAGGACGCCATGCGCTACGCGGTAGTGATCGAGAAGGCCCAGAAGAACTACTCGGCTTACGTACCTGATTTGCCAGGGTGCATCGCCACGGGGGAGTCAGTGGCTGACGTCCAACAGTCGATTCGAGAGGCGATCGAGCTCCACCTTTCCGGCATGCGCGAGGAGGGTATCCCTCTCCCGCCGCCGTCGAGCCAGGTCGATTACATCGACGTCGCCGCCTAGCCCGAAGCTGGTGCTGGGCGATATGGACGCCGTCCTACCTCACGAGCTCCCCGATGCCGCCCTCCTGCGCAAATACCAGGCGAAGGGAGGCTACGCGGACTGCTACGTGACGGAGGTCACCGGCGCCGTCTCCCATGCGGAGTTCGTCGAGGCGTTCTACACCACCGCACTCTTCAATGTGGAACGCGCCCTTCTCGGTGCGTTCGCTTCCCGGCCGTCGACGGACCTCCAGGCGAGTCAACTCGCCGCGGGGCAGGCGGACTCGTTCGCCGCCTGGCGCGTGGAGGATCGAAGCACCGACCAGTTGCTCCTGGCCGACTTCACCGGTGGAACCCGCTCCTGGCTTATGGTTTCGCCGGCGGAAGGTGCGGGAGGGGAGGTGCGGACGCGTTTGTACTTCGGCTCGGCGGTGGTCCCGAAGGCGGACGCCCGAACCGGGGAGCGCAAGATGGGTGCGGCATTCCGGGCCTTGCTCGGATTCCACCGGCTCTATTCGAGGCAGCTGCTGAAGGCGGCGCAGTCTCGCATTCTCGCGGGCCGCAAGCCCAAATAAGACGGGCGCCCCGCAGGGCGCCCGTCTTGATTCGACGTGCGAGTGGTTAGAGCGACTTCTTCCGCGAAGCCAGGACGCTCGCGAGCACCACGGCGAGGATTCCCGCCCCGGCAGTGACCAGCTTGGGGTTCTGCTTGGCGATGGCGGTCGCACGGTCGGCGAGCACGGTGCCACGGGTGCGCAGCTGGTCGGCTGCGTTGCCGGCGGTGCTGCGGACGGCGGTGCCGGAGGGGATGTATTCAGCCGAGGTGCGGCCGCGCTTGCTGATGTAGTCGACAGCCTTGGAAGCCACTTTGGCGCCGATGATGGTTCTCAAGAATCCCATTGTTCGTCTCCTCGTCGTAGGTTCGTATCGAGGGAGTAGACCCCGGATTCGGCCACGCGTTGCATCCGAGAGGCGCAGGAAAAGAAGAAGGGCGGCGTAGGTGTACGCCGCCCTTCGGACCCTCTCCCCGGCCCTCTCCCAGGGGAGAGGGGGAACTTCAGGGTCCTCTCCCAGGGGAGAGGGGGATTTCTACTCGACCTGCTGGATCCCGGCGATCAGCCACGCGCCGTTGCGCTCCTTCAGGCTCTTGCGCACGTTCCAGATTTCGTCGAACGGCTCCGGGTTGTTCGCGTTGTCTTCGCGCGTGAGGCCGGTGAAGCGAACGCTCGCGATGGCGTAGTCGCCCTCGACCACGGCTTCCATCAGGCGCGCATCGACGCTGACCACCTCGACCCGCTGGGTGACGCCGCCGCGCTCCTTCACCTGCATGGCGATCTCGGCATACATCTCGGGGGTGGTGTAGTCGCGGATGTCGTCCAGGTCGCCGGCGTCATTTGCTGCCTGCAGGCGGATGAACGAGGTCTTGGCGACGCGAACGAAACCATCCACTTCGGAGGCTGGAAGCGCGGCCGGGTCGATGGTGCGCGTGGCGGGTGCGACGGAGGGTTCGGCCATGGTGGCTGCCGCGGCGGAACCGCCGAGCGCGCTACCGATGCCGGAGAAAACGGGGCTGTTGCCGGTGGTGCCGGAGAAGCCCGGGCTGTTGCCGCCGGTGGCGCCAGGGGACGCGCCCGCAGTGGCGAACTCCGGAGAGCGTCCAACCGGCTCCTGCGGGCCCTTGCGCCCGGCGATGAGCCGGTAGACAAGGAAGGCCACGGCCGCGAGCGCGAGACCGGCGAGGAGCATGCCGATCACAGGGCCCATGGAGGCGCCGAACATGCTGGCGAGCAGGGCACCGATGCCGAGGCCCATCAGCAGGCCGCCCCAGCGTTGCATGAAGCTGGGCTTGGCGGGAGGTGCCGCGGCCGGAGCGGCGGCGGGCTTGGCGGGTGCGGCGGCCGGGGTGGCGGGCGTGCCGGCCGGGGCCTTGGCCGCTTCCTGCATCGCGGGGCGCTGCTTGCCGGCGTTGCTGCCGCCGCCGAAGCGCTTGGCGGCATCCACGTGCGTGGCCGCGAAGGCGAGGGCGATGCCGGCCAGGGTGAGGGTGAGAGCTTTCATGGACTTCCTCCAGAGGTTACTTATCGTTAGGCCCCCATTATGGTCCAACCGTCCGCGGAATCCAGTGGGCCGCTAAAATGGCGCCCACCATGACAACGAACCCGCCGGAACCTCCCCTCAAAATCCTCCATGTCGAGCGCCTGCGGGTGCTCTGGGGAGACATGGATGCGTTGGGCCACGTGAACAACGTGATGTACTTCCGCTACATGGAACAGGCACGCATCGGCTTCTTCGAGAGCGTCGTGCCGGCCGACCAGGCGTGGAAGACGCTCGGGATGGTAATTGTGGGCGCCGCGTGCGATTTCAAGCGGGCGCTGGTGTATCCGGCGGATATCGAGGTGCGGGTCTCGGCCGAGCCGCCGGGAAATTCGAGCCTCGTCACCCACTATGACATCGCGCCGGTGGGCGAGGCGAAGGCGTGGGCCACGGGGCGGGCCACCATCGTCTTCATGAACCTCGCCCTCGACCGGCCGACACGCATTCCGGACTTCGTGCGTCAAAAGCTAGGCGCGGCGGCGTAAGTTTCAGAACGTCGCCGGCTGCTCCGCGGCTTCCCCTTCACCCGTGTGAACCAGCACTTGCGCGGAGGTGAGTGGTTTCGGATCGGTCGGCTCCGTGGTCAACGCGGCGAGGGTCACTACCCCCACTATAACGGCGCGGAGGGCGAGGTTGTACAGGGTCGAGGTGTAGTCGAATTCGTAGCGGGTGTTCATGTCGTCCCCTTCGGGGTTTGCGCCGCGATCGGCGTGAAACCAATCTAGGGCCGGAGGGTGCCGGGGAGGTACGGAGGAGGGCGCGCTCGCGTTGCGGGAAACGCGTCCCCGCGATTACGGCAGAATCACGTCTGGCAATATTCCGCTTTACTCCGCAGTACTCCCAAGGACACGAATCATGAAGCTCTCGATGCACGAAGCAACCGTCGCCTCATCCACCCGCGCGCTGGAGGCCCTGGCCGCCATCCTGGAGAAGGCCCAGGCCCACGCCGAGGCGAAGAAGATCGATCCCGAGGTGTTGCTCTCGGCGCGTCTCTATCCCGACATGTTTCCGCTCTCGCGGCAGGTGCAGGTCGCCTCCGATGCCGCGAAGGGCGGTGCCGCGCGTCTCGCCCAGCAGGCGGCGCCGGCGTTCGAAGACAACGAGAAGACTTTTCCGGAACTGATCGAGCGCTGCCGGAAGACGGTCGCTTATCTCAAGACGCTCACCGCGGCGCAGTTCGAGGGTGCCGAGGATCGTACGGTCACCTGGAAGACGCGCTCCGGGGAGAAGTCGATGGTCGGGCAGCCGTACCTGCTGCACCAGGTGCTGCCCAACGTGTACTTCCACGTGACCACCGCCTACGACATCCTCCGCCACAACGGCGTCGAAGTCGGCAAGAAGGACTTCCTGGGGACGTAGAACAATAATTGGGTCAGAACAGATTTTCCCGCGCTCGGGAAAATCTGTTCTGACCCAATTATTTCAGTGGAAGGGCGAGGCCCCGCGCTCGTGGAACATCGAGCGGTAGTGGACCGAGACGGGGTCGAAAAGCTCGTACGACTCTCCGAAGCGGTTCGCGAGCTGCTTCACCAGC
>JANMHV010000061.1:0-15448 GCA_031375445.1 Burkholderiales bacterium | reverse complement strand
CGTGTAACTCGACGGTTTCCAGTGCGGCTTCTGCTCGCCGGGACAGATCTGCGCGGCGGTGGCGATGCTCGAGGAAGTGAAGGCGGGCGTCCCGAGCCACGTAACGCCAGACCTGATGCGCAAGCCCGAGATGTCGAACGCCGAATTCCGCGAGCGCATGAGCGGCAATATCTGCCGCTGCGGCGCCTACTCCAACATCCAGGAGGCGATCGCCGAGGTAGCGGGGGTGAGGGAACGCCCATGAGACCTTTCTCTTACGAACGTGCAACCTCTCCCGCCGATGCCGCCGCCAGGGCCGCGCGCACCCCGGGCGCCAAGTTCATCGCCGGCGGCACCAACCTGCTGGACCTCATGAAGCTCCAGATCGAGACGCCGGCGCACCTCATCGACGTGAACGAGCTTGGGCTCGACAAGGTCGAGGCGACACCGGAAGGTGGCTTGCGCATCGGCGCGTTGGTGCGCAACACGGACCTGGCCGCCCACGAGCGCGTGCGCCGTGACTACGCCTTGCTGTCACGCGCGCTGCTCAGTGGCGCCTCCGGCCAGCTGCGCAACCAGGCGACCACCGCCGGCAACCTCCTGCAGCGCACGCGCTGCCCGTACTTCTACGACACGAACCAGCCGTGCAACAAGCGCAAGCCCGGGAGCGGGTGCGGGGCGTTGAACGGCTTCAGCCGCCAGCACGCCGTGGTCGGCGTGAGCGACGCGTGTATCGCCACCCATCCGAGCGACATGGCGGTGGCGATGCGCGTGCTCGACGCGGGGGTCGAGACGGTGCGTTCGAACGGTGCCACGCGAACCATTCCGATCGCCGACTTCCACAAGCTGCCCGGCAGCACGCCCCACGTCGAGACGGTGCTGGAGCCCGGCGAACTGATTACCGCGGTCACGCTGCCCACGCCACTGGGCGGAACCCACGTCTACCGCAAAGTCCGCGACCGCGCGTCGTACGCGTTCGCGCTGGTATCGGTCGCCGCGGTGGTGCAGCGCGATGGAAGCGGCCGTGTCGCCCTTGGCGGCGTGGCGCACAAGCCGTGGCGCGTGGAGGCTGCCGAGCGCGAGATGACGCGCGGCGCGAAAGCCGTCGCCGCGGGAGTCCTCGCCGGTGCCAGGACCACGCCCGACAACGCATTCAAGCTCCTGCTCGCCGAGCGCACGCTCGCCTCCGTCCTCGCCGAAGCGAAAGGCTAGACCATGAAGTTCGATCAACCCGCCACCAGGAACCCCATCGACCAGCTGAAGGTGGTGGGCCAGCCTGTAGACCGAGTCGACGGCCCGCTAAAGACCACCGGCACGGCGCCCTACGCTCACGACCGGCACGACGTCGCCATGAGCCCGGCCTACGGCTACATCGTTCCCGCTGGCATCGCGAAAGGGCGCATTGCTTCGATGGACGTGACGGCCGCGAAGGCGGCGCCCGGCGTCCTCGCCATCGTCACCTCGCAGAATGCAGGCAAGCTCGGCAAGGGTAAATTCAACACCGCCAGGTTGCTGGGCGGGCCGGAGGTCCAGCACTACCACCAGGCCATCGCGCTCGTCGTGGCGGACACATGGGAGCAGGCACGCGCCGCAGCGCACCTCGTGCGCATCCGATACGCGCCGTCCAGGGGGAATTACGACCTCGAGGCGAAGAAGGGCACGGCGAAGCCGGCCGAGAGCTCCGGCGCCGCGGCCGAGAGCGAGGTCGGCGATTTCGGCGGTGCCTTCGCCTCGGCGCCGGTGAAGCTCGACGCCACCTACCACACGGCCCACGAGTCGCACGCGATGATGGAGCCCCACGCGACCATCGCCGCCTGGGATGGGGATGTCCTCAACCTGTGGACTTCGAACCAGATGATCAACTGGACCGCGGCCGACGTCGCCACGACGCTCGGCATTCCGGTGAGCAAGGTGCGCGTGATGTCGCCCTATGTCGGGGGCGGCTTCGGTGCCAAGCTGTGGTTGCGCGCCGATGCGCTGCTGGCGGCGCTGGGCGCGCGCGCGGTACGGCGCCCGGTGAAGGTCGCGCTCGATCGGGCACTCATCGCCAACAACACGGTCCACCGCTCGGCCACGATCCAGCGCATCCGCATCGGCGCCACCCAGGACGGCAAGATCACCGCCATCGGCCACGAGAGCGTGTCCGGCGACCTGCCGGGCGGCAACCCCGAGGCCGCGGCCATCCAGACCCGCTCGTTGTACGCGGGGCCCAACCGCATGACCGCCAACCGTCTCGCGGTGCTGGACCTGCCCGAGCACAACGCGATGCGCGCGCCGAACGAGGCGCCGGGGCTCGCAGCGCTCGAGATCGCCATCGACGAGATGGCCGAGAAGCTGGGCATGGACCCGGTGGAGTTCCGCATCGTCAACGACACCCAGTTCGTGCCCGACGTGCCGCCGGCGAAGCCCAAGTCGGGTGACTCGCCATCCAAGGCGGCCAAACCCGAGCCGGCGCCTCCGAAGCCCTTTACCCAGCGGCAACTGGTCGAATGCCTGCGCATGGGCGCGCGTCGCTTCGGTTGGGAGAAGCGCAATGCCAAGCCGGCGCAAGTACGCGACGGCCGTTGGCTCGTGGGCTACGGCGTCGCCGCCGCCATCCGCGACAACCTGCAGATGAAGTCGGCGGCCCGCGTGCGCCTGGATCGGAACGGCATCGTGACCGTTGAGACGGACATGACCGACATCGGCACCGGCAGCTACACGGTCATCGCGCAGACGGCCGCGGAGATGATGGGCGTGCCGCTTGGCCAGGTGCGCGTTCGCATGGGGGATTCGACCTTCCCGGTTTCGTGCGGCTCGGGCGGCCAGTGGGGCGGAAATTGCTCCACCGCCGGCGTTTATGCGGCGTGCATGAAGCTTCGCGAGGCCGTGGCGCAGAAGGTCGGCTTCAACGTGAAGGATGTGGTTTTCGCGGACGGAAACGTCCGGTCGGGTGCGGAAAGCATGCCGCTTGCCACCGCCGCCGGCGATCGTGGGCTGGTCGCCGAGGACGCGATCGAGTTCGGCGATTTCACGAAGCTGAAGCAGCAGGCGACGTTCGGCGCGCACTTCGTCGAGGTGGGTGTAGACAGGCATACGGGCGAGGTCCGGGTGCGTCGCATGCTCGCCGTGTGTGCCGCCGGGCGCATCCTGAACCCGAAGACCGCGCGCAGCCAGGTGATCGGCGGCATGACGATGGGGGTCGGCGCCGCTCTGATGGAGGAGCTGGCGGTGGACAAGGTGCGCGGCTTCTTCGTGAACCACGACCTCGCGGGGTACGAGGTGCCCGTCCATGCCGACATCCCGCACCAGGAGGTCGTGTTCCTGGACGAAGTGGACCCCGAATCGTCGCCGATGAAGGCGAAGGGTGTCGGCGAGCTCGGAATCTGCGGCACCGCGGCCGCCGTGGCGAATGCGATCTACAACGCGACCGGGGTGCGGGTGCGGGATTATCCGATCACGCTGGACAAGCTGATTCCCCACTTGGCGTAGGGGAGAGCGACATGTCGCGCGCGGCCCGGGTCGTAGGTCCGGGCAGGCCGCCTACCTCTTCTGCGCCTCGCGCCGATCGATCTCGGCCAGCCCTGCTGCCAGGTTGCTGAGGGCGAGCTCCCGGTGGGTGCCCTCCGCCGTCGCCCGATCACCGGCGGCGATGGCTCGGACGAGTTTTCGCCAGTCAGCCAACGATTGTTCGCGTCTTTCGCGCCGCACCAGGCCCAGGCGCGCATAGCGCCCGAAGCGCTGCGCGAAGCCGCCGATGTAATCGAGCAGCTGCACGTTGCCGGACAACCGCGTGATCGACATCACGAGCGCGGCGCTCGCCTGGGCGTAGCGCGAGGAGTCCCCCAGCGCCCGCTCCAGGGCGGCGACACCCGCGCGCAACTCGCGCAGTGCGGCGGGATCGGGGTCGGCCGCAAGGCGGCGCGACGCGAGGCCCAGCAACGCCGCGCGGATTTCGAAGAGGTCCTCGAGCTCCTTGCGCGAGAGGTCCATCACTCGCGCGCCGCGCTGGGGCAGGATGCTCACGAGGCCGCGCTGCTCCAGCAGCCGCAGGGCCTCCCGGACGGTGGCGCGGCTCACGCCGAAGGCGAGCGCGAGCTCCACCTCCTTCAGGCGCTCGCCGGGTGCGAACTGTTCCTCCACGATGCCCGCGCCGATGCGCTCAGCGATCTGCAGCGGCAGGGTGGGGGTGAGGCCGATGGGGGAGAAGCGCGATTCCATGGGGTCGATTGTAAGGTCCTCCAAGTGATTTGCCAAAATGTCGACATTCAGGCTATTCTGGGGCCTCGTCGAACCCAAGACCCAAGGCACCTACCATGACCTCCCGGCTCGCAACGTTCGTGTTCACCCTCCTCGCCTTTGCCGCCCCGGCGCTCGCGCAGGACTATCCGAACCGGTCCATCCGCATCATCGTCCCGTTCTCGGCGGGCGCCCTCACCGACACTCTGGCGCGCATGTACGCCGAGAAGCTCACGCAACGCATGGGCCAGCCGGTCATCGTCGAGAACAAGCCCGGGTCGGGCGGCATCCCCGCCATGCAGGCGATGCTCGCCGCGCCCGGCGATGGCTACACCCTGCAGATGGTGTCCTCCGGACATGCGGTGAACCCGACCCTGTTCTCGAAGATGCCCTACGACACCTTGAAGGACGTCTCCGGCGTGGCCCTCGTGGCCAGCTCGCCCACGGTGGTGATCGTGAAGACGGGTCTCAACATCAAGACGCTGCCGGAGCTGATCGCGCTTGCGAAGAGCAAGCCGGGGCAGCTCAACTACGGTTCGGCCGGCATCGGAGGCGCCACCCACCTGGTGGGCGAGTACCTTCGCAAGGAGGCCGGCATAGACATCGTGCACGTCCCCTACAAGGGCGTTCAGGAGGCGGTGACCGAGGTGATGGCAGGGCGCATCGACGTCGCCTTCCCGCCCATCGCGCTCGCCCAGGCGCAGTTGAAGGCCGGGCGCGTCGTCGCCGTCGCGCTCACCGACATGCAGCGCACGCCGCTCCTCCCGGAGGTCGCCACCGCCAACGAGCAGGGGCTCAGGAACTTCGACTACAGCATCTGGTACGCGCTGGTCGCGCCGGCAAAGACACCCCGGCCCGTGATGGAGCGGCTGGCGAAGGAGATCAACGAGATCACGGCGCTGCCGGAAGTGCAGCAGAAGATGGCGCAGCAGGGCCTGGTGCCCAAGCAGGTGGTGCTGGACCAGTTCGACGCCTACATCAAGGCGGAGATCGACAAGCTGGGCGCGCTGGTGAAGGCGAGCGGGGCGAGGGCCGACTGATGGCCGAGATCTCCGGTGGCAAGGCGGTGGTCCAGGCGTTGCAAGCCGAAGGGGTCCAGCACGTCCTCGGCCTCATCGGCTCGGCCGGCATGGAAATCTTCGACGCGCTCTACGACGCGGGCGACATCCGTTTCATCGGCGTGCGCGACGAGCGCACCGGCGTCCACATGGCCGACGCCTACGCGCGCGCCTCGGGCCGCGCCGGCGTCTTCCTCGCGGGGCAGAACGGGCCGGGAGCCACCAACCTCGTGACCGGTCTCGCCCAGGCGCACGCGGCGTACTCGCCGGTGGTGGCGCTGGCGGGGTCGCTTTCCTCCGCGCACGTCTACCGCGATGCCTTCCAGGAAGTCGACCAGCAGGCGCTGTTCAAGCCGGTCACCAAGAAGACCTGGACGGTGACGCAGGCGAAGCGCATCCCGGAGATGGTGCGCGAGGCCTTCACGACGGCACTCACGCCACGCCGCGGCCCGGTGGCGCTCAACCTCCCGCGCGACATCCTTGCGGAGGTGACGGCGATGGAGCCGGCGGGCCCGCCCGCGGGGTATCGGGTCCATGGACCCTCCGTGGCCGATCCGGACCTGGTGAAGCGCGCGGCCAAGTTGCTGGCCGGGGCCGCCAAGCCGCTCATCATCGCCGGTGGCGGCATCAAGAATGCAGGGGCCCACGAGCTGGCGCTCGCCCTCGCGCGCGCCCTCGGGGCGCCCATCGCCACTTCGCCCGGACACGGGGACGCCATTCCCTGCGACGATCCGCTCTACGCGGGCCAGGTGGGACCGCGCGGCAACGCGGTCTCCTCCGCCCTGGCGCGCGAGGCCGATGTGATCCTCGCCCTGGGCACGCGGCTCGGGTTCAACACCACCTTCTATTCCTACGACAACCTCAATCGCGACGCGAAGATCATCCAGGTCGACCAGGAGGCCGCCGCCATCGGGCGCTTCTTCCCCATCGAGCTGGGGCTCGCGGGAGACGCTGGCCGGGTGGCGCAGCAGCTCACCGCGGAGCTCGCGGGCCACAAGCCCCGGGAAGCCGCGCGCAACGCGCTCGGCGCCTTCCAGGCCGCGCGCAAGAAGTTGCTCGAGGAGCGCGAGGCTTCCGGCAAGGTCCGCGGCGACCCGATCCAGCCCGCGATGCTGTATCACGCGTTGCGCCACACCATGCCCGCGGACGCCATGTACACCATGGACGCGGGAACGCTTTGCCTGCAGGCAACGGACCTGTTGCTCTACCGCCAGCCCCCGGCGCTCTTCACCCCGCTCGATTTCGGCCTGGTGGGCTTCTCGTACGCCGCGGGCCTCGGCCTCAAGCTCGCCTGTCCCGAGCGCACGGTGGTGAGCCTCATGGGCGACGGCGGCTTCGGCATGACCGTGAGCGAGATCGGTACCGCGGTGCAGCATGGACTCAATACCGTCTGCGTCGTGATGAACAACGGCTGCTGGGGCGCCGAAAAGGCCTACCAGCGCGACTTCTTCGGCGAGCGCTACATCGGCGCCGACGTGCCGAACCCGCCCTACGACAAGCTGGCCGATCTCTACGGCGCCGCGGGCTTCCGGGTGGAGCGCGCTTCCGAGCTGGAAGGAGCGTTGCAAGCCGCGCTTGCCGCCGGCAAGCCCGCGATCGTCGACGTGATGGTGGACCCCAAGGCCCTCTACAGCTTCCGCCGCGACTCCTTCAAGCATCGCGACACGGCGGCGAAATAGGCGCTCCGACCATGCAGTACGACTACATCGTGATCGGCGCCGGATCCGCGGGTGCCACGCTGGCCGCCCGGCTCTCGGAATCCGGTCGGCACCGCGTGCTGCTTCTGGAGGGCGGGCGGCGCGACACCAACCCGTGGATCCATATCCCGCTGGGTGTGGGCAAGCTGCTTACCAACGAGCGCTGGGCATGGAAGTTCGAGACCGAGCCCCAGGCGCAGCTGAAGGACATGAAGCTCTACTGGCCCCGCGGCAAGACGCTGGGGGGGTCCAGCGCCATCAACGGCATGGCGTACGTCTGGGGGGATCCGGCGGAGTACGACCGCTGGCGCGACATGGGATGCGAAGGCTGGGGGTTCGCCGACGTGCATCCCTACTTCCAGAAACTCGAGAACAACGCATTCACCACGCAGCCGGGCCGCGGCCACTCGGGTCCGATCCGTGTCTCCGACCGGAAAGTGCGCGACCGCGACGCCCTGTCCGACGGCTTCGTCGCCGCCTGCCGGGAAGCCGGCATCGCCGAGACGCCCGACTACAACGTCGTGAGCTACGAGGGCGTGCGTTACCTCGAGCAGACCGCCCATGCCGGGCGGCGCTGGAGCACCGCCGTGGGATACCTGCGCCCGGCGGCGCGCCGCGCCAACCTGGAGGTGGTCACGGAAGCGCTCGTGCGCCGCGTGCTCTTCCAGGGCACCGCGGCGAGCGGCGTCGAGTACTTCAGGGACGGCCGCAGCGTCTCGGCGAGCGCGGCGAAGGAGGTGCTGGTCTGCGCGGGCGCCATCCAGTCGCCGCAGGTGCTGGAGCTCTCCGGGATTGGCGACGCGCGGCGCCTGCAGGAGCTCGGGATCACGGTGGTGGCGAACCGGCCCGCCGTGGGAGAGAACCTGATCGACCACCTGCAGCTGCGCTGCACTTACGAGTGCACGCTGCCCATCACCATCAACGACATCATGCGCAGCTTCTGGCGCCGCATGAAGGTGGGCGTGCAGTACGTGGCGACCCGCAAGGGCCTCATGGCGGGAACCTCCTCCACGGCGCACGCGATCACGCGCACGGACGTGGCGAGCGGCGCGCCGGACGTGATGATCCGCATCTATCACATCAGCGGCAAGGATCGCTACTCGCGCTCGGCCGCGGCGGGGCTCGACGACTTCTCCGGGTTCTCGATCGGCGGCTTCCAGCTGCATCCGCGCTCGCGCGGCTCGATACACGTGAAGAGCGCCGACGCGAGGGAGTTTCCGCGCATCGAACCCAACTACTTCACCGACGAGCTCGACCGGCGCACCGGAGTCGCGATGCTGCGGTTGATACGGCAGGTGGCGCAGCAGCCCGCCATGCAAGCGGTGATCGTGCGCGAGACCCGCCCCGGACCCGACGTGCGCGACGAGGCCGGCCTGCTGGACTACGCGCGCGGAAGCGGCCAGACCGCATGGCATACCGTGGGAACCTGCCGCATGGGGTCGCCCGCGGACTCGGTCGTGGACGCCAGGCTGCGAGTCCACGGTGTCCAGAAGCTGCGCGTGGTCGACGCCTCCGTCATGCCCACCATCGCCTCATCCAACACCAACGCGCCGTCGATCATGATCGGCGAGAAGGGAGCCGACCTTGTCCTCGCCGACGCCTGAGTATCCCCATACCGAAGACCACATCGCCCGCAACGACTGGAACCCGCTCTGGGACCAGATGCGGGAGTGGGACCCGAAATTCCTCGAGGCCTATCTCGCGTTCCGCACCGTGCCCCATGCCTCCGGCCCGTTGCCGCCGAAGGTGCGCGAGCTGATCATGATCGCCATCAACGCCTCCACGACCCACCTGTACGGGCCCGGCGTGCGGCGGCACATCCAGCAGGCGTTTTCCCACGGCGCGACACGCGAGGAGATCCTGCAGACGATCCAGCTCACCACGGTGCTCGGGATCCACGCCTGCAACCTCGCGGTGCCGATCCTGGTCGAGGAAGCCGCGAAGCGGGAGTGAACCGGAACCGGGGCGCGAAGTCCCGATAATCCCGGGCGCGATGGAGTGGAGGACGGATCGTCCTAGAATGAGCACCATGATGCGCATCGGGGAGCCTCCCGTCGCTCCGCGTGGGGGTTTTGCCTTGTGGGCCCTCGGCTTCAGGCCCTTCTACCTCCTTGGGACCGCCTACGCGGCGCTCTCGGTGCTGGTATGGGCACTGCAGTACGGCGGGGTGCTCGGCGTCGCGCCGGTGCGCGGGCCGGCCTGGCATGCCTACGAGATGATTTTCGGGTTCGCCCTGGCCATCGTCGTGGGGTTCCTCTTCACCGCCGTGCCCAACTGGGCGCAGCGCCGCACTCCGACGGGCGCGCTTCTCGCCGCGATCGTGGCGTTGTGGGTCGCCGGCCGGGTGCTCGTCTACACGCCATTCCCCGTGGCCGCCGCGGTGGTGAACGTGGCGTTTCCGCTTGCGGCGGCCGTGGGCATCGCCGTGCCGCTGGTGGCTTCCGCCAACCGTCGCAACTACTTCTTTGTCGCCCTCCTGGTGGCGGCCGCGGCCGCCTCCCTTGTCGTGCACCTGGCGAGCCTGGGAGTGATCGCGCTGCCCGAGCGTGTCGGATTGCAGGCCGGGCTCGACCTCGTGCTCCTCGCGATCACCGTCGTCGCCGGCCGGGTGGTGCCGATGTTCACCAACAACGGCGTGCCGGAGGCGGGGGCGGAGCGCAAGGTAGGCGTCGAGCGCGCTGCCATCTTTACGACCGTCGTGTTGCTGGCGGCGGATCTCCTGGGATGGCGGGGGTCGTGGATGGCGTTCGTGTGCTTCGCGGCACTCCTCGCGCACGCGCATCGCTTCGTTTTGTGGCGGCCGTGGCGCACCTGGGCCAATCCCATGGTGTGGATCCTGCACGCGGCCTATGCGTGGATCCTGGTGCACCTGCTGTTGCGCCTGCTCGCGCTGGGGGATATCGTGCCCGCGCCCCTCGCTACACACGCTCTTACCGTCGGCGCCATCGGCGGCATGACACTGGGGATGATGACCCGCACCGCGCGCGGACACACGGGCCTCTCCCTGAAGGCGGGCGGGGTCGAGGTCGCCGCCTACGCGCTGGTGATGGCCGCCGCGCTGGTCCGCGTCGGTGTACCCCTCGTCACGCCGGGCGCGTACGTGCCGAGCGTGATGGTCGCCGGGCTCCTCTGGTTCGCGGCGTTCGCCACCTACTTCGTGGGCTACTGGCCGATCCTCACCCGGCCCCGCGTGGACGGCCGGCCGGGGTAGGGTCCGGACTCGACGGCGCCGCGCTTCACTTGTGCGGCGTCTTCTCGAAGTGCTTGCGCGCGTCGCCGTAGGCCTCGTGCAGGTTGTCCCACGCCTTGTCGCAGCCGGCCGAGAACTCCTTCCACGCGGCGGCCGAGGCGTTCTCCAGCAGCTTGAGGTTGTACATCGCCTCGTTGCGGCGCAGGTCGAAGGACTCCATCTGCTTCGACTTCATGGTGCGGGCTTTCGTCTCCCAGCTGGCGGCGTCGGCGTTCCACTGGTCGAGGTTCTTCTTCAGCCTGGCGATGTATTCGTCGCGGGTCATGGTGCTCTCCTTCAGGGGGTCATCAGGCCAATCTATGCCGACTTTTTCCCTCGTTGTTGATGCCGGTCAACCTCCGCGCTGCGCGACGCGCCGATCGGGCAGAATGGCTCGAACAATCCCGGGGAAAGCACATGGCGACTCGACGCGAATTCATGGGCGCGATGCTCGGCTCCACCGCTTCCGGGCTGCTGCCCGGGTGCGCGGCATGGCCAGGTGGCTCCACGGCCTATCACGACGGCTTTCCCCGCGCCCGCCCGGAGTCCGTTGGCGTCTCGCCCGCCGCCATCACAGCCTGGCTCGACTAGATGCAGAAGGCCAGGTTCGAGATGCACAGCATCATGCTCTACCGCGGTCGCCAGTGAGGAGGTCCTCGATCGTCATCGCCGCCAACTTGGGGTCGATCGTCGCTGGCAGCGCGTCCTTGAAGAACGAAACCGCCTTGTCCTTCAGTGTGAAACGCTTCTCCTCCAGCGCGAAGCCCACCGCCACGGCGCCGACACTCTTGGTGAGCGAGTGCGTCATGTGGATGCGATCCGCCCGGTACGGCGCCCACCAGCCTTCCGAGATGACGGCTGTATACGAGTGCCGCCACCTATCTCCTGTCGGCGAACGTGACCAAGACCAGGTGTAATTTCCGACCTGCCCCCTTTCCTCCGCACCGCGACCCAATCCACATGGCCGAACTTCCTCCGCTCCCCCTGACTCGCCTCGGCCGTTACCGCCACTACAAGGGCTTCGAGTACGAGGTGATCGGCGTAGCCCGACACAGCGAGACACTCGAAGCGCTGGTCGTCTATCGCCCGCTCTACAACCAGACCGGTCTTTGGGTGCGGCCCTACGCGATGTTCTTCGAGGAGGTCGAGCACGAGGGACGCAGGCAGGCGCGGTTCGCGCTCCTCGATGGAGCGCGATGAACACGGCCACCACGGTAGAGCACATCGACTTCCACGGCCTGCCGGCCATTCGCTGGCGCAGCCGCGATGGCGCATCGGCGATCGCGACGCTGCAGGGCGCGCACCTGGTGTCATGGGTTCCCGCGGGCGGCGAAGAATGCCTCTACGTGAGCGAGCGCAGTCCGTTCGAAGGGGGGCGGGCGATTCGTGGCGGCGTGCCTGTCTGTTTCCCTCAGTTCGCCGATCGGGGACCCCTCGCGCAGCATGGCTTCGCGCGCACGCAGGCCTGGAGCTTCATGGGAGGAAGCGAGTCCGAGGGCGGCTCGCGTGTGTCCTTCCTGTTGGAAAGCTCGCCCGAAACGCTGGCCGCGTGGCCCGGGGCCTTTCGCCTCGTGCTCGTCGCCACCATCGGCGGGCCGCGCCTCGACCTCGAGCTTCGCGTGGAGAATGCCGGTGTGGCGGCCTTCGCTTTCAGCGCGGCGCTTCACACCTACCTGCGCGTGTCCGACGCGGCGGTGGCGCGCCTCGAAGGCTTGCGCGGCATCCGCTACCTGAATCGCGCCGAGAGCATCAACCACGTCGAGCCCCGCGATCGGGTGACGGCGGATGGGCCGATCGACCGCGTGTACTTCGCGCCGCCGCCCACGACGCGCCTTGAGGATGGGGGTCGCAACCTTCGAATCGAGCAGCGTGGATTCACGGACACCGTGGTCTGGAACCCGGGGCTCGAGCGCACCGCGGGAATGACCGACATGCCGCCTGATGGTTACCGGAAAATGCTCTGCGTCGAGGCCGCGGCGATCGAGCCGCCGGTGGAGCTGGCGCCGCGCTCCGCGTGGCACGGCGGGCAATCGATCGAAGTATCGGGCTGAATCGGCCTCTTCCCCCGAGACGGGTCACCCCAGCGACGCCTTCGCCACCGCCCGCGCCTCCTCGATGAAGAGCTGCACCGCGGGGCTCACCGTGCGGTTCCTGTGGGTGATGAGCGTGAGCGACATCGGCTTCATCCCGAGGTCGACCGGCAGCGCCTTGAGCGACCATTCGCGGCCGTTGGCGCGCAGCACCGAATCCGGCAGCACGGTGAGGTAGCGCCCGGTCGCGAGGAGCCGGCTGCGCAGCAGCATCGAAGCTGCGCTCACCCTTTCCCTCGGGGGGTCCAGGCCCTGGGATTCGAACGCCTGCGCGATCATCTTGCGGATCACCTGGTCCGAGGTGAAGGTCCAGTCCTCGTTCGCCAGTTGGGCGAGCGTCACCTTGCGGCGCCGGGACCAGGGGCTGTGCGCGCCGGCGACCACGCGGGACGGATCGTCGAAGAGGATCTCGACATCGAGGTCGCGGTGCGTGAAGGCCCGGGAAATCCGCACCAGCGCCACGTCGACGCTGCGCTCCCGCAGCTCCGGGTACTCGAGGTTCTCGGCACTCGATTGGGAAACGTGGATCACGATGCCCGGGGCGCGGCGCGAGAGCCGATCGATGACCTCGACCAGCAGCCCCGAGGAGGAGGTGTCCCCGGCCGCGACCCGGATCTCTCCCACATTCGGGTTCGCGAGGAATTCGATCTCCCTCACGCCCTGCATCAGCTCGTCGAAGACCACGTGCCCGCGCTTCAACAGGGCCCGCGCGTAGAGCGTGGCCTCGATGCCTCTCGAGTTGCGATCGAGGAGGCGCACGCCGAGGGTCGACTCGAGATCCGAGACCGATTGGGATACGGCAGGCTGGGACATCGCGAGTTGGGTGGCGGCCTTGGCCATGCTGCCCCACTCGACCACCACCGAGAGGATATGCAGGTCGCGCAGCTTGAGCCGCCGGCCGACGCGTTTCTCCCACGACTGCAACGCCTTCGACATAAGCAAACCCTTTCATCCCTATACCCAGAATCGCGGTTCCATTTATACCCCGGTGGTGGGAAGAATGCGTCGAAGGGAGGGCCGCTCATGCACACGCGCCGCGAGTTTCTCGGTTTCGCCGCCGCCACCGCCGCACTTTCGTCCAGGGCGGGGGTCGCATGGGCCCAGGAGTACCCGGCGCGGCCGGTGCGGATCCTCGTGGGCTTCGCGGCGGGCGGCAACTTCGACATCGTCACGCGGCTCGTCGGCCAGGCGGCGTCGGAGCAGCTCCACCAGCCGGTGGTCGTCGAGAACCGGCCGGGTGCCAGCAGCAACCTCGCGACCGAGGCGGCCATCCGCGCGCCCGCGGACGGCTACACGCTGCTGATGGGCGGTGCCGTCAACGCGGTGAACGCCACGCTCTACGACAACCTGCCATTCCGGTTCGCGAGCGACGTGACGCCGGTCGCGGGCGTGGTGCGATTCCCGAACGTGGTCGCGGTGAGTCCCTCCTTCCCGGCGAAGACGGTCCCCGAGCTCATCGCCTACGCGAAGGCGAACCCGGGCCGGATTGCCCAGGGCTCCTCGGGCAACGGCACCACGCAGCACCTCGCCGGCGAGCTCTTCAAGTCGATGGCCGGCGTCGATTTCGTCCACGTTCCCTACAAGGGCGGCTCCCAGGCGATCATCGACCTCCTGGGCGGGCAGGTGCAGGTCCTCTTCGAGCCCCTTCCCGCGCTGGTCGACCACATCAAGGCCGGGCGGATTCGCGCGCTCGCGGTGACCACTTCCCGGCGCTCGGACACCTTGCCCGACCTCCCGACCGTGGCCGAGTACCTGCCGGGTTACGAGGCGAGCGGGTGGATGGGGATCTGCGCGCCGAGGAACACGCCGGCGTCCATCGTGGAGAAGCTGAACCTCGTGATCAATTCCGCGGTATCGGACCCGAAGGTGAGCGCGCGGCTCGCCGACCTGGGCGCGGTGCCGATCGGTGGAAGGCCGGGTGATTTCGCCAAGCTCATAGCCGACGAGACGGAGAAGTGGGGCAAGGTGATCAAGGCGGGGAACATCCGGCCGACTTGATTGAAAAGGGCTGCGAAATCGCAGCCCTTTTCGTCGCCATGCCGCTCCTCAAGCCGGCTGCGGCGCCTTCTTCGTCGTCCGCGCCGCCTTCGCCACCTGCGTCGCGATGAAATCCATCAGCGGCGGCGAGAGGCAATCGTAGGTCGCGAGCCCGAGCTGGTTCAGGCGCGAGCGCACCGCGCCCATCTGCTCGGGATCGGCGCCCGACTCGATGATGGACGACACGAAAGCCGCGAATCCCGGCGGCGCCCAGCCGGGCTCCGACGAGAGCTCGGTGTGGATGAAGTCGAAGCCGTAGAGGGGATGGTTCGGGTTGTCGATGCGCCCGTACATGTGCACGCCGCAAGCGCTGCACGCGTAGCGCTTGATCACCGCGGCCGGATCGACCACCTTCAGCTTGTCCTGGTTGGCGGTGACACTCACGTTGTCGCGCGATACCGCCGCGACCATCGAGAAGAGGGCGCCCGCGGGCTTCCAGCACTTGGTGCAGCCGCAGACGTGGTTGTAGGCGGACTGTCCCTTGATCGAGACCGCCACCTTGCGGTCGGCGCACTTGCACTCGAGCGTGCCGCCGCCGAAATTCGCGGCCCCGTCGGGGCCGATTCCTTGGTCGATGGCTGGGTGGATCGAAAATACGGCCATGGTCGATTCCTCCTCGTTGGCGGGTGTGTCTTGGGACCATATGCCTCCCGCCATCGAACATCAAGGGCTGTTTCCATGGGGCGCCAGCTCCGCGATGATCCGCCCCAGGATCCGCGCCGGCTCGGTGAGGCTCGCGTCCGCGCGATGGATGAGCCCCACGTCGCGGTGGAAGGTGTGCGCCCCCAGGCCGATGGCGCGCACGGAGGCCGGCCAGCGCCCCTCGATGCCCGTCTCGGGCACGAGTGCCACACCGACGCCGTTGGCCACCAGCTTCACGATCGCCTCCAGCTCGTCGACTTCGCACACCTCGTCCACGGTGAAATGCATGTCGCGCAGGAACCGATCCACCAGCCGCCCGCCGAAAGACGCACGGTCGTAGCGGACGAAGGGCTGGCGGGTGAGCAGCTCCGCCCAATTCTTCCCTTTCACCTTGCGGGGGACGACCAGCCGGAAGGGCTCGCGCGCGAGTGTCGTCCACTTTAGGTCGCTCTGCAGGGAGAAGGGCGGGCGGATCACGACGCCCATGTCGATCTCCCC
>JANMHV010000054.1:0-3330 GCA_031375445.1 Burkholderiales bacterium | reverse complement strand
TGATGATCTTCAGGGCAACCTGCCGATGCATCAAGCGGTGCTCGGCCTGGTAGACCAGTCCCATGCCGCCGCGCCCAGCCAGCCCGCGCCGCGCACCTCCCCGCCGGTTCCGGTCCCCGCCCCGGCGGGCGACAAGCCCGTCGCCGCGACGCCGAGCGCCACGCCGACGATGCAGTTGCCCACCACGCTTCCCGGCACGCCCCAGGCCCAGCCCCAGGCACCCAGTCCGCGCTCCTTCGAGGCGATCGTGAAGGATGCCAAGGTGATGCCTGGCTTCTTCACGCTCTACCAGAAGGAAGAGCGCGTCTACCTCGAGTTGTCACCCGAGCAGCTCGACAAGCCTTTCTACCTCTCGATCAACAGGAACCGCGGCCTGGGCGAGAACTTCATCTATCCGTTCATGATGCGCGGCTACGTGGTCGAGTTCCGCAAGGTGGGCGGCCTGGTGCAGATGATCGCCAAGAACCGGCGCTACACCGCGAAGGCCGGCACGCCCCTGGCGCTCGCCGCGGAGCAGAGCTTCACCGACAGCCTGCTGGGGGCCTCCACGGTGCTGAGCCAGCCGCATGCGGAGAAAAAATCGATCCTGGTCGATGCCAACGCGCTCTTCATCGCCGACATCGCCGGCACCTCGACGGAGCTCGAGACCGTCTACCGCGCGCCGTATTCGTTCGACCAGCGCAATTCCTACTTCACCAAGGTGCGTTCCACGGAGGACATGGCCACCTTCGAGATGGCCGCGCACTTCGCGATGCCGAAGATCCCCGCGCCGCCGCTCAACGCGGGAGCGCCCGCCGTGTCGCTGCCGCAGACGCTCGAGGACGCGCGCAGCATGTTCCTGGGCTACCACTACAGCCTCGCCAAGCTGCCGGACGTGCCGATGAAGACGAGGCGCGCCGACGCGCGCGTCGGCCACTTCGTGACCAAGCACAACGAGTACACCACCGACCAGTCGCCGTTCCCGCGCCAGTACTTCGTGAACCGCTGGCGCCTCGAGAAGAAGGACCCGGCGGCGGAGCTCTCGGAACCGAAGCAGCCGATCACGTTCTGGATGGACCGCAACATCCCGGTCGAGTACCGCGACACGGTGAAGGCGGGCGTGCTGGAATGGAACAAGGCGTTCGAGAGGATCGGCTTCAAGGACGCGGTGCGCGTCGAAATGCAGCCCGAGGACGCCGACTTCGACACCTCCGACCTGCGCCACGCCTCGATCCGCTGGTACCTCGACACCAGCGACGGCGCGCTCGCCATCGGGCCGCGCCGCGTCGACCCGCGCACCGGCGAGATCCTCGATGCCGACATCGGCGTCTCCCAGGGCTGGACGCGGCTGCCACGCCGGCTTTCGGGCGAGCAGTTCCCGCGCCCCATGCCCGCCGCCCACACCCACAAGGACGGCGACGACTTGAGCCTGTGCGCCTACGGAGCCGAGGCCTTCCAGGAAGCTTCGTTCGCGAGCGGCCTGCTGGAGGCGAGGGGAGACCTCGACCCCACCGGGCCGGAAGCCGAGACCATCGTGAAGGCGACGCTGAAGGACGTGATCACCCACGAGGTCGGCCACACCCTGGGCCTCAGGCACAACTTCCGCGCTTCCACGATCTATACCGAGGCGCAGCTCGCCGACGCGGAGTTCACGCGCAAGAACGGCCTGGGCGGCTCGGTAATGGACTACAACGCCTGGAACATCGCGCTCTCCAAGGAGAAGCAGGGCGAGTACGTGATGAGCACGATCGGACCCTACGACTACTGGGCGATCGAGTACGCCTACAAGGAGATCCCGGCCGCGGAAGAGCAGAAGGAGCTCGCGCGCATCGCCGCCCGCAACACCGAGCCGCACCTCGCCTACGCGACCGACGAGGAGACCGGTTCGGGCCTCGAGGCGGCCGACCCCGAGGTGAACACACGCGACCTGGGGAGCGACCCCCTCGCCTTCGCCAAGCGCCGCATGGCGCTCTCCCGCGAGCTGTGGGAGCGCTGGCAGGGTCGGCAGCTCCCGCCCGACGAGGGCCGCGACGTCCTTTACCGCAACGTGGTGGCGGGCTTCAACCAGTACTCGCTCGCCGCCCAGGTGGCTTCCAAGTACGTGGGCGGCGTGGTCTACGTTCGCGACCACGCGGGCAGCGCGCGGGCGAGCTTCACCCCGATCGCGCCGGAGCGCCAGCGCGAGGCACTGAAGCTCGTGACCGACGGCCTCTTCCAGGCCGACAGCTTCAAGTTCAAGCCGGAGTTCCTGACGCGCCTCGCGGCCGATCCCTTCGAGTCCGGCGTGGGCTCGAACGCGAGCTTTACACTCGCCACCCGCGTCCTCGGGGTGCAGACCACGGTCCTCGATCGCCTGATGAGCGAGTCGACCGCATCGCGGATGCTGGACTCGAGCCTCAAGATGTCCGACATGAAGAAGACGCTGTCCCTCTCGGACCTCTACGACGCACTCCAGGCGTCGATCTGGAGCGATCTCAAGGGAACCAGCGACATCGGGCTCATGCGCCGCAACCTGCAACGCGAGCACGTGAAGCGCGTGACCTTCACGCTGACTCGCGGCGGCAACATGCCCGCCGACGCCCGCGCCCTGCAGCGCGAGAACGCCCGCGAGCTGATCGCGCAGCTGCGCACGGCCGGGCAGCGCAAGGGTTTGTCGAAGGAAGCGCGCGCACACGTGGCCGACAGCCTCAACACGCTGGAAGAGGCGCTCAAGGCGCCGATGCAGCGGGTCGGTTGAACACGCGTCCCATGGCGACCCGGCGGCGGGAAGCACCCGAGGAGGTGGCGTTCAAGCCCGTGGACAACGCGCGCCTCGCGACCCTTTGCGGGCCGCTCGACGCGAACCTGCGCCAGATCGAGACCGCGCTCGATGTCACCATCGCCCGCCGCGGCGAGAAATTCCAGGTGACGGGATCGCGCGAGAAGTCGGGCCAGGCGGTCCGCGCGCTGCAGCGTTTCTACGATGCGGCGCGCCGAGAGCTCTCGGTGGAGGACATCCAGCTCGGCCTGGTGGAGATCGCCCACGAGCGCACCGGCGCCGAGGCCGACTCGCCCGCGCTGATGCTGCCGCGCCGCAGCGAGCTCACCGCGCGCACCGCGCGCCAGGCGCAGTACCTGCAGCAGATGCGCGCCACCGACATCACCTTCTGCCTCGGGCCCGCCGGCACCGGCAAGACCTTCCTCGCGGTCGCCGCGGCGTTCGACGCCCTCGAGCGCGACGCGGTGAAGCGCATCATCCTCACCCGGCCGGCGGTGGAGGCGGGCGAGAAGCTGGGCTTCCTTCCCGGCGACCTGGCGCAGAAGGTCGACCCGTACCTGCGCCCGCTCTACGACGCCCTCTACGACCTGATG
>JANMHV010000047.1:0-15944 GCA_031375445.1 Burkholderiales bacterium | reverse complement strand
CGACACCGCCCCCCGCTACCCGCAGAACCCCACCCACCCCCAGGCGCAGCAGAAAACGCAACCGTCCTTTCGGATAACCGTCGCCTTGCCGCACAACCCGCAGCCCGTGCCCATAAAAACCCCCCGCGCGTCTTCCCCGCGCGGCGACTCGAGGACCCCGAGCTCGCGCGTGGGATACCCGCGCTCGTCGAGGAGACCCAGCATCGCGTAGCGATGGATCACGAGGCGGGCGAGGTAGGCCACCGTCGAGGGCCAGTTCTGCTGCCGGCGCTCGCCGGGAACGAACGCCATGAAGTCGCCGAGCGGCTCGGAATAGTCGAGCAGCTTGCGCAGCTTCATCCCGATCCACGCCACGTCCACCACCCGCATGTCGAGGGAGAGGATGCGCGTGAGGCCGTCGAGGGCGCGCGGGTAGTGGCCCGAAAGCCACAGCGAGTAGGGCCGCGTCGTGCCGTCCGGCATCTGGATCTCCTTCATGCCGAGCACGAACTCTTCGCCCGAGGCGGGGTTGGCGATGTCGACGGTCCACGAGAGCGTGCCGTCGGTGCCGGTGCGGGGCTCGTCGACGCTGAACATGTGGTCCATCACCGGCGTGGCCCCCCCCTCCTCGAAGGCGCGCAGACGCTCGCAGCGCCAGCGCACGACCTGCGCGACCGCCGCCACCACGCCCGGCACGCGCTTCTTCTCGCCATGGGGCGGCAGCCTCATCTCGAACCCGTCGTCACCGACCGTGGACGAGAGCGTGTCGAGCTTCATCTTCAGCCACGCGCGGTCGTTGGCGCGCATGTCCATGGAAAGCGTCTTGGCCACCGCGCCGAGTCCCCGCGGCTGCTCCGCGCCATTCACCCAGATCTCGAACGGGAAGGCGCGTCCGGCCTCCTCCACGTGGCCGACGAAGAGCGCGAAACGCCCGGTGGGAGAATCGATCATGTAGGTCCACGCGAGGTTGCCTTCGGGCAGCTCGGGCCGGCCCGGCCAGCGCAGGCTCGCGAGGACCGGCTGGGGAATGGTCTGGATCGCGAGCCGCCGGTTGGCGCCGGTGCCTGCGAGCTCCGCCGTGGCGGGCTTCGGCGGGTCGGGAGTGAGCACGGCCCCCAGCACGCTGTTGGGCCGGTAGGTCGCCAGGCCCTTCAGCCCCGACTTCCACGCCTCCATGTAGAGGTTCTCGAAGTCGGCGTACGGGTAGTCCTCCGGCACGTTCACGGTCTTCGAGATGCTGGTGTCGATGAACGGCGCCACCGCCGCCACCATCGCCTGGTGCGCGGAGGCGGAAATCTCGAGCGCGCTCACGAAATAGTCCGGCAGCTTCGCCTCCTCTCCGAAGAGGTGCCGGTAGAGCCGCCACGCATGGTCCTCGACGCGGAATTCCTTGTGCGTGCCGTCGGCCATGCGCTTCTTGCGCGTGTAGGTCCACGAGAACGGCGGCTCGATGCCGTTGCTCGCGTTGTCGGCGAAGGCGAGGCTGATGGTGCCGGTGGGGGCGATCGACAGCAGGTGGGAATTGCGGATGCCGTGCTTGCGGATCGCGTCCTTGATCGCCTGCGGCAACCGCGAGGCGAAGTTGCCGCCGGAGAGGTAGAGGTCGGCGTTGAACATCGGGAAGGCGCCGCGTTCCCGCGCGAGCTCGACGGAAGCTTCGTAGGCCCGGTCACGCATGGACTCCGAGATCTTCATCGCCATCGCGCGTGCGGCTTGTGTGTCGTAACGCAGGCCGAGCATCAGGAGCGCATCGCCGAGGCCGGTAAATCCCAAGCCCACACGGCGCTTCGCCATGGCCTCCGCGCGCTGCTGCTCGAGGGGCCAGGGAGTGACGTCGAGCACGTTGTCGAGCATCCGCACGGAGGCCTCGACCGTATGCGCGAACTTGTCAAAGGCGAATGCGGACTGCGGGGTGAACGGCCGCGTCACGAACTCCGTGAGGTTGATCGAACCCAGGTCACAGCAGCCGTATGAGGGTAATGGCTGCTCACCGCACTGGCCAGTCACCAAGCCATTGAAAATCACGCTGTTGCGGTCGGGCTGGGTGACGTCGTATACCGGCTCATTTCCGGCGGGCTCGATCGAAGTGATCTTTACGGCGAAGCGCTGGTGCTTGACGAGCTTCTTGCCATCCTGCCAGTCGAGCGCCTTGCCATTCTTGTTCTCGAGGAGAAAACCGATCTCGCGCATGAACTGAGTTCGCGATTCTCCGCCGATGATCAACTCGAACGACTCGCGGCACGGATAGTCCTTCATCCCTCCGTGGCCATCCGGCATCGGTCGGATCTTGGCTCCTTTCCGGCTGTGGATGCGGCTCATGATCCCGAAATTACTCAGCAAGACCTGCACGTCCTGCAATAGGGGACGGTGGGCGGAGCACAGCCGTACCGAGCATGTATTGCCGAAGCTGGAGATGTTTACTGTGCCGTCGGTCTGGAACAGTCCTCGCAGGTACCCCTTGATGCAATCCTCCGAACCGCACCAGACGACTTCCGGAACGCGCAGCTTTGTTTGTGCGTTGAATCCGAGGCGGTCGAGCGCTCTCGCCAGCAACGCCGACCGGATCACCACGAGGTTGCAGTCGGGAACCGCCACTGGCGCCACGGTGTAGACGCGAGACGTCACCGAAAGGCCCGCAACAAGGGAATTCACGATCCGGGCTACGCCCTGGGCCAGCACGCGGTCCTCGCCCCAGAGGCTCACCACGGCTGCCTTGGTATTCTTGCCCCGATTCGTGAAATGCCCGTCGCCCGTGATGAGCCCGAGCAGGATGCCAAGCTCCTCGCTGCCTTGCTCCCCGAACTGACCCTTGCCCGCCTGGACCCAGAGTTCATCGCCCGTCTGCAGTTCGCGCAACTTGATTTTCCCGCGCGTGGTGTAGAAGTCATGCCAGGCGGTCGCCTTGATCTCGTAACCCGCATCGGTCGTCACCTTGAATACGTCCGCACGGCTGGAAGTCATGAAAGCCCTTGTTGCGGGGCGCGTCTCGGTAGTTCGCGGTTCGCCCCCCAGCGTCCGGCTGTCCACAGTGACTTGCAGCGGGACGCCCGTATTCCTGAGGTCGGCGATTGGCAGCAGGCCGTACTGCGTCGCGAGGCGCGTATCGCCCGTGACGCACGGATTCGTGCTCTCGATCGTCTCGCAGTAGTGCAGGTTGTTGTCGCGATTGATGCGGTCCACGAAGAGCACGCCAGGCTCGGCGTGGTCGTAGGTTGAGCGCATCACCTGGCGCCAAAGTTCGCGAGCCCGCATCTTTCGGTAAACCCAGGTGCCGTCGGATCTCTGGTACGCCCCGGCCTCCTTCACATCTGCCGCGGGCTCGGCGCGATGCACCAGCTCGAAATCGCGGTCGGATTCCACCGCCTCCATGAACGCATCGGTCACGCCCACCGAGATATTGAAGTTGGTGAGCTTCCCCGTGTCCTTGGCGTGGATGAAGGTCTCGATGTCCGGATGGTCGCAGCGCAGCACGCCCATCTGCGCGCCGCGCCGTGCGCCGGCGGATTCCACCGTCTCGCACGACTGGTCGAAGATGCGCATGTACGAAACCGGGCCCGAGGCGCGCGAGTTGGTGCCTTTGACCCACGCGCCTTCCGGACGGATCGAGGAGAAGTCGTAGCCCACCCCGCCACCGCGCCGCATGGTTTCGGCCGCCTCGGCGAGCGCGGTGTAGATACCCGGCTTGCCGTCCACGACCTCCGTGATGGAATCCCCGACAGGTTCCACAAAACAATTGATCAGGGTTGCGGTAAGGGAAGTCCCCGCAGCCGAGTTGATCCGCCCCGCCGGAATGAACCCCGCCTCCTGCGCTTCGAGGAAACGCGCTTCCCAATGGGCGCGCTTGCCCTCGGGCTCGGCCGCCGCGAGCGCGCGGGCCACCCGTGCGCGCACCTCGGCGACGGTGGTCTCGCCGCCCTTGGCGTACTTCTCCAGCAGCACCTCGCCGGAAATGGCCTGGGGCGGGAGGGCGGTGGCGGGCTGCGGGCGCCGCGGCGGGCGGGTGGTTTGTGCCATGATGAAAGGTCCTTCGAAACGATGCGACGAATAGGAGAAGTCTGATCCTGTTCAACCGCTTGCGCCACCCAGGAGAGTTGAAATGCCACAAGAAATCGCGACCCTCGCCGGGGGCTGCTTCTGGTGCCTCGAGGCGGTCTTCGATGGTCTCAAGGGCGTGGAGTCCGTCGAGAGCGGCTACATGGGCGGAAAGCGCCCGAACCCCACCTACGAGGCGGTATGCAGCGGCACCAGCGGCCACGCGGAGGTGGTGCGGGTGACCTTCGACCCGGCGGTGCTGGCGTACCAGGACCTGCTGTCGGTCTTCTTCACCATCCACGATCCGACCACGCTCAATCGCCAGGGCAATGACGTGGGCTCCCAGTACCGCTCGGCCATCTTCACCCACTCGCCGGAGCAGGAGCGCATCGCCCGCGAAGTGGTGGCGCGCCTCACCCGCGAGAAGCTCTTCGGCGACGCGATCGTGACCGAGATCGTCCCGGCCTCCGATTTCTTCGAGGCCGAGGCCGAGCACCAGGAGTATTTCGCGCGGGTCGGGCGCGCCAATCCCTACTGCAGCTACGTGATCGAGCCGAAGGTGGCGAAGTTCCGCAAGCACTTTGTCGAAAGGCTCAAGCGCTAGTAGACTCGGTCCACGAGCGGCGATCGCCGCCACAGGGACGGAAAAAACCAAAGTGCAGGACACCAAGGCCGGCTGCGTCCTCTTCGCGGACGTGAGCGGCAGCACCAAGCTTTACGAGATGGTGGGGGATGCGGCCGCGCACGCGGCCATCGATCTCTGCGTGAAGAGCTTTTCGGCGCTCACCGAGCAGCACGGCGGGCGGGTGGTGAAGACCATCGGCGACGAGGTGATGGCGATATTCCCGGAAGCGAGCCAGGCAGGACGCGCCGCGGTGGACATCCAGCTCGCGGTGACCGGCATGGCGCCCATCGACAAGGTGCGGCTCGGCGTGCGCATCGGCCTGCACCATGGGCCGGTGGTGGAGCGCGACGGCGACGTCTTCGGAGACACCGTCAACCTCGCCGCGCGGCTGACCGAGATGGCCTCCAGGGGCCAGATCATCACCTCCCAGGAGACGGTCGAGCACCTCGACGCGATCAACAAGCTCGACTGCCGGCGCCTCTACGCCATCGCGGTGAAGGGCAAGGATCGCGAGGTGCAGATCTGCGAGATGATGTGGTCCGACTCGGAGGACGCGACGATGGTGGTGGGGCAGGCTCCCGCCGCCAGGCCCTCCGCCCGCGGCCAGGTGCGGCTCCTCTATCGCGGCCGCTCCCTCGTGATCCCCGACGAGCGGCGCGCCTTCGTGCTGGGGCGCGACGCCACCGCGGATCTCGTCATCGCCGACCGCATGGCCTCGCGGGAGCACTGCGAGATCGAGCGGCGGCAGGACAAGTTCGTGATCGCCGACCGCAGCGCCAACGGCACCTTCATCACCATCGACGGTGACCGCGAGATCATCCTGCGGCGCGAGGAATCGCTGCTGCGCAGCCACGGCTTCATCGCTCTCGGGCAGTCGCGCGACACCGCGACCGAGGTGGTGGAGTTCTTTTGCGAGTGAATGGAACGGGAGGATCGGCATGGGCGTGAAGGACTGGTTCGGCGGTGGCAAGAAGAAGACGGATTTCCGCGAGGCGGCGAAGGAGGCGCTCGGAACGGGCAAGCTCGTGCCCGGCAAGGCCGAGCAGGTGGCCAAGCTCGCGGCGGACCACCAGATCGAGGACGCCTCCGACGACAAGACGATGCTGCGGCGCGAGATCTACAACAAGGCGGTGGGCTCGGCCAAGAAGTACGGCAAGTTGACCGACGTGGAGTCCGCGGAGCTCGCCAAGATCCAGAAATTCCTGGCGCTGCGCGACGACCAGGTCGAGAAGACCAAGTGGGATCTCACGCGCCTGCGCACGCTCACCGAGATCCGCCAGGGCAAGCTGCCCACGGTGGCCTCGTCCAACGTGGCGCTGCGCGGCGTGCCTCTCGAAGCGGGCGAGGTGGCCCATTACGCGGTCGGGGTCGAGGTGTTCGACCGCACCACCACCGGCGGTCTGCCCGGCGTGCTGGTGAAGTGGGCCACGCCCTGGACCATCAACGCATCCAAGGGCCACACCATGCCCACCGACGAGGCGAAGTCGCTGGGCGAGGGCTACCTCATCGTCACCAGCAAGCGCCTCTTCTTCAAGGGCCCCGGCCGCTCCGCGGCCGTGGTGTATTCGCCCCAGGCGAGCGTGTACCTCTACAACGGGGGGCTGCGCCTCGAAAGGCAGGTGGGACACACGCTGCTCAAGTTCAAGACCAGTTCCGACGACACCGCGGAGATCGTGGGCGAGCTGCTCGCCGCGCTGATGCACTGAGGGGAATCCCATGGGAATCAAGGATTGGTTCGGAGGCGGCGACAAGGCGAAGAAGAAGGCCGCCTATCGCGATGCGGTGAAGGACGCGGTCTCGGACGGCAAGCTGTCCAACACGGATCTCGTGGACCTGAACAACCTCCAGCAGGAGCTGGACGTGACCGGTGCCGCCGACGACCGCACCGTCATCCGACGCGAGCTCTTCAACGAGGCGGTGGACGCGGTGCGCGAGAAGGGCAAGCTCGGCCCCCAGGAGGCGGCCGACCTCGCCAAGATCCAGAAATTCCTGGCGCTGCGCGACGACCAGCTCGAACAGACCAAGTGGGACCTCGCGCGCCTGCGCACGCTGACCGAGATCCGCCAGGGGACGCTGCCGGTGGTGGGCGCCACCAACGTGGCGCTGCGCGGCGTCCAGATGGAGGACGAGGAGGTGGCGCACTACACCGTGCCCGTGGACATCATGGACCAGTCGTCCACGCGCGGCGCCGATGGAGTGGCGGCGCGATGGGGCGGGGGATACGACCTGGGCTCGGCATCCTCCCACGTGCTGCCGGAGTCGGGCGCCAAGCCCGTGGGGGAGGGAACGCTCATCATCACCAACAAGCGCCTGGTGGTGAAGACCGGCAGCCGCACCGCGGCGATCAAGTACTCGAGCGCCGAGCAGATCTTCCTCTATGGCGACGGCATCCGGCTGCAGCGCACGGTCGGCAGCACGATGCTCAAGTTCCGCTCGAAGTCCGAGGATACGGCGGAGATCGTGGGCGAGCTGCTCGCCGCGGTGATGCGCTAGAGGGGGTGCCTGGCCGCTACTGCGGCTTGGCCGGCTGCAGCGTGAGCAGCTCCGCGTAGTTGAACATCGGCAGCGGCGGGGGCAGCTTCATCGCCTCGGCCACGTCCATGTTCACCTGCAGCGAGAAGCGCGTGAGCGTCTCCACCGGGATGCGGGAGGCGGGAATGCGGTTCACCAGGATCTGTTCGGCCTTGTAGGCGGTGAACTGCCCGATCGAGTGGTAACGCGACACCAGGCCCGTCAGCGCCCCGGTCTCCATCAGCTGCTCGGTGGATGCGAAGGTGGGCAAACCCACCGAGCGCGCCGCGGGAATGATGACGCCCTTGGCCTGGGTGCCGAGGTATGAGTCCGGCGGCAGGTAGAGCCACTCGGCCTTGTGCTCCTTCAGCTCGCGGATCAGGTCCGGGGCGCCCTCGGCGGTGACTTTCTTCGCCGCGTCGAGCTTGAACGGCCGCGCGATCACGGTGAACCCCATGCGCTTGGCCACCTCGCGCACCTCGTCCACCACCACCACGGAGTTCTGCTCGGTGGGCGTGTACAGCACGCCGATGGAGCGGAACGGCCGGTACGAGGCCATGGCGCGGATCTGCGCCTCGGTGGGCGCCACGTGGAAGACCCCGGTCACGTTGCGGCGCGGCGCCTTGAGGTCCGGCACGATCTTGGCGAGGACGGGCGCCGCCACCAGCGTGAACACCACCGGGATGTCGGTGATGTGCTTGGCCGGGTCGAACGAATCGTAGGCGCCGACGACGCCGAGCGTGACCGAGGTGCCCCAGGTGTAGACCAGGTCCGGGCGCGTGCGGCGGATCTCGTCGATGAAGCCGGGCATGCGCGAGGGATCGCGGTTCAAGTCCCTGAAGGTGATCTCGACCGGGATGCGCTTCGCGGCGAAGTAGTCCTGGAAGCCGCGCTCGACGTCGGTCATGCCGCGGAACGTGATGGCGTAGATGCGATAGGTGCGCTGCGCCTGCGCGGCGGTGTCGGCGGTGACGGCGAGTGTCAGCGCCAGCGCGGCGGCAAGGGCGAGGCGGCGGGTCCAGTCCATCAGTCGTCTCCCGCCGCAGGCTCGGGCGTCCACGCGGGCCCGCGCGTTGCGATGGTGAATGCGATGCCGCAGAAGAGCACCAGCGCGCTGATCGCGATGAAGGCGCCCTGGTAGCCCCAGA
Source organism: Burkholderiales bacterium (assembly GCA_031375445.1). Classification (GTDB taxonomy): domain Bacteria; phylum Pseudomonadota; class Gammaproteobacteria; order Burkholderiales; family Usitatibacteraceae; genus Usitatibacter. The sequence goes on along the minus strand of JANMHV010000047.1, from coordinate 7,649 downwards.
AGATCACGAGGAGGGAGGCGATCAGCGGGCCCAGCGCGTTGCCGAGCCGCTCGAGCAGGCGGTAGACGCCGTAGACCGCGTCGTTGCCGTAGATGCGGATCTCCTCCTGGCAGTGCTCGGCCACCAGCGCGCTCTGCGCCGCGATCGAGAGGGCCTGCCCCAGGCCCAGGAGGAAAACCACGCCGAAGAGGACGAGGAAGCTGTCGGAGATGAGCAGCAGCATGCCGGAAAGCCCCGAGATCATGAGGCCCACGGACACGTAGCGGTCGCGGCGCACCGAGGCGTCCGACAGGGAGGCCGAGAGCGGCACGATCATCACCATCATCACCGCGTAGACCATCAGCATGCGCCCGGCCATGGCCGAGGTGTTGCCGATCGAGACGATGTAGAGCGGCACCAGGTAGAAGCACACCCCGGTCAAGATGATCTTGGCCGGCATGGCGGCCAGGCCCGTCAGCGTCATGAAGCGCTTGTTGACGATGAGCGCCATGATCTCGCGCATCCGCGGCGCCCGCGAGGGGCGCGCCGAGGCGAGCTTCAACTCCACCTTCGGCAGCTTGAGGATCGCGAGGATCGAGAGGAACGCCATCACGCCCGAGACCGCGAACGCGGCGCGGAAGCCGATGTTGTCGGCGAGGATGCCGCCGATCGAGGGCCCGCACACCGTGGCGACCATGATCGCGCCGATGAAGAGCGCGAAGCCCTGGGCCCGGTTGGCCTGGCCGGTGCGATCGAGCACGTAGCCCTGGGCCGCCACGAACACCATCGCGTAGCCGAGCGCGCAGAGCGATCTCCAGAGGAGCAGGTCGTAGAGGTTGAAGGCGAGCGAGGTGGCGATGAAGCCCACGGTGGCCACCGCCGCGCCGATCAGCATCGCGGTGCGGCGCCCGACGCGCTCGCTCCAGCTGCCGAGGTACGGCTGGCCCAGCGCCACGATCAGCATGAATAGCATGATCGGCAAGCCGATCACCACCTGGGGTGAGAAGCCCGGAATGTCCACCAGAAGCTGGTTCACGTAGGTCGGCAGGTACGAGCGCGTCATCTCCTCGGCGAGGATGAAGGCGAAGAGCGGCGCGCGGATGCGGTTCAGGTTCATCTCGTCGCCGCTCGCCCCGGGTGCGGCGGCGCCGAAGCGGAAGCGCGCCCGCAATGCCTCCAGCGCCTCCACGGCGGGGCGCAGCTGCTCGCGCCGGGCGCCCACGGCGCTCCTCAGCTTCTGGTCGAGCTCGCCGGTGATGGATTCGTAGCGCACGTTCAAGTGGTCGACGGCGCTGTCGATGCGGCGCAGCAGGCGGCCGATCTCGTCGTTGGCGCGCATGCGCGCGGTGGCGGTGAAATCGCCCGACCGGATGCGTTGCACCTGCTGGGAGAATTCTCCGAGCCCCGAGGCGAGGCGCGCGCCCGCCATGAAGTTCAGAAGCTCGAGGGTGAAGAAGAGCGACACCACCAGCACCACCACGACGTCCAGCAGCACCTCGAGCAGCACGTTGTTGATGAACTTGCCGTCGATGCTGATGTGCAGCATCCCGAGCGGCCGGTCGGAGGCGATCGGCATCGAGACGAAGAACTGGTCCTCCACCTTGGCGGCCTTCCAGGTGGCGGTGGGATCGAGGCCCACCGCGAGCACCGAGGGCTGGCGGAAATGGGGGCGGGCGCCGACCGGCTCCTTGCCGTGGCTGTAGAGCACCCGGCCCTCGAGGTCGGTCAGCGCCATGAAATCGAACTCGGGGTTGTCTTCCACCACCTCGCGGAAGGTCTGTTCCACGCCGTAGAGCTGGTCGAAGGGCACGCCGTATCCGGCGGCCTTGAGCACCAGCGCGCGCACCGAGGCCGCGACCGTGGCGGCCTTCTGCTCGGTCTCCGGCACCAGCTCGCGCTCGAACACGCGGTGGGAGTAATACGACACCACGGCGAGCGCCACCACCACGCAGAGCATGATCACTCCGGCGAGGCGCCAGTAGACCCGACCGAGATAATTCTTCTCGAACATCAGCCGGCGGCGTCGAGCCTGGCGCGCACGCCGTCGATCGACCGGTTGGCGTCGGCGAGCGAGCCGCGCAGCTGGCCGAGCGCCTCGTCGAAGGCGGAGCCGGTCGAGGCGGCCGGCGTTCCCGGGGCCTCGAGGCGGCTGGTGGCGGTCTCGAGCGCGTGCAGGTCGCGTTCGAAGCGGCGAATCACGACGATGAGGGCGAGCGGGGCCACGAGCGCGATGCCGAGGAAGGAGAAGAGCGCGGCCATCAGGATCTCGCGCCCGGCCACGGCCGCGGCGCGATCCACCTCTTCGCGGGAGTAACGCAGGCCCACGTGCCCCACGGTGAGGTTGAAGGCGTTGCGCACCGAGATGCCCGCCATGTGCTCCTGGGCGCCTTCCACGCTCCACTCGTTGTTCTTCGAGCGGTTCGCGATGCCGATCCACTGCGCTGGGACCTTGTCGCCCACGCGCGCGAGGTCGGTGCTGTAGAGGATCTTGCCGTCGGTGTCGAAGACGTCGATGCCCTTCACCAGGCGGTCGCTGGTCTTCTCGCGCTGGACCAGCTGGGTGAGCTGGGAGAGCTCGGCGAATTGCATGCCGACCTGGAGCGAAGCGAGGACGCTGTTCTCGATGCCGCGGCCCACGAGCAGCACGCGGGTCTTGGCGATCCCGGCGATGGTGCTCTTGTACTTGAAGTAATTCAGGAACGCGGCCATGCCGACGGCGAAGAAGCTCACCACCAGTGCCACGCAAATGAATCGGAAGCGGATCGTCCCCATTCCTGAAGCCCCTTGAAGCTCCTTGAAGCTCCTTTGTTACTTCGAAGCTGCGCGCCGGAAGGAATGTTATCACGAAGGTTTGCGTAAATCCTAAGGGAAACCGTGTAAGTGGTTGTCCTTGTGCGTTTTTTCGCAGGCCTTTGCCCCGTTTTTGTGCTAGGTTTAGTCTGACGGCCCGCCATCCATGCGCGGGGCGCTGGGGATGGACATGAAAAGCCCGAAACACGGGATTCCGGAAGGCGGCGCCACTGGCGTTTCGTCTAGCGATAACGATCGTACGATCCTCGATCCGGACTCGCCGGCGCACCGCGTGAGCGCCACGGAGCTCGGCATCGACCGCACCATCGCGGACAAGGTCGGCTCCCGCGGCTTCCTCGACGACAAGACCGTGGTCGAGCGCCGGGCCGACAAGACGGTGCTGCAGCGCGGGGACGACAAGACGGTGGTGGAGAAGGCCCTGTCCGCCGGCGAGGAAGGGGCCGCCAACGAGCCGCGCCGCGCCATCACCCCCAAGCCCGCGGCCGCCGACATCACGCTGCCCGTGGGCTTCCGTCTTTTCGAATACCGCATCGACGGCATCCTCGGCCAGGGCGGGTTCGGCATCGCCTATGCCGCCACCGACGTGAACCTCAACTCCAAGGTGGTGATCAAGGAGTACCTGCCCGAAGAGTTCGCGTACCGCACCACCGACAACACCGTCTCGGCGCGGCAGGACGAGGACCAGGACTTCTACCAGGGCGGCCTCGACAGCTTCCTCGTGGAGGCCCGCACGCTCGCCACCTTCCGCCATCCCAACATCGTGCGCGTGGCCCGCTTCTTCGAGGCGAACCGCACCGCGTACATGGTGCTCGAGTACGAGCGCGGCCAGTCGCTCAAGTCGTGGCGCAAGAAGCACGAGAACGTGAGCGAGCCGGAGATCGTCTCGCTGCTGGCGCCGCTCCTCGATGGCCTGGCGACGGTCCACCGCGCGGGCTACCTGCATCGCGACATCAAGCCCGACAACATCTACGTCCGCGACGAGGACGGGAGCCTCGTGCTGCTGGATTTCGGCGCCGCGCGCCAGACGGCGGTGGAACGCGCCGAGATCGGCAACGTGGTCACTCCCGGCTACGGCCCCATCGAGCAGTACGCGGGCGGCGGCCGCCAGGGTCCCTGGACCGACATCTACGCGATGGGCGCCACGCTCTTCTGGCTGATCACCGGGAAGAAGCCGATCGAGGCCCCGGCGCGACTGGGGGATCCGGATCCGCTTCCGGCGGCCGAGCTGATGGGCAAGGGCAAGTACAGTCCCGAATTCCTGCGCGCTATCGACTGGGCGCTCAAGATGCACCCGAGCGACCGTCCGCAGGACGTGGAGCAGTTCCGCTCGATGCTGTTTTCCTCCCACGCGGGCGCGCTCGGCCTCGAGGAGGCGCTGAAGAAGGGCGGCGGCGAGGAGGATGCGCTCCCCGGCAGCGAGACCTGGGCCACGGCGATGGCCTCGCCCCGGCTGCTGAAGAACCGCATCGCGCGCGTCGCGCGCGGCCTGTGGCGGCCCGCCTCCTGGCCGATCGCGGCCAAGATGACGATCGCGATGGTGGCGACCGCCCTCGCTCCGATGATGATCACGGCGTACTACAACCTCGAGCGCACCCAGGAGCACGTGGGGCGCGTGGAGCTGCGCAACCTGGAGCAGCTCGCGCAGAGCACGGCCGGGCGCATCTCGCAGCTGCTGGGCGACAGCCGCAACCTCGCCGACTACGTGGGCACCGACGACGACTTCGTGGGCTACCTCTCCAAGCCCACCCCGGATGGCACCCAGGCGATCCTGGGCAAGCTGCAAGGGCTGGTGCGCTCCAACCCCGACATCCAGTTCGCGATGGTGATGGACGTGGCCGGCAACGCCGCCGTGGCGACGGACCCGGCGGTGATGGGCAGGAACTTCAAGTTCCGCGAGTACTTCAAGCAGGCGATGCAGGGCCAGTCGCACATGACCGGCATCATCGTGGGCGCGGTGGCGGGCGCGGCGGGCATCTTCTACTCGCGACCGGTCAACAGCGTCGAAGGCAAGGTGATCGGCGCCGTCGTGCTGCGCATCAAGGCGGAGCCCGTGGGACGCGTGCTCGCGAGCGCCCAGGTGGGGCAGGACCGCACGCCGTTCCTGGTCGACGAGGATGGCGTGATCGTCTGGCACCCGGACGAGAAGCAGATGTTCAAGAGCCTGGTGCCGCTCAAGCAGGAGGTGCTCGAAGAGATCGTCGCCGACCAGCGCTTCCGCCGCCCGAAGATCGAGAGCGTGAACCAGCCCAAGCTCGCCAGCGTGATGGTGGGCGCCAAGGAGCGCGGCAACGTGAGCTATTTCTCGAGCGTGGCGCAGCGCGAGGAGATCGCGGGCTTCTCGCCGGTGCCGGGCACCGAGTGGGTGGTGGGCGTGTCGGAATCGCGCGACTACTTCGCCGCCCCCCTGGAGCGCATGTTCCAGAACGTGCTGCTGTCGGTGGTGCTGGTGGGCGCGGTGTTCCTGCTGCTGGCGATGCTCTTCGCGCGCAGCATCGTGCGCCCGATCCAGCAGCTCACCTCGGCCGCCCACGCGCTGAAGAGCGGCGACTACGACCGCGCGAACATCGCGGTGCGCTCGAGCGACGAGGTGGGCCAGCTCGCCCGCACCTTCAACGTGATGATCGACGTATTGCGCCAGCGCGAGCGCGAGCGCGCGGGAAGGCGCGCGGTCTCGCTGGGCTACGAGAAGGATCCGAAGTAGATGCCCAAGCGGCAGCACGATCCCGACTGGGAACCGGCGATACCCGGGCGGCGCCACGTCCTCAATACGTGGGATGAGTACATGGCGCTCGCCAAGCGCATCGTGGGCCGGTTCCACGACCGCTTCGACCTGCGCCACTTCGATTACCAGCACCCGGTGCGGCTGCAGAAATGCGCCATGCGCTTCAGGAAGCCGTACCTGGTCCAGGTGACGTACACGGACTGGGGCGATCCGGCGGCGCCGATCATGGTCTGCTGCGGGGGCGTGGCAAACACCGCGATGCGATTCAACTACCTCGCCGCGGATCTCGCATCCCACTTCCGGGTGGTGTGCTTCGACTGGGTCGGCCGCGGCCGCTCCGGCTGGATGGCCGACGAGCGCGACTACTCGCTGGGCACCTACGTGGAGCAGCTGCGGCAGATGATCGACCACCTGGGCGGCGGCCCGGTGATCGTGCTGGGCTCGTCGCTCGGCGGAAGTGCCGCGATCGAGCTCGCCGCGCGCCACCCGCGCATGGTGAGCAAGCTGATCCTGAACGACATCGGACCCTTCATCCCCAAGGGCCGGCGCCAGCGCCGTTCGCAGACCCTCGCCCGGCACTATGTCTTCCGCGACCCGGGCGACCTGCTGCGCAAGATCGGTGCCTCGCAGAAGAACGATGGCCCGATCACCGATGACATCCGCTTCAACGTGACCTTCCACCAGACCAAGTGGTCGGAGGAGGAGCACGGACGTGTCTATCGCCACGACGTGCGCGCGCTCCAGGCCTACCGCGCCGACGCGCAGGTGAGCCTGGACCAGTGGGCGCTATGGCGGAAGGTGAAGGCGCCGGTGCTGCTGATCCACGGCATGCTCTCGGACGCGCTGCTTCCGCCCACGATCAAGCGCATGCAGCAGAATCCCAACGTGACGGTGATGCACGTGCCCGACACCGGGCACACGCCGGTGCTGTCCGACCGGAACCACAACCACTTCATCCACGAGTGGCTCTACGGGAGATGCGAATCGCGGGAATGGTCGGTGCTGCACGCGCGCCTGCGCGACGAGCCCGAAGTGGCGAAGAAGGCGCCGGCGAAATCCGCCGTGACCGCCTGAGGGGAGTGCCGGGCCTACGCCTGGTGGGGGCGGCTCACGCGCACCGCGGGGGCGCCCGATTCCCGGTTCACCGAGAACTCCACGATTTCCCCGTTGCCGACCTGCATGCGGCCCTGGCCGCCCAGGAGGCCATTGAGGACCCGGCCCACGCCCTTGCTGCTCACCAGCAGCGGGCGGCGCTCCAGGTGCGGGCGCAGGTTGTCCAGGGCGAGCGCGATGCGTGCGCGGAACTGGTCTTCGGATTCGCCGCCCGGGGGAGTCACTCCCGAGGCGAGGAGGTCTTCGGTTTCGGCGATCGGGCGGTTGTTCCACTGGCCGAGCCGGCGCTCGTTCACCAGCGGCTCCACTTCCATTGCCACGTTGCCCAGCACGCCGCTGATGATGGATGCCGTCTGGCGGGTGCGGATGAGCGAGCCGGCGATGATGACGCCGATGCGCAGGTTCATCTTCTCGATCTGCTTGGCGAGGAGGTAGGCCTGGTCGCAGCCGATGTCCATCAGCGGGATGTCGAGGTCGCCGCCGCAACGGAAGCCGCGGAAGTTGGGCTCGGTCACGCCGTGGCGGACGAAGTACAGGGTGAAAGGCCGGTCGGCTTGATAGGTCATGGCGCCACTTTGTGGTCTACGGGCGACCCGAAGATACCCCCGAGGCGCCCGCCAGCGGAAGGGGGATGGCAATTTCAACGGTAATCGCCTGCTAACCCGTAAAATCCGACTCGATGCGAACCCTGCGCGCCCTCCGGATCGTCCATGCGATCGGCCGCCACGGCCTGGACGAGTTCCTCCCGGGACGCGGTGCTGCCGTGCCGCGCTTTCTCCTGGCCCTGGCCTATCCTTTCCGCGACCGGACGCGCCCGCGCGGCGAGCGCCTGCGCCTCGCCCTGGAATCCCTGGGGCCCATCTTCGTGAAGTTCGGCCAGCTGCTCTCGGTGCGCCGCGACCTGGTGCCGGCGGACATCGCCGACGAGCTCGCCCGCCTCCAGGACAGCGTGCCTCCCTTCCCGTGGGAGGAAGTGCAGGCGACGCTCGCAGGCGCCTACGGGCGGCCCCACGACCAGGTTTTC
>JANMHV010000034.1:0-4971 GCA_031375445.1 Burkholderiales bacterium | reverse complement strand
CGACACCGCCTTGTATTGGTAGAAGGGCACGCGGGCTAGGCCTCGCGCGTGACGCGCAGGACTTCCTCGATGGTGGTGATGCCGGCGAGCGACTTCCTCAAGCCGTTCTCGAACATCGTCTCCATCCCCGCCATGATCGCCGCCGCGCGGATGTCCCCGGCGGTCGCGTGCCGCATGATCAGCGAGCGCAGGTTGTCCGTCATCGTCATCATCTCGATGATGCAGATGCGGCCCCAGTAACCGGTGCCGGCGCACTCGTCGCACCCCACCGGGTGGTAGAGCTGTACGTCGCCCGAAGACACCAGGCGCCCGAAGCCCATCTGGTCCACCACTTCGGGCAACGCCTTGTAGGGCTGGCGGCACGCGGGGCACAGGGTGCGCACCAGGCGCTGGGCGAGGATGCCGTTCACCGTGGAGGTGAGGAGGTAATCCTCCGCGCCCATGTCCAGCAGGCGACTCACGGTGGAAGGCGCGTCGTTGGTGTGGATGGTGGAGAGCACCATGTGGCCGGTGAGCGCCGACTGCATGGCGATGCTCACGGTCTCGGCGTCGCGGATCTCGCCCACCATGATGATGTCCGGGTCCTGGCGAACGATCGAGCGCAGCGCGTTGGCGAAGGTCAAGTCGATCTGCGGCTTCACCTGGATCTGGTTGATGCCCGGCATCTGGTACTCGACCGGGTCCTCGACCGTCACGATCTTCACGTCGGGCTTGTTGAGGCGATCGAGCGCGGTATAGAGCGTGGTGGTCTTGCCCGAGCCCGTGGGGCCGGTGACGAGCAGGATGCCGTGGGGCTGATCCAGCACCGAGATGAAGCGCTCCAGCGGCTTGCCCTCGAAGCCCAGCGACTCGAAGTTGAGCGGCACGCCGCCCTTGTCGAGGATCCGCATCACCACGCTCTCGCCGTGCATGGTGGGCACGGTGGAGACGCGAAGGTCGATCTCCTTACCCTGGATGCGCAGCTTGATGCGGCCATCCTGGGGGAGGCGCCGCTCGGCGATGTCGAGGGCCGCCATGATCTTCACCCGCGAGATCATCGCGGCCGACAGGCGCCGCGGCGGCGATTCGGTCTCGTGCAGCACGCCGTCGATGCGGTAGCGCACGATGAGCCGGTTCTCGAACGGCTCGATGTGGATGTCCGACGCACGCGACTCCAGCGCCTTGGCGAGCACCAGGTTCACGAGGCGAATGACCGGCGCCTCGGAGGCCAAGTCCTTCAGGTGCTCGACGTCGCCCAAATCCTGGTCGTCGTCGCGGGTCGTGATGTTGTCGACGATGGCGCCCATCGACGAGCGCCCGCCGCCGTAGAGGCGTTCCAGCGCCGCCTCGATCTCGTTGGGTGCCGCGATGTACGGACGCACCCGCTTGCCCGAGGCCATCTGAACCGCCGAGAGCACGTACGAATCGGTCGGATCGGCAATGGCGAGCGCGATCTCCTCCTCGTCCTCGCGCAGCGGAACCGCCTGGGAGTCGCGCAGGAACTTGGCCGAGAGCCGCTCTTCCATCAGCGGCAGCTCCGGAAAGTCCGTGGCCTGGGCGATGGGAATATCGAGCTGGTCCGCGAGGGCGTCGGCCAGGTCGCGCCCCGACACCATGCCCAGCCGCAGCAGGATCACGCCGATCTTCTCGGCGGATTCGCCTTCCTGCAGCTTGAGAGCGCGTTCGAGGTTCGCGGGGTCGAGCTTGCCGCGCTCGACCAGGATTTCACCAATGCGTTGGGGCAAAACGGATTTCCGGAGCGTAAGGGATTGAAAATTATACCGTCCGGATGTGGAGAAACTGTGGAGCTTGGGGGCTCACGGGCTCCGGACTGGGGCAGGCGCCGGGGGTTGGAGGAGTATTCCGGTGACAAGTTCTCGTAAACCCGGGACGAGCGAGAGGCCCAAAGAAAACGGGCGCTGAACAGACTGTGTCAGAAGTCTGGAGCGGTTGAAGTAAAGGAAACGCCCCGGCTTGCCGGGGCGTTTCCTCTTTAGTCTTCCGTTTGGGTTATCCGATCGCTAGCCGCAGAGCCAGGCTCCGGTGTCCCAGGATGTTGGCTACCCGGCTGAGGTTGCGCGCCACCACCGCCAGGGCCATCTCGGTGCGCGCTCCACGTAGACCCTTTAGCAAGAAGCGCGGCTCACCCAAGATCCAGTACTTCAGATGAGCGAAGGGATGCTCGGCCAATGATCGGCGGTACGTCATCATCTGTGGCGCTGCGTCCAGCCGCTGCGCCATCCGTTGCAACGCGTCCTGGTGATCGTGGCGGGATAGGAAGCGCCGCGGGGCTGCGGTGCAGCCACCCTTGAGAGGGCAGCTTGCGCAATCGTCTTTTCGGGCGGCATAGATTCGACCGTGCTTCGCACGGTCAATTTGCTTCAGGCGCAATTCCCTGCCCGCAGGGCATCGGTAAATATCCCGTTGTGAATCATAGGTGAACGACGAGGTCGGATAGAAGCGATTCGCTGCGACGGTGTTCGTACCCATGCTCAAGGGCACGTGCGGCACAATGCCGGCGGCCTCACAAGCGGCAAACTGGGTCGGATTGAAGTACCCGGCGTCGGCGACCACATTAATCGTCTTTTCGCCCAACACGTCCTGTGCCGCCCTGGCCACCGGCTCCAGTTGCCGAAGGTCATTCGCATCGCTCGTGACCTCGTGGTGCACGATCAAGCCATGCCGGGCGTCCACTGCCGTTTGAACATTGTAGGCAACGTCATGGCCGGAAGTGGTGCGCATCAGCCTGGCCTCAGACTCTCCAATGATGTGCTGGCTTTCGCCCAGCTCTTTCAATACGGCTCGCGCCGAGTCGCAATCCGCTTTCTCCGCCCTTAGCTTCTTCAGGGCCGCGGACACCGCAGCCTTGTCGGCAGAATCGGGCGGCTCCTCGCGATCCCCCTCGTCCAGACTCTTAAGGTAGTTGGCGATCCGCGCGTCAAGCCGGCGGCCTTCTTCCTCGAGGTGCCTTGCCGTGACGACCTGCCGCTTTGAGCTCGCCGCCTTGAACTTGGAGCCATCGATCGCCACCAGCTCGCCACCCAACAACCCCTCTCGAGCACAAAAGCGCACAAAGCTGCGACAGACATTCACGAAGGCCCGCTCGTTACGTCGCCGGAATTCAGCAATCGTCTTGAAGTCGGGCGCCAAGCGTCCCAACAGCCACATCAACTCCACATTGCGCTGACACTCCCGCTCCAGGCGTCGAGACGATCGAATCCGGTTCAGGTAGCCATACAGGTAGAGCTTAAGCAGGTCCGCCGGATCGTAGGACGGGCGCCCCATCACGGGCGCTTGGGACCGCTCGAACCCCATTTCCCCGAGATCAAGAACGTCTACGAAGACCGCGACCACTCGCACCAGGTGGTCTCCCGGAACCAACTCATCCAGGGACGGTGGAAACAGGCTGCTCTGCCCAGCTGCCTCGCCTTTGACATAGCCCATAAAGACAATGCCCCGCAGGTTGTCACCTGCGGGGCATTCTGACTTCTACCGCCCGCACCCGCCAGACTTTTCACACAGTCTGCGAAGCGCCCGTTTCCCGGCACAGCCGATGAACGCTCAGTTGTAAGCAGTCTCCCCGTGCGCCGTGATATCCAGGCCCTCGCGCTCCTCTTCTTCCGGCACGCGAATGCCCACCAGGATGTCCGCGATCTTGAACGCGATGTACGCGACGACGCCGGACCACACGATGGTGATGCCCACCGCCTTGGCCTGCGTGATTACCTGCGCCATGATCGAGTAGTCCGCCGGCTTCACCATCGCCGCCGTCACCCAATCCGCCACGTAGCCGGGGCCGCCCAGGTCGGGCGAGCAGAACACACCCGTCAGCAGCGCGCCCACGATGCCGCCCAGCGCATGCACGCCGAAGACGTCGAGGGAGTCGTCCACCTTCAGCATCTTCTTCAGGCCCGACACGCCCCACAGGCAAACCGCGCCCGCGATGAGGCCGATGAAGAACGCCCCGGGGATGCCGACGTTGCCTGCCGCCGGCGTGATTGCAACCAGGCCCGCGACGGCGCCCGAAGCGGCACCCAGCATCGAGGGCTTGCCCTTGAACATCCACTCGAAGAAGATCCACGAGAGGACCGCGCACGCGGTGGCAAGGAACGTGTTGATGAACGCCAGCACCGCGAAGCTGTTGGCCTCGAGCGCCGAGCCCGCGTTGAAGCCGAACCAGCCGAACCACAGCAACGCGGCACCGATCATGGTCATCGGCAGGTTATGCGGCGTCATCGCTTCCTTGCCCCAGCCGATGCGCTTGCCGATGACGTAGGCGCCCACCAGGCCCGCCACACCGGCGTTGATGTGCACCACCGTGCCGCCCGCGAAGTCCAACGCGCCCATCTGCCAGATGAAGCCGGCCTTGGCGTTGTTGGCGTCGACCACGTTGGCCGCCGTGTACGCGTCGGGACCAAGCCAGAACCACACCATGTGGGCCACCGGCAGGTACGCGAACGTGAACCACAGCACCATGAACAGCAGCACGCCGGCGAACTTGGCGCGCTCGGCGAAGGCGCCCAGGATCAGGCAGCAGGTGATCGCCGCGAAGGTCGCCTGGAACGCGACGAACAGCAGCTCGGGGATCGGGGTCGCCTTGCTGAAGGTGGCCGCCATCGCGAATTCACCCTTCGCCGGGTCGAAGGTGCCCTTCAGGAACAGCCGGTCGAAGCCGCCGAAGAACGCGTTGCCCTCGGTGAACGCGAGGCTGTAGCCGTAGACGCACCACAACACCGTGATCAGCGAGAACACCACGAACACCTGCATCAGCATCGACAGCATGTTCTTCGAGCGCACCATGCCGCCGTAGAAGAGCGCGAGTGCCGGAACGCTCATCAGCAGGACGAGCGCGGTGCAGGTGAGCAGCCACGCGACGTCACCCTTGTTGGGGGTGGGCGCCGGGGCCGCGGCGGCGGGAGCAGCGGCCGCGGGTGCAGCGGCCGCGGCAGGAGTGGCGGCCGGAGCGGGAGCCGCCGATGCCGGCGTGGCAGC
>JANMHV010000010.1:0-18191 GCA_031375445.1 Burkholderiales bacterium | reverse complement strand
ACCACCCCTTCCCATCCCGAACAGGACCGTGAAACGACGCCGCGCCGATGATATTGCGGATTGCCCGTGAGAAAGTAGGTCATCGCCAGGGCCCTATTAGCCAAACGCCCCACCTCCAAAAAGGTGGGGCGTTTGCATTTGAACGGCCGGACCTGCTCGTCATCGGGGGGGGCCGGAGCGTGCCCGCCGCTCGCTCAAGCGCGGGCAACGCGCGCCTGGGCGCCTTCAAGCTGATCGCCGAGTTCGACTGGAGCTTGCCCACCAAGCACCACAAGAGTGCCATCGAAAGTCGACCGCCTTGCTCGCCCGGCGCCTGGCCCGCTAAAGCCGACCCGCGCTCCCCGTCATTAGCTGGGCTACCTCTCCTACGATAGCCGCTCTGCCGATCTGCTCTTCGAGGTGGCCACCTATCGCGGGCTCAAGCCGAGATGAACAGCCGCCGCTCGCCGGGAGGAATGAATAGATCCTGGAAGTAGACCGGCTCGCCGTTGCGGTCGAGCGCCACGATCTCCAGCACCGCACCCGCGGTGCGCGGCTTCACGCCGATCGCCTCGCAGACGTAGGGCGGGAATACCGCAACGCGCAACGTCTCGGTGAAGCGCGCGAGCGAGATGTGGTGCTCGTGCGCGATCAACGACTTCACGTTCACGCCGCCCAGCCTCGCGGCGGGCGCCTTGGCGAGCGCGGGAAGCCGGTCCGCATCGAAGTAGAGGTGGGTGTAGATCGAGAACTCGCCGTTGATGGAGAAGGTGCGCTCGATGCACAGCACGCCGGCGCCCTCCCCCAGCGCCTTGCGCCAGGCGCCGTCGCCCTTCGCGGGATGGCGCCGCTGGAACTTGGAGTAGATCGGCAGGAGGCGGCCATCGTCGTCGAGGAAGCGGCAGTGGTAGAAGGGCGCTTGCATCGGGCTCTCGCCGCTCGCGACGAAGGTTCCAGTGCCGTGACGGCGCACCACCAGCCCCTCGTCGGCGAGGGTGCGCAGCGCACGCTGCACGGTACCGAGGCTCAGGCCCGTGGCCTGCGTGATGCGATCCTCGGTTGGGATGCGGGCTCCCGGTTTCCAGCGCCCTTCGCCAATGGCCGCGGCGAGCGAGTGGCGAAGCCGCAGGTACTTGGGCGCGCCATTCCCGGGCCCCTTCATCAGCCCCTGCAGCTCCAGCTCGGAATCGCGCGCCGTCATACGTATGCCGGCCCCTCGATCAGCGGGTAGGCGCACAGGAATTTCTCGTCCACCTCGATGCCAAGGCCAGGCCCCTCGTGGGGACGCACGTTGCCGTGCGCGTCCACCTTGAGCGCCGGCGTACAGAGTTCGTCGCGGAACGGGTTCTCGGCGGCGACATCCGCCTCGAAGTATCCGCCGTTGTCGATCGAGGCCAGCAGGTGAATGGAGGCCGCCATGTTGATTCCCGTGAGCAGCGTGTGTGGATTGATCTGCAGCTTCCATCCGGAAGCCATGGCGGCGATGCGCAGGGCCTCGGTGAGGCCTCCGGTCTTGGAGAGGTCGGGCTGCAGGATCGTGATCGAGCCATCCTCGATCACGCGGGTGAACTCGAAGCGCGTGTAGTGGTTCTCGCCCGCAGCGAGGGGTACGCGCCCGAGCTTGGCTGCCTGCGCATAACTGGAATGATCGTGTGACGGGAACGGCTCCTCGAGCCAACGGATGCGCGCCGCCTCGAAGGCGGGCATCACGTCGCGCACGTCGTTCACCGAGTACGCGGTGTTGGCGTCGGCGAGCAGCACCAGATCAGGAAATTCCTTGCGTACCGCTTCGACGCGGCGGATGTCGTTGGCGACCGTATCGCCCACACGAAGCTTGACGCCCATGTAGCCCTGCGCGAGCAATCCGCGAATCTCGTCGCAAAGCTGCGCGGGCTCCTGGTAGCCGAGCGAGATGCCGCCCGCATAGGCGGGAATGTCGCGCGCCTTTCCGCCCAGCAGCTTGTAGACCGGCCAGCCCACTGCCTTGCCGCGGATGTCCCACAGCGCGAGATCGAGGCCGCTCAAGGCGAGTGAGGCCGCCGTGCCCATGCCATGGCTCGCGAGCTGCATGCGGTAGATGCGTGACCATATGCCGACCACGTCGTACGCGTCCATGCCCACCACCAGCTGGCGCATGGTGGTGTCGATCAGCTTGGCGATCGCACCCGGGCAGCGGCCGTGGTGCGCCTCTCCCCATCCGACGATGCCGCCACGAGTGGTGACTCGCACGATGACAGCGTCGCGCTTCACCGCGCGCCCGATGCCGAGCGTCACCGGCTTCTTCACCGGGAAGGACGCGGGAAAGGCGGTGACGTCGGTGATCTGCAGGTCGGTGCCGCTCATGCACGCACTCCCCTCTCAGCGCCGAAGCGTTGCAGGTGCTGGTCCCACACCTCGGGATTGCAGAGGCTCACCGGACGTTCGAAGCGCAGCAGCCGCACCGCCTCCTCCGCGGCGCCCTTGCTCATATTTCTCATACTGTCCTCCGTGATTCCGGCAGCGTGGGGGGTGAGGATCACGTTGTCGAGGGAGAGAAGCGGGTGGTCGCGCCTCAGGGGCTGCTCGTCGAAGACGTCGAGCACCGCGCCCCTGATGCGGCGCGCCTGGAGCGCGGCTACCAGCGCCGCCTCGTCGATTACCGGGCCGCGTGCGACGTTGATGAGGGCCGCGGTGGGTTTCATCGCCGCGAGGCGCCCGGCGTTCACCAGATGCCGCGTCTCGGGCGTGAGCGGGCAGGCGAGGACGATGAAATCGCTCTCGCGGAAAATCTCCTCGAGGGTCGCGCCGGGCTTGCTGCGCGTGGCGGCGCCGAGGACCTTCATGCGGAACGCGGCCCGGCAGATCTCGGCCACGCGCGCGCCGACGTTGCCCATGCCGATCACGCCGACGGTGCGGCCGAGGAGCTCGGTCGCGGCATCGGCGTGCTTGCGGCTGGTGGGCCAGTCGCGCGCACGCAACTCGCGGTCCATCACGTGCGTCGCGCGCGCCATGAGCAGCATCCCGCAGAGCGCGTGCTCGGCCACCGCCTCCGCGTTCGAGCCCGGTACGTTGGCGACCGGAATGCCGTGGGCAGTGGCCGACCCCATTGGAATCATGTCGAGCCCGACACCGTGGCGCACGACCCCTCGCAGGCGATGGGGGCGATCGAAGATGTCCGGCGGCAGGAAGGCGCGGACCATGAGGATGTCGGCCTCGCCCACCATGGCGTTCAACGTGGCGGGCGTGGCGTCGGGAGCGCGCACGATCTCCGCAACGTCCTTGAGGATGTCCTCCCCGATGGGATCGATCGGGTTGGTGAGCAGGACCCGCGGGCGGGCCATTGCTACTTCACCCGGTACTTGTCGAGCACGGCGCGGTCGATCTCGATTCCCAGGCCAGGCTTGGTGGACACCTCCACGAAACCGCCCTGGTGGACAATCGGCTCTCTCGCAAGCAGGTCACGGAACGGATTGAAGGTCTGCTCGTATTCGAGCAGCGGCGGCACTGGGAAAAGGCACATCGGCGTATCCGGCAACGAGGCGATGTAGTGGATGGTGGCGGCCAGCCCGATGGCCGTGCCCCAGGCATGCGGTACGCAGGAGATGGCGCTCGCCTGTGCGAGGGCGGCGATCTTCTTGCATTCGGTGATGCCGCCTGCGGCGCAGACATCGGGCTGCACGATGTCCATGGAGCGCGAGGCGAGGATTCGGCGGAAGCCGTACTTGGTGAACTCGTTCTCGCCGCCGGCGATGGCGATGTCCAGCGCCTGCGTGACTTCCACGTAGCCGTCGTTATCCTCGGGAGAGATGGGCTCCTCGAACCAGGCAACGCCGAGGCGCTCCAGCTCGCGGCCGATGTTGATCGCCTGCGGCACGGTGAACGAGTGGTTCGCGTCCACCATGATGTCGACGTCGTCGCCCACGGCCTTCCTCACCGCTTCCACGCGCGAAATGTCCTTCCTGTGGTTGCCAAGACCGATCTTCATCTTGATGGCCTTGAAGCCCTGCTCGGTGTAGCCCAGCGCCTCTTCGACGGCGTCTTCGTTCAGGCGATCGAAGTTCTTGAAGTAGAAGCCGGTCGCGTAGGCCTGCACCTTCGGGCGGAAGCAGCCGCCGATGAGCCGGTGGACCGGCTGGTTGCACGCCTTGCCGATGATGTCCCAGAGCGCGATGTCCACGCCGCTGATGGCGGAGATGGTCATGCCCGAGAGGCCGTAGTCCTTGATCTTGTTGTAGAGCATCTCCCAGATCACCTCGACGTTGAAGGGATCCTGGCCGATCAGCGCCGGCCTGTAGACGCTCTCGATGATGCTGCGCGACACCGCTGCGGGTCCGTAGCAATCGCCCCAACCCACGATGCCCTCGTCGGTGACGACCTCCACCACCAGCGCGCCCTTCTGCTTGTAGTACTGCCCGCGCGCGGAAGTGAACGGCTCGTCGACGGCGACGACCAGCTGGTGGGCGATGACGTTGGTGATCTTCAAGGTATCTCCTGGTTGGCACTCCCTCGGGAGGGCCACGTTGGTGTTCCCCCCCCCCTTTGGGAGGGCCACTGTATTTCCCCCTCCCCTGGGAGGGGGCAGGGGGAGGGTCAGTAAGCCGGGCCCTTCGCCCAAGGCGAAAACGGCGCCGGCATCAGGATCTTGTTTTCCTGCGTCAGCAGCAGCGGCACGACCTTCGCCGAATAGGACTTCCACTTCGGATCCGAAAGCAGCGTCGAGCGCCGCGCAGCCCGGTCGGCGAGATCCTCATACGCCCACAGGTGCACGATCTGGTTGAGCGTGCCGATCTCGCTGGTGAAGTAGCCCACGAGGTTGCCGAGGATCGGGCGCTGGATCGCGAGGCCCTCGGCCTCGTACATGCGCACATACTCGAGCGACTTGCCCGGCAGCGCGGTATAGATGCGTTCCTCGACGATCACTGCGGCCCCCTTGTGCTTTAGTCCTGTATAGGACTATAGTGGTAACTCGCACCGCCTGTCAATTCCTAATTCCCGGAGGAAGTCCCATGCAGATTCCGTTCCTCGCCCGCGCCGCCGCGGCACTC
Source organism: Burkholderiales bacterium (assembly GCA_031375445.1). GTDB lineage: Bacteria > Pseudomonadota > Gammaproteobacteria > Burkholderiales > Usitatibacteraceae > Usitatibacter. The sequence continues at coordinate 13,188 of JANMHV010000010.1, read as the reverse complement.
CTCGCCGCCGCGCTGCCCGCGCTCGCCGCCGCCCAGGGGTACCCGAGCAAGCCCATCAAGATCATCGTGCCGTACTCGCCGGGCGGCACTACCGACCTGCTCGCGCGCCTGGTGGGACAAAAGCTCACCGAACGCATGGGACAACCGGTGATCGTCGACAACAAGCCGGGCGCCAATGGCATGATCGGCACCGACGCGGTCGCCAAGGCGGCCCCGGATGGCTACACTCTCGGCATCGCCTCTCCCGGCTCGCATGGCGCCAACGCGAGCCTTTACAAGGGAACCATCACGTACGACACCCTCAAGGATTTCACGCCCGTCACGCAGGCGGTCACCGCACCCTTCCTGCTCGTCGTTCATCCCTCGCTCGGCGTCTCGACCGTGAAGGAGCTGGTCGCCGCGGCGAAATCGAAGCCGGGCGAGATCAGTTACGCGTCAGGCGGCAGCGGCTCGTCGCAGCACATGGCGATGGAGCTCTTCAAGACGATGGCGGGCGTAGACCTGACCCACGTCCCCTATAAGGGGAGCGCCGCTTCCTATCCCGACTTGCTGGGTGGAACGGTGAAGGCCGAGATCGACGTGCTCCCCACTGCGCTCCCGCACGTCAAGAGCGGCAAGCTGAAGGTGCTCGCCACGGGCTCGCCCAAGCGCCTGACGCTGCTGCCCGAGGTGCCCACCATCGCCGAATCGGGCGTGCCTGGATACGAATCGACGTCCTGGTATGGTTTCGTCGCCCCCGCAAACCTGCCCAAGGATGTGCTCGCCAAGCTCTACGCCGAGATCTCGCGCGCCCTGCAGCAGCCCGACGTGGTCGAGAAGCTCACCTCCGCCGGCGTGATCGTGGTCGCGAGCAAGCCCGAGGAGTTCTCGGCGTTCATCAAGAGCGAAGTGGACAAGGCCGCGAAGGTCGTGAAAGCCGCCAACATAAAGCCGGACTGACAATACCCCTCAACCGCTCCGAAGGCCGCGAATGGAAATCCACGGACTGCCCGAGGCTCTTCCTGCGTGCGGTTGAAGCAGGGATCGCTGCCCGCGCCGGACGAGGCGAAACGCAGCTTGTCGGGGTCCTTCCGGGCGAGTGCGATGAAGCTCTTCACGTCGCTCGAGCCGTTCCTGCAGCTTTTGCGCGGTGAGCCGCCGAGCACGTCGGTGAATTCGCCTGGCGAGAAGCCGACGATCATCCTGACCGGCTTGGTGGGATAGCCCTGGGCCATCGCGCCCTGTGACGTGATGAGCGCCACGGCGGAAAGGGCGCCGCCCAAGCGCTTCAGCGAGCTGATGATCGTTCCTCGATGAAGGTTGTGGGAGCCTGGTCCGAATCGCTTCTAGCCAGGGCGGTTGGAGCAAGGCCGTTTGCGTTCGCGAGGCCGGGCGGAGCAGAATCCGCGGTAGCGACGCACCCTCGGCGAGCCCGAGTCACTCATGAACACTTCAACAGGGGCGAGACCATGACGCTGCGGAAAGTCGTATTGAAGCTCGTGGTCGGAGCGATAGCGCTCGTCGCCGGGCTTCATGCGGCGGCGCAGGCCTATCCCACCCGCCCGGTGAAGGTCATCGTCCCCGCCACGACGGGTGGCGCCATCGACGTGATCGCACGGGACAAGATGACGGCCTCGCTGGGCCAGCCGGTGGTGGTCGAGAACAAGCCCGGCGCCTCCAACAATCTCGGCACCGATTTCGTCGCCAAGAGCGCCCCGGATGGCTACACCCTGGTGATCGTGGCCGCCAGCCACGGGACCAACAAGCATCTCTTCAAGAACCTCGGCTGGGACCCGGTGAAAGATTTCGAGCCGGTGATCTACACGCACGTCGTGCCGCTGCTACTCACCGTGCATCCCTCGGTGCCGGCGAAAACGGTGCCGGAGCTCATCACCTGGATCAAGGCGAATCCCGACAAGGCGGTGGTCGCGCACAGCGGCACGGGTAGCTCGCTCCACATGGCCACCGAGCTCTTCATGAATATGAGCAACACGAAGATGCAGCTGGTGCCCTACAAGGGTAGCTCGGCCGCGCACCCGGATCTCCTCGCCGGGCGCACCTTCATGATCTTCGACACGATGACCGCCATCGCCCCCCACGTGAAGGCGGGCTCGCTGCGCGGCATCGCTGTCACCACCACCACGCGATCGAGCACCTTCCCCGACATCCCGACGATCGCCGAGTCCCTGCCGGGCTACGATGCCGCGACCTGGGGCGGGATCCTCGCCCCAGCCGGAACGCCGAAGGAGATCGTCGCGAAGCTGAACGCCTCGATCAATGCGGCGCTCAAGATGGATGACGTGAAGGCAAAGCTGCAGGGCGCGGGCATCGAGATCCAGGGCGGCACGCCCGAGCAATTCGGCAACGTGATCAAGTCCGAAGTGGAGAAGTGGGGCCGTGTCGTGAAAGCGGCCGGCATCCAGGCGGACTAGGCGCCGTACACGGGCCGCGCCCGGCAAGACCCGACGGGCGGCCGGTACGCGGCGTGAAGGCGTTCGCCCGGAAAAGGCGGCGGTGGTACATTGGTCGTGCCCGAAGTCCGGCCGCGTACGCGGGCCTCCGACCCGCGCCAACACAACCTCCAGGGGATTCCATGAGCTCCAACCTTCTCAAGCTTTCCATCACCGCGGCCGCCGTCGCCCTCGCCGCGGCACCCGCCTTCGCGGGCAAGACCCTCGATGCCGTCAAGGCGCGCGGCCAACTGGTCTGCGGCGTGAATACCGGCCTCGCCGGCTTTTCCGCGGCCGACAGCCAGGGCAACTGGAGCGGCATCGACGTCGACGTCTGCAAGGCGCTCGCCGCGGCGCTCCTGAACGACGCGAGCAAGGTGAAGTACGTGCCGCTCACCGCCCAGCAGCGCTTCACCGCGCTCCAATCGGGCGAGATCGACATCCTCTCGCGCAACACCACTTACACGCTCACGCGCGACGCGTCGCTGGGCCTGCATTTCCTGCCGACGACCTACTACGATGGGCAGGGTTTCATGGTGCCGGTCAAGTCGAAGGTGAAGAGCGCGAAGAGCCTCAAGGGCGCCACCGTCTGCGTTCAGTCGGGCACCACAACCGAGAAGAACCTCACCGACTACTCGCGCGCCAACAAGCTCGACTTGAAGCCGATCGTGTTCGAGAAGCAGGAAGCCGCCACGGGCGCCTACTTCTCCGGCCGCTGCGTCGCGTTCACCACGGATGCGTCGGGCCTCGCCTCGATCCGTAACAAGGACGCGAAGGATCCGAAGGAGCATGTGATCCTGCCGGAGCTGATCTCCAAGGAGCCCCTCGCCCCGGCGGTGCGCCGTGGCGACGACGAGTTCGAGGCGATCGCCAAGTGGGTGATCTTCGGCCTCATCGAGGCCGAGGAGTACGGTGTCACCCAGGCCAACGTCGACCAGATGAAGACCAGCCAGGACCCGGTGGTGATGCGCATCGTCGGCACCTCGGAGGACACCGGCAAGCTGGTGGGCCTCGACAAGGAGTGGCTGGTGCGCGCCATCAAGGCGGTGGGCAACTACGGCGAAATGTTCTCGCGCAACGTGGGCGAACAGACCCCGCTCAACCTGCCGCGCGGCGTCAACAACCTGTGGAACAAGGGCGGCATCCAGTACGCGCCTCCGATCCGCTGAGCTGAAGTTCACCCACCCCCGAGGGGGACGGCCGGGGAGAGGGTATCGAACCCTCTCCCCGTTCGTTCCGGGAGAGGGTGGTAGATGGCGCATCGGTCCCCGCCGAAGAAGCGCGACTGGTCCTGGCGCAGCCAGGCCTTTCGCGGCCTCGTCTTCCAGCTGGTCATGGTCGCCCTGGTGGGCTTCGGCCTCTGGTACCTGGCGCAGAACACGCTCGCGAACATGCACGCGCGCGGCATCAAGAGCGGCTTCGATTTCCTCCTGCAGCCCGCCGGCTTCGACATCGGCGAGTCGCTCATCTCCTACGACGCTCTCGACCCCTACTGGAAGGCGTTCCTGGTGGGGATCGTCAACACCCTCCGGGTGGCGATCGTGGGCATCGTCCTCGCCACGGTCCTCGGCACGCTGATCGGCATCGGGCGCTTCTCGCGCAACGCGATCGTGCGCGGCGTGTGCTACGCCTACGTCGAGTTCTTCCGCAACATCCCGGTGCTGATCCAGCTCCTCATGTGGTACCTGATCTTCACTGACCTCCTGCCGCCAATCCTCGAGCCGATCTCGCTGGCCGGTGTGTTCCACCTGAGCAAGGCGGGCGCCTCGTTCCCGGTGCCGGTATGGAGCTTCGGCGTGGGCACGGCGCTGGCCGGCCTCGCTGCCGGGGTCGTGCTCGCATGGACCTACCGCGCCTGGGCGATGCGCCGGTTCGAGGCCACCGGCAAGGTGCGCAGCCTAATCGCTGCCCCGATCGCCATCGTCATCGCCTCGATGTTCGTCGGCTGGCTGGTGGGCGGGGCGCCCACGGCTTGGAGCGTGCCCAGGCCCGAGGGCTTCTCGATGGAGGGGGGCGCCTCGGCGACGCCGGAGTTCCTCGGCGTGCTTCTCGGCCTGGTCCTCTACACCGCCGCATTCATCGCGGAAGTGGTGCGGGCCGGCATCGCTTCGGTGGCGAGGGGGCAGGTGGAGGCGGCCTCGAGTCTCGGCTTGCCGCGCAACTTCACCATGCGGCTCGTGATCCTGCCCCAGGCGCTGCGCGTCATCATCCCGCCGCTCACCAGCCAATACCTCAACCTCACCAAGAATTCCTCGCTTGCGGTGGCGATCGGCTACCCCGACGTGGTGTCGGTGGCGACGACGGGCCTCAACAACACCGGACGCGCGGTGGAGTGCATCACCATCATCATGGCGGTCTTCCTCACCACGTCGCTTTCCACGTCGGTGCTGATGAACTGGTACAACCGCCGCTCGGCGATCAAGGAGCGCTAGCGGATGGCCGCCGTATTCCATCCGATCGCGCCCCGCCCCGCGCCCGCGCGCACCCGCGGGCCGATGGCCAGGATCCGCGCGAACCTCTTCGCCGACTGGATGAGCACGCTTGCCACCGTCGCCATGCTGGCGCTCGCGGCGTGGGTCCTGCCGGCGCTGATCGAGTGGGCGATCGTGAAGGCGGTCTTCCGTCCCGATGCGAATGCCTGCCAGGCCGCCCGCGGCGAGGGGGCGTGCTGGGGCGTCATCGCCGAGAAGTGGCGCTTCATCATCTTCGGCCGCTACCCCTTCGAGCAGCAGTGGCGGCCCGAGGTGGCGACCGTGTTGCTGCTGGGGCTGGTCACGGTGAGCTGCATCCGGAGTTTCTGGAAGCCGTGGCTGGGCATTCTCTGGGCCGCCGTGATCCCGGCGTTCTTCTGGTTGATGGGTGGCGGCTTCGGCCTCTCGCGCGTCCCCACGGACCTCTGGGGCGGGCTGCCGCTCACGGTGATGCTCGCGACCTTCAGCATCGTCTTCGCCTTCCCGCTCTCGATCCTGGTGGCGCTGGGAAGGCGCTCCTCACTGCCGGCCATCCGCACGTTGTGCGTCTTCTACGTCGAGCTGATCCGCGGCGTGCCGCTGATCTCCGTGCTTTTCATGGCGTCGTTCCTGTTCCCGCTCTTCCTGCCGGTGGGCCAGTCGCCCGACGTGTTGCTGCGGGTCCTGGTGGGCATCACCCTCTTCGCGGCCGCCTACCTCGCCGAGACGGTGCGGGGGGGCCTGCAGGCGATCCCGAACGGCCAGGTGGAGGCGGCGCGCTCGCTCGGTCTCACCTATTCGCAGACCCAGCGCAAGATCGTCCTGCCGCAGGCCCTCGCGATCGTGGTGCCGGGGATCATGAACAGCTTCATCGCCATCTTCAAGGACACCTCGCTCGTCACCATCGTGAGCCTCTACGAGCTCACCGGCGCCATGAGCCTGGCACTCAACTCCGACGCCAACTGGCGGCCGTTCAAGATCGAGGGCTACATCTTCATCGCGCTGGTCTACTTCGCCTTCTGCTTCGCGATGTCCCGCTACAGCCTGTGGATCGAGAGACGCGTGAGCGTGGGGAAAAACCGATAAATACCTCCCTCTCCCTTTGGGAGAGGGGCGGGGAGAGGGTCAATGTCGCAAACGCAACCAATCATCACCTTCGAGAAAGTGAACAAGTGGTACGGGGACGATTTCCACGTGCTGCGCGACATCGACCTCCTGGTGACGCCGGGCGAGCGGATCGTGATCTGCGGCCCCTCGGGCTCGGGCAAGTCGACCCTCATCCGCTGCGTGAACCGGCTGGAGGAGCACCAGGAGGGCCGGATCATCGTCGACGGCACCGAGCTCGCCGACGACGTGAAGGCGATCGAGACGGTGCGCCGCGAGGTCGGCATGGTGTTTCAGCAGTTCAACCTCTTCCCGCACCTGACCGTCCTCGAGAACCTCACTCTCGCGCCGACCTGGGTCGGCAGGATGCCGAAGAAGGAAGCCGAGGAGCGCGCGATGGAGCAGCTGAAGCGGGTGCGCATCGCCGAGCAGGCGAAGAAGTTCCCGCTCCAGCTTTCAGGCGGCCAGCAGCAACGCGTCGCGATCGCGCGCGCGCTCTGCCTCAAGCCCAAGATCATGTTGTTCGACGAGCCCACCTCGGCGCTCGACCCGGAAATGATCAAGGAGGTGCTGGACGTGATGGTGGAGCTCGCCAACCAGGGGATCACCATGCTTTGCGTCACGCACGAGATGGCGTTCGCGAAGGCGGTGGCGAACCGCGTCATCTTCATGGACCAGGGCCAGATCGTGGAGGAGAACAATCCCCACGACTTCTTCGACCATCCGAAGAACGAGCGGACGAAGGACTTCCTGTCCAAGATCCTGGGCCATTGACGCGCGCTCGGGCGAGGGTGCCCAGGCGATGAGGATTCGCCCTTGGGTGGGAGGAGCCGCCGCCCAGTAGAATGCCCCGGATGGAGCGGGCGATCGACCCGCCGAGCCCGGGAGGGCCCATCGCCGCCGAGCGCACGTCGACCGTCACCCTGCTGGCCGCTGCCTGGAACCGGCTTCGCGCCTCGCCGCGCCTGGCGGGCGCCATCCTCTTCGGCACCGTCGTGGCGTTCGTGCTCGCGGGAAGTGTCGTGCCGCGGCCGCGGGAGTCGATCCTGGCCGAGCTCGACCGGTTCGCCTTCGACCTGCAGATGCGGCTGCTGCGGGAGCACGCCCCGCGTCCACTGGCGGACGATATCGTGCTGGTGGGCATCGACGAGGAAACCGAGAACGCGTTTCCCGAGCCGATCGCGTTGTGGCACCGGCGCTTCGCCGACGTCTCCCATGCCCTCGCCGCGGCCAGGCCCCGGGCCGTGGGTGTCGACGTGGTGCTGCCCGAGCGATCGTTCGATTCGATCGCCCCTGGGCTCGACCTCGCCATGATGCGCAGCTTGATCGCGCTCTCGCGGGCCGCCCCGCTGGTCTACGTGCAGACCGTGAATTCCCGCGGCGAGCCGATCGCGATCCAGCCCAACTACCGTGCCATCCTGCGCGAGCCCCACCTGGGCCTGGACCAGCAGATGAAGGATCCCGATGGCGTCGCGCGGCGATTCGACGAGCACGGACTGTCCGCCAACCTGCAGGCGGTGCCGACGCTCGGCGGCCAGATGCTGCGCTCCCTCGGGCTTCCGGTCGGCCGCGGGTACATCGACTACAGCGTCGGCGCCCCGCTGGAGTACGTTCCCATGCACCGGGTCGCCGCGATGGATGCCGCCGCCCGCGACAGCGCTTTCAGGGGGCGCATCGTGCTGGTCGGCAACCTCACCCGGAAGACCGACCGCTGGAACCTCCCGGTGAAGCTGCTCGCCCACGATCCCGAGGCGGCCGAGGGAAACCTCGCCTACAGCCAGCCCGGGGTCCTCACCCACGCCCAGGTCCTTCGCAGCCACCTCGCGGACGGCCTGCTGCAGCCCGTTTCCCCGTGGATCCATTGGGGGCTGGTTCTCGCGGTGGCCTCGGCCGTGCTGGTGCGGGTGCCACCGGGAGGCGTCCTCGCGATCGCGATGCTGGGGCCGGCCCTGCTGCTCGCGGGGAGCCTCGCCGCCATCCGCCAGTCCCAGCTGCTGTTGCCGCTGGCGACCCTGGTCGCCTGCCTCTGGGGGGCCCTCGGCCTGCGGGCCGCCTTCGACCTGGCCGAGGCGGTGGTGGACCGGGTGCGCCTGCGGCAGTCGTTCGCGGGCCAGGTGAGCCCCGCGGTGATGAAGGAGATGCTGGGCGGAACGCTGTCGCCGGGGGTGAGCGGGCAACTCGCCGAGGTCTGCGTCCTGTTCAGCGACGTGCGCGATTTCACCACCCTGTCCGAGCACCTGCCGCCGACGGTCGTGACGCACCTGCTGCAGAGGTATTTCGACCGCATGGTGGCCCCGGTCCACCGCTATGACGGCACCGTTGACAAGTTCATCGGCGATGGCATGATGGTCCTCTTCGGGGCGCCGAGGAAATCGGCGGACCCGTGCGGCGACGCGGTGCAGTGCGCGCTGGCGATGATGCAGGAGCTCGACCGACTCAACCTCGAGTTCGAGCGCGAGGGCCTCCCGGTGCTCACCATCGGAATCGGGATCAACTTCGGCACCGTCACGGTGGGCAACATCGGGTCCTCCGAGAGGCACAATTATTCGGCGATCGGCGACGCGGTGAACGTCGCGGCTCGTGTTGAAGGGCTCACCAAGGACCTCGGGCGCAAGATCGTGATCACAGAGGCCGTGGTGAGCCGGATCGGAGACCGTTTCCACTTCGATCCGCTGGGCAGCCACAATGTAAAGGGCCATAGCCCGGTCAACGTCTGGGGCATCCGCACGGCGCGCGCAACGCCGGCGGTCGTGGAAGCGGAGGCGGTCACATGAAACTTCTCGTCCGGCAGTTCCTGCTCTTCATCCTCGCATGCTCCTTCAGCCTAGCCGACGCAGCCGATCCCGTCGCGTTCCTGAGCGACATGAAGGGGGAGGTCAAGATCGACGGCGCGGCGCGCCCCCCGCTCCTCTCCGAGCTCTCGGGGGGCCAGAGGCTCGCCGTCGGCAGGGATTCGCAAGCCTCCGTGATGTATATCGCCAGCGGCAAGGAGTACGTGCTGAAGGGCCCGGCGGAGTACGTGGTGAACAACACCGAGGTCGCGGGCACCAGCGGCACGCCGCCAGTCACCCGCAGCACCGAATGGCGGGCCAACGGCAAGGTGCTGGTGCAGGTGGCGCAGAGCTCCGCGGCCAGCGTGCGCATGCGCTCGGTCGCGCCGCCCAAACGGGACCCCGAGCCGCGCCTCACTTTTCCCACCGATGGGGCGGTAGCCACCCTCCAGCCGAGGTTCGCGTGGCGCCCCGAGGGCGACAAGGAGCCGGGAGAGTTCGTGCTGCTGGTCGCGGGGCAGGAGAAGCCGGTCCACAAGGGCAAGTCCGTCGGCGGGAGCTACCGCCTCCCGGCGAAGCTCAAGCCCGAAACCGAGTACGCGTGGATGGTCACAGTGGCTGGATCGGAAATCGGCAATGGCCGCTTCCGCACGCTCTCCAACGAGGCGCTGCACCAGGTCGAGAAGCGCCGTCCCGCAAGCCGCTCCGAGTTCTCGGACCGGCTGCTCTTCACCCTGATGCTGCACGAGATGGGCGCCCACCAGGAGGCGAAGGAATCGTGGGCGCGCCTCGCGAAGGAGCGCTCGGATCTTCCGGAGCTCTCCGCCCTCGCCCAGTGAAGGCCGCATCCCCTTGATGGCCGCGCCTGCCCGCGCCCTCGCGGCCTTGGCGTTCGCGCTCGCGGCCACCGCCGCGGCGGCTGCCGATCGCGTGGCCCTCCTCATCGGCAACAACCAGTACGCGGCCACGCCGCTGCGCAATGCCGTCAACGACGCCAAGGACCTCGGCGACGCGCTGAAGGAGCTCGGATTCAAGGTGATCCTGCGCGAGAACGCCACGCGCAAGGACATGATCGAGGGCATCCGCGAGTTCGGCCTCGCACTCGAGGGCGCCAACACCGCGCTCTTCTTTTACGCCGGCCATGCGATGCAGTTCAAGGACCGCAATTACCTGATCCCGATCGATGCGGCGATGGGCTCCGAGGAGGACGTCACCTTCTACTCGGTGGAGATCGGCCAGGTCTTCGACCGGATGGATCGCGCACGCACACGCTTCAACTTCCTGGTGCTCGACGCGTGCCGCGACAACCCGTTCGCCGCCAGCTTCAAGCTCACCAGCTCCGGCCTCGCCCAGATGAGCGCGCCCTCGGGCACCCTCATCGCCTATGCCACCGCCCCGGGGTCGGTCGCCGCGGATGGCTTCCAGAGGAATGGCATCTACACCAAGCACATCCTGCAGAACATCAAGGTCCCCGACCTCCCGGTCGAGATCATGTTCAAGCGCGTGCGCGAAGGGGTCGAGCGCGAGACCCGCAAGCTGCAGACGCCCTGGGATTCCTCCTCCCTCAAGGGAGATTTCGTCTTCGCCGCGAGCGGTGCCCGCGCCGCCGGCCCCGCCACCGCTGCGTCCGGCCCCAGCGCCGACTCCACGCTGGGGATCGAGCGTGAGTTCTGGGTCAGCGTGCGCGACTCGGGGCGTGCCGAGGACATCCAGGCCTACCTCGACAAGTACCCCACGGGCAACTTCGCTTCACTCGCGCGGAACAAGCTGGATGCCTTGCTGCGTCCCACGCGCACCGCAAGCGCGGGCGAAAGCCGCACCGCGGCGGGTGCGGCCGGCATCCCGCAAGCGCCCCGAGACCCGGCGCCGGAACCGTCAGGAACCCCACGGGAAGCGGCAGCGCCCCGCGTTGCGACCGACCCGCCGTCAGCCTCCCCTCCCGCTTCCGCCCGTCCCCTCGCCGTGGCCACGGCGCCGGCCGCTCCGCCCCCCGAAGTGGCTCCGCCCGTCGCCAGGACCGCCGCTCCCGCTCCTGCCAAGGCTGATCCCCCACTGCAGGTCGCCGCCGCCAGCCCCACCGCCGCGGCCGCCGCGCCCGCACCCAGGCCCGACCCCCTCCCGGGCCGCGAGATCGCGCCAGGCGTGCGCGAGCTCACCTTTCCCGATGGGGCCATCTATCGCGGCGCCGTGCGCGGCCTGAGCCTGCATGGGCGCGGGGAATACCTCTCCAAGTCCTTCAAGTATCAGGGCGAGTTCATCGACGGGCTGAAGCACGGGCAGGGCGTCTATGCCTGGGAGAACGGCGATCGCTACGAGGGGCAGTTCGCGCAGGATCGTCCCGACGGCAAGGGGAAGTACCAGTTCGCCAATGGCGACGCCTACGAGGGCGACGTGAAGGGCGGTGTCATCATCGGCCGCGGCACCTACGCGGCGAAGAACGGCGATGTGTTCGAGGGTTCGTTCGCCGAGGGCAAGCCGCATGGAGTGGGCGTATACCGTTTCTCCAGCGGCGATCGTTACGAAGGCGAGATGAGCTATGGCGCGCCCCACGGCAAGGGCCGCTACGTGGCCCGCAACGGGGACCGCGTCGAGGCGCCGTTCGTCACCGGCAAGCCGCAGGGCCGCGGCGTCTACCATTTCGCCAATGGCGACCGTTACGAAGGCGACATCCAGGGCGGCGAGCTCACCGGCCAGGGCACCTACTACTACGGCACCGGGCTCAAGTACGAAGGCGACGTCCGCGCGGGCCAACCCCAGGGCAAGGGCGTCTTCTGGTTCCTCGACGGGACGCGCTTCGAAGGCAGCTTCGAGGGGGGGCTCGCCCGCGCCCGCGGCGAGATCGTGAACCGCGAGGGCAGCCGCACTGCGGCCGAGATCGTCGACGGCAGCGCCAAGCTCATCAATTGAGGGCCGTTTCGGGTATAATTCCGGGTTCGATTCCGGAGGTTAGAAATGGCTGAACGCAAACGCACCCGCCGCAACACCCTCGAGCGCCGCTGCCTGCCGAAGGCGTTCAAGCGCCTTTTCAATGGCGCGCCCAAGGGCATCTTCAAGATGCTGGAAACCATCAAAAAGAACTAGCCTGCCCTGAAAGGGGCGGCGTCGAGCCGTAGGAGCGGACGCAAGCGCCGCTCAACGCCCGGCACAGATCGCAATGAGGAGGGCCATCGATCGATGGCCCTTTTCCATGTGCGCCCAGCATGGGCGCGATCTTGGGGGTGCAAGTCCCCCTGCAAGCTGGCCACAGCGAGCAAAGCGAAACGCAACTGCGGAAGGGCGACCGACCGTGGAAAGGAAGCGCGGAGCGAAACCGTGAGTCGATGGACAAGAACCGGATATGAGGCGATGCCGATCAGGGCGAGCAGGCATGTAACTGCAAAGCTCTCGTGGCCAAGGCTCAGGCAACGTAAATCCGGCGACTGTACGGGGAAGGATTGCGTTCGTACCTGGGGAGATCTCGCCTCGTGTCTGAAAGGACGACGGTGAGGGGCCGGAGCGAGAAGTCAGCAGAGGCCGTAGTAGCCGCAAGGCGAAGGGCCGAACGAGAAGGACGGCGACGAGACGGGTCGCTTGGCGGCGCATGGCATCAGAGGCCCGGAAAGGCGGGGAGTGCGGAGAAGGCCTGCGGTGAAGCCGCCGGTGAGGCCGCACGAGATGAAGCGCAGCTGGCGCGACACGAACAAACGAACCGGGGAACGACGGGCCTGCTCGCGCAGGCCTTGGAACGGCAGAACATGGCCCGAGCGTGGAAACGCGTCAAGGCCAATGGCGGGAGCGCCGGCGTCGATGGGCGCACGGTGCAGCAGACGGGGAATGACCTCGTGACCGAGTGGGCCGATATCCGGCAGGCATTGCTCGACGGCAGCTACCGGCCTGGGCCGGTGCGCGGCGTTGCGATTCCGAAGCCGGGTGGCGGCTCGCGGGAACTGGGGATTCCCACGGTGGTGGACCGGTTGATCCAGCAGGCGCTGCTGCAGGTGCTGCAACCGATCATCGATCCCACGTTCAGCGAGCATAGCTACGGGTTTCGGCCCGGGCGAAGCGCGCACGGGGCGGTGCTCGAGGCGCAGCGCCATGTGGAGCAGGGCCGCAAGGTCGTCGTGGACGTGGACCTCGAGAAGTTCTTCGATCGCGTCAATCACGACATCCTGATGGATAGGAGTGCCACCGCCTATCGAGCGCTTCGGCTTCTCGGAGCCTCGGAGGACGTTGCGCGGCAAGTGGCCACGCAAGTCCGCAGGTGGTGGCGCAACAGCGCGCTGCACTTGAACCGTCTGCTGCCCATTGCATACTTCGACGGCTTGGGGGTGCCTCGCCTATGCTGACCTCAACGACTCGAACCGCCCGGTGCGGACCCGCATGCCGGGTGGTGTGGGAGGGGCCCGGACCCTAGGTCCGGCCCCTATCCCGATTTTGCGGCAGCGGAGTTACGGC
>JANMHV010000055.1:0-3709 GCA_031375445.1 Burkholderiales bacterium | reverse complement strand
CGTGAGGTTGTAGTCGGCCCACCAGGTGATGCCGCCCGTCTGGTAGGAGAAGCGCGCGTTCTGCAGGCCCTCGCGAGCGCTCTCCAGGTCCCACACCAGGGTGGGCTTGCTGATGAGCCCACCGGGCAGGCTCGGCAGCTTCACCCCGGCGAAGCTCGACACCAGGCGGATGCTGCCATCGGGATTCCGGAGCGTGAGGCCATCCTGCGCCGACAGGAGCGTGCCGCTGAAGGTCTCCACGCCGGTGCCGCGCGCCTGCTCCACGCTCACCTCGCGCTCGAGGTAGCGCGACAGCAGCTTCGCCTGGCTGGTCAGGTCGAACTCGAAGCTCTGCTCGAGCACGCGCGTGCCCTGGGGGTCGGTCACCGAGGCGAAGGCGAGGGTGGTGGGGTCGATCAGCGCCGGCACGTCGGTCACCCGCACCTGGCTGCGGCCGCGGGCGAGGTTGAAGGGCCGCTCCTCGCGCACGAACGCATAGCCCGGCACGCCGGTGCCGTCGGTCATGCCGCGGAACTGCTGCGGCGAGATGGAGCCGGGTGCGGCGCTCGAGTACACGGTGAGCGCGGTCTGCGCGGGAGCGGCCATGGGCAGGGCCAGCAGGATGGCGGCGGCGAGGGGGTGGCGTTGCATGGGAAAACCTCCGGTGGTAGGGGACACCTGTATGAACGGCCGGGCGTGGAAAAGGGGTCGAGCCGCCCAGTCTATAATTCGTGGATGAAATTCCAGGGCACCGACACCTACGTCGCCGACGACGAGCTCAAGCTCGCGGTGAACGCGGCGATCACGCTGGGACGCCCACTCCTCATCAAGGGCGAGCCCGGCACCGGCAAGACGATGCTCGCCGAGGAGGTCGCCCGCTCGCTGGGCAAGCGCCTCTACCAGTGGCACGTCAAATCCACCACCAAGGCGCAGCAGGGCCTCTACGAGTACGACGCCGTCTCGCGCCTGCGCGACTCGCAGCTGGGCGACGGGCGCGTGGCCGACATCGGCAACTACATCGTGAAGGGCGTGCTCTGGGAGGCGTTCGACGCCGAGGAGCAGGCGGTGGTGCTGGTCGACGAGATCGACAAGGCCGACATCGAGTTTCCCAACGACCTGCTGCGCGAGCTGGACCGGATGGAGTTCTACGTCTACGAGACGCGCCAGACGATCCGCGCCCGCCACCGCCCGATCATCTTCATCACCTCCAACAACGAGAAGGAGCTGCCCGACGCGTTCCTGCGCCGCTGCTTCTTCCACTACATCCGCTTCCCCGACAAGGAGACGATGCAGGAGATCGTCGACGTGCACTTCCCGGGCATCAAGAAGCGCCTGCTGCAGGAGGCGATGGAAGTGTTCTTCGGCATCCGCGAGATGCCGGGCCTCAAGAAGAAACCCTCCACCTCCGAGCTCCTCGATTGGCTGAAGCTCCTGCTGGCCGAGGACATCCCCCCGGAGGCGCTGCGCAGCGAGGGCCACCAGGCCGCCATCCCGCCGCTCTACGGCGCGCTCCTGAAGAACGAGCAGGACGTGCACCTCTTCGAGCAGCTCCTCTTCCTGCAGAAGCGTGGGCGCTAGGGTGGCGGCGCCGCGGGTGCCGGTGAAGCGCAAGGCCGTCGCGCGCAAGGCCGTCGCGCGCAAGGCCGACGGCTACTCGGCGAGCGCCTCGCGCACGGTCGCGGCTCCCGTCACCAAACTCTTCGCCGCCTGGTCCGATGCCAAGCTGCGCGCGCGCTGGTTGCCGCGGGTGCCGATGGAGATCCGGCGCGCCAACGACGGCATGTCGATGCGCATCCAGTGGGCCGCGGGCGACTCGAGCGTGGAGGTCACGTTCTACCCCGGCGGCAACGCCAAGAGCCGCGTGCAGGTGGCCCACTTCCAGCTCGCCGATGCCGCGGCGGTCGCGGAGCAGAAGGCGTTCTGGGGCGGAGCACTCGATCGCATGAAGGCGCTGCTGGAGCCCGTGGCGCGGTAGCGCTCGATGCTGCTCGACTTCTTCTTCACCGTGAAGCGGGCCGGCGTCCCGGCGAGCCTCAACGAATTCCTGACCCTGATGGAAGCCCTGGACCGCGGCGTGGTCCACGGCAGCGTCGACGACTTCTACGTCCTCGCGCGCCTCACCCTGGTGAAGGACGAGGCGTACTTCGATCGCTTCGACCTCGCCTTCGCCGCGTACTTCAAGGGCGCCCAGGCGTTGGCGGGCGTCGACCCGAAGGAGATTCCCGCCGAGTGGCTGAAGAAGATGGCGGAGAAGTACCTGACGGAGGAGGAGCGCGCGAAGATCGAGGCCCTCGGCGGCTGGGACAAACTGATGGAGACGTTGAAGGAGCGCCTCGAGGAGCAGAAGGGCCGGCACCAGGGCGGCTCCAAGTGGATCGGCACCGCGGGCACGTCTGCCTTCGGCGCCTACGGCTACAACCCGGAAGGCGTGCGCATCGGCCAGGAAGGCTCGCTCAATCGCCGCGCGGTGAAGGTGTGGGACCAGCGCGAGTTCCGCGACTACGACACCGACCGCGAGCTCGGGGTGCGCAACATCAAGATGGCGCTGCGGCGGCTGCGCCGCTTCGCGCGCGAGGGCGCCCCCGACGTCCTAGACCTCGACGACACCATCCGCTCCACCGCGCGCAACGCGGGGTGGCTGGACCTGAAGATGGTTCCCGAGCTTCACAACGCGGTGAAGGTGCTGCTCTTCCTCGACGTCGGCGGCTCGATGGACGACCACGTGAAGGACGTGGAGGAGCTCTTCTCCGCGGCGCGCACCGAGTTCAAGAACCTCGAGCACTTCTACTTCCACAACTGCGTCTACGAGACGGTGTGGAAGGACAACCGCCGCCGAGGGGACCGGTTGAAGACGGTCGACGTGATGCGCCGCTACGGCCATGACTACAAGCTGATCGTGGTGGGGGATGCCTCGATGAGCCCCTACGAGCTGGAGCAGCCCGGCGGCAGCGTCGAGCACTGGAACGACGAGGCGGGCCGCGCGTGGCTCGAGCGCCTGCTGCGCGCCTGGCCCCGGGCGGCGTGGCTGAACCCCGTGCCCGAGGCACAGTGGGGCTGGACCACCTCGGTGCAGAACGTGATGCGCATCATGGATGGGCGCATGTACCCGGTGACGCTCTCCGGGCTGGAGCGGGCGATGAAGTCCCTCGCTTGAACCCTTGGGGGACAGACCCTTAAGCCTCGTCGAGCAACTGCTCGACAGGTTGGACGCTTAAGGGTCTGTCCCCTAAGGTTCACCAAATGTGGAGGAAATCGGGAAGTTGAGCCCTGTGGAGGCGCGACGTTGCCCGGCGAACGCGCGGTCGCGGACAATGGCGGATTGCCCCGGCCCCGAAGCGCCATGTCCCCCGGCGTCACCACCAAGCTTTTCCTCGCCTTCCTCGCGACCAACATCGTGACCGCGCTCGTGGTCGCGGCGGGCCTGCGCGCGGCGTTCAACACGGGCTTCGAGCGCTACGTGGGCGAGCGCGAGGCGCAGCGCCTTTCGCGGCTCGCGCGCGAGCTGGGCGAGGCCTACCGCGAACGCGGCGGCTGGGACTTCCTTCGCGGCCGCGACGACCTGTGGGTGCAGCTGAACCACGCGATCCGCCCCGAGCTCACCGCGCTGGGGCCGTTGCCGCCCGTGGCTTCCCCCCAGGCGAGCGGCTCCCCCCCACCCGGCGGATCGATGGACCGCCCGCCCCCGGGCCTGGTGCTGGACGCGCAGAACCGCGTCGTCGTCGGCGACGCG
>JANMHV010000432.1:0-6448 GCA_031375445.1 Burkholderiales bacterium | reverse complement strand
AGGAAGCACATGGCGCCCAACGGCTTCCTGCACGCGGGCACGGTGGTGACCGTGGCCGATACCTGCTCCGGCTACGGCTGCATCTCGAGCCTGCCCGAGGGCGCCAGCGGCTTTACCACCATCGAGCTCAAGTCGAACCATCTCGGCACCGCGCGCGACGGCACCATCGAGTGCGTCGCGAAGGCGGTGCACATGGGCAAGACCACGCAGGTGTGGGACGCGGTGGTCACGAGCCGCGAGACCCGCAAGACGATCGCGCTCTTCCGCTGCACGCAGATGATCCTGTATCCGAAGGCGCCATGACCATCGAGCTCGACCACACCTTCGTCTGGTGCCGCGACAAGGTGAAGTCGCCCACCCTCCTCGTGGAGCTGCCGGGCGCCGCGGTGTGAGCGGCGTGGACGCCACGATCCTGATCGCGGAGTACGACGAGTCATGGCCGCGGCGCTTCGCCGAGGAGCGCGAGTTGCTGGCCTCGGTCCTGCGGCCGTGGCTCATGGGGCCCATCGAGCACATCGGCAGCACGGCGGTGCCGGGGCTCGCGGCCAAGCCGGTCATCGACATCATGGCGGGTGTGGCTTCTCTCGATGCATCGCGGCCTGCCCTGGACGCCCTGGCGGTGCTTGGCTACTGCTACGCGCCCTATCGAGCGGGGGCGATGCATTGGTTCTGCAAGCCGGGCCCGGAGGTGCGGACCCACCACCTGCACCTCGTGCCTGTCGCGAGCGAGCTCTGGAACGAGCGGCTGGCTTTCCGCGACCTCCTTCGCCTCGATGCGGGCCTGGCCCGGGAGTACGAAGCGCTCAAGCGGCGCTTGGCCGCGGCGCACGCCGACGATCGCGAGGAATACACCGACGCCAAGGGACGGTTCATCGCGGCGGCGATCGGGCGCATGATGCGGCCGCTAGAATGACCGTTCCCCATCACGTTCACGAGGAGCTGAAGCCATGCGGACGATATCGATCTTCCTGTTGTCCCTGGGCCTCGCGGGCTGCTCGGCCCACGTGGCCATCCGCTCGGGCGAAGGTGCCGTCACGGAGGTGAACGCGGCCACCGCGGCCTGGGTCGAGGCCTACAACAGCCGGGATCCCGCGCGCATCGTGGCCCTCTACGATCGCGACGCGGTGCTCTGGGGGACGGCCGCCCCCGTGATCCGGACGACCCCGGAGGCCGTGGCGGACTACTTCAAGGATGCGGGCAAGCGTCCCAACGCCCGGGTCGCGATCGTCGAGCAGAACGTGCGCGTCATCGGCGATGCCGCGGTGAGCGCCGGCGCCTACACGTTCTCCGACGTGGTCGACGGCAAGCCCAATAGCCGCCCGTCGCGCTACTCCTTCGTGTATCGGTATCGCGATGGCAAATGGATGATCGTGCATCATCATTCCTCGCGCATGCCGGCGCCGTGACGCTGTCTTCTCCCGGTGAGCTGAGGAGCATCTTCGTCGCGCCGAAACGGGGTGCGCCGATCCTGTCGATGGAATCGGTCGAGGCCCACGAGGGGCGCGGCCTCGAGGGCGACCGGTATACGCGCGTCGCCAACAAGTGGTCGGACCACCACCAGGTGACGCTGATCGAGTCGGAGCACATCGAGGCCTTCGCGCGCGCCACGAAGCTTGCGCACGGGCTCGGGGATTCACGACGCAACCTGGTGACGCGCGGCGTGCGGCTGAACGACCTCGTGGGCAAGCGCTTCCGCATCGGTGGCGTCGAGATGGAGGGCATGGAGCTGTGCGAGCCGTGCAAGCTGTGGGCGAAGCGCACGCATCCGGAGATCCTGCCGTTCTTCAAGGGCAAGGGCGGGCTCCGGGCGCGGATACTCAACAGCGGCACGCTCCGGGTGGGCGACGAGGTGGCGGTATCGACCCCATGACGGGCGTTGGCCGGCGATGAGCGATCCCGTGGCCGTGGGCGCCGTCGTCGTGGCCGCATTCCTCCTTGCAGGCCTGGTGAAGGGCGTGGTGGGCATGGGCCTTCCCACCGTCGCGATGGGGGTCCTCGGGCTGGTGATGCCCACGGTGGAAGCCGCCGCGATCCTGATCGTGCCCTCGCTCGTCACCAACGTGTGGCAGCTCGCCGCGGGGCCGCGCTTCGGGCCCCTGGCGCGAAGGCTCGCGACGATGCTGGCCGGCGTTTGCGTCGGCACCGCGCTGGGCATCGAATTCATGACGGGCAGCGCCGCGAAGTGGGCGCCGCTCGTGCTCGGGGCCACGCTGGTGGCGTACGGGATCGTCGGTCTCGTGGCGCCGCGCTTCTGGGGGCCGCGGCGCCACGAGCCCTGGCTGTCGCCGCTGATCGGCGCCGTCACCGGCGCGCTCGCCGGGGCCACCGGCGTCTTCGTGGTGCCGCTGGTGCCCTACGTGGGCTCGCTCGGCTTCACCAAGGACGAGCTGATCCAGGCGCTGGGCCTGTCCTTCACGGTCTCCACGATCGCGCTCGCTCTCGCGCTCGCGGCCCATGGCCGGTTCGATCCCTCGCTGGCCGGGGGCTCGCTGCTGGCGCTCTTCCCCGCGCTCGCGGGCATGTACGCCGGCCAGGCGCTGCGCGATCGGCTGCACCCGGAGGCGTTTCGCCGCTGGTTCTTTCGCGGGCTCATCGCCCTCGGGGCCTACATGGTGCTGCGCCCCCTCGCCGGGTGAGCCCGCGCTGTAGAATTCGACGTCCGCCGCCGATTCCAGGAGAACCCCTTGTCGAACTCAGAGATGCCCCGCACCCTCCACCTGGTGCGCGGAAAGGACGTGCTCGGCACGATCGAGGTGAAGCCCGGCGAGGCCGACTATCCCTGGTTCAGTGGTGCCTTCCAGCCCAACCCGGAATTCGAGGCGGTGCGCGAGCTTTTCGACCGCGAGCTGCGCCTGCTGCGAGCCAACAAGAACGACGACTCGGCCCAGTGGGACGACTGGGAGGCGGTGCACGAAGAGCTGGTGGAGCCGGGACTGCGCCTGCAGGAGGCGGACGGACCCTACGTCGCCGACGAGATCCTGATCCACATCGACGGCGGTGAAGCCTGGTGGCGGACCGAGGAAACCAACTAGGGTTTGCCTAGGCGGGGCTCGCCACGGTCGCCGCCACCTCGATCGGCACCCACCCTTCGTGGATGCCGTGGCAGGCCACCTTGGCGCCGTGGAAATCCAGCAGCTCCGGCCGCTCCACGCGGCACTTCTCGCGCACGTGCGGGCAGCGCGGGTTGAAGGCGCATCCGGTCGGCGGATCGAGGGGGTTGGGCACTTCGCCCGCCACCGGGGTGCGCGCCTTGCCCGACATGGTGATGTCCGGGATCGCGCTCTGCAGCATCCGCGTGTAGGGGTGCAGCGGGCGCTGGAACAGGGTGCGTGTCGGCGCGATCTCCACGATGCGGCCCAGGTACATCACGCCCACGCTGGTGGAGATGTGCGACACCACCGCCAGGTTGTGCGAGATGAAGAGGTAGGTGAGGCCGTGCTCGCGCTGCAGGTCCTTCATCAGGTTCAGGATCTGCGCCTGCACGGAGACATCGAGCGCGCTGGTGGGCTCGTCGCACACCAGGAACTCCGGGTTCGATGAAAGCGCCCTCGCGATCGAGATGCGCTGGCGCTGCCCGCCGGAGAACTCGTGGGGATACTTCTCGGCGTCCAGTGGCGAGAGCCCCACGTCGGTGAGGAGGCGCGCCACGGTCTGGACGATGGTGGTGCGGTCGCTCGCGAGGCCGTGGGCGAGGATCGGCTCGGCGATGATGCGCTGCACCCGCCAGCGGGGGTTCAGGCTCGCGTAGGGATCCTGGAAGATCATCTGGAAGCGCCGCCGCATCGCGAGCATCTTCGAGCGCTCCTTGATCGAGGCGAGGTCCACGCCGTCGAAAATCACCGAGCCGCGCGTGGGCCCGTAGAGGCCGCAGATGAGCCTCGCCACGGTGGACTTCCCGCAGCCCGATTCGCCCACCAGTGAGAGCGTCTCGCCGCGCTGGATCGAGAAGGAGACGCCGTCAACCGCCTTGAGGAGCGTGCGCGGCGATCCCTCCAGCACGCGGTTCAGCCACGGGCGGGAGACGTCGAAGGAGCGGTGGAGGTCGCGGACTTCGATCAAGGGCCTACCCTCTCCCCGGCCCTCCCCCAGGGGGGAGGGAGATTTCTGCTCAACCATGAACCGCCCCCTCGCTCCAATCGGCCGGCGCGCCCGCGGCCTTCAGCTCCGGCGCGTGGAGCCAGCAGGCGGCAAGCGTGTCGTGGGCCTGCATGAGGCCCGGGCGCTCGACGCGGCAGCGGTCGAAGACGCGCGGGCAGCGCGGGTTGAAGGCGCAGCCCTGGGGAATGGCGTTCAGGCGCGGCATCGAGCCCTCGATCTGCGGCAGGCGCTCGACTTCCTGGCCCACGGCGGGGATCGAGCCCATGAGGCCCGCGGTGTAGGGATGCTGGGGGTTGTGGATCACGCGCTGCACTGGGCCGATCTCGGCGATGCGCCCCGCGTACATCACCGCCACGCGGTCCGCGGTCTCGGCGATGACGCCCATGTCGTGGGTCACCAGCATCACCGCGGTGCCGTGGTCGCGCCCGAGGCGCTTCAACAGCTGGATGATCTGCGCCTGGATCGACACGTCGAGCGCCGTGGTGGGCTCGTCGGCGATGATGAGCTGCGGGTTGGCGCAGAGGGCGAGCGCGATCACCACGCGCTGGCGCATGCCGCCGGAGAACTGGTGCGGGAAGTGGTCGATGCGCCGTTCGGGCGCGGGGATGCCCACCTCGCCCAGCAGCTCGATCGCCCGCGTGCGCGCCTGGGCCGCGTTCATCGGCAGGTGCGCCTGGATGGTCTCGATGATCTGGCGGCCCACGGTGTAGAGCGGATTCAACGACGTGAGCGGGTCCTGGAAGATCGCGCCGATCTTGCGGCCGCGGATCTTGCGCATCGCCTCGTAGCCCAGGTTGTCGATGCGGCTGCCCTCGAAGAGGATCTCGCCGCCGGCGATGCGCCCGGGGCGCTCCAGCAGCCCGATGATGGCGGTGCCGGTGATCGACTTGCCGGCGCCGGATTCGCCCACGACGCCGAGCACCTCGCCCGGGGCGATGTCAAAGCTCACGTCGTCGATGGCCACCAGCGTGCCGCGCCGCGTGTTGAACTCGACGCGCAGGTTCTTCACCTCGAGGAGCGGCCTTGCTCCCTCTCCCCTGGGAGAGGGCTGGGGAGAGGGTCGGGTCTCGCTCATCGCAGCCTCGGATTGATCGCGTCGCGCAACCAGTCTCCCAGCACGTTGATCGAGAGCACCAGCGCCACCAGCGCCACCCCCGGGAACACGGTGATCCACCACTCCCCGGAGAACAGGAAGTCGTTGCCGATGCGGATCAGCGTGCCGAGCGAAGGCTGGGTCGGCGGCACGCCCACGCCGAGGAACGAGAGGGTCGCTTCGGTAATGATGGCTTCCCCGATGTGCAGCGTCACCAGCACCAGCACCGGTCCCAGCGCGTTGGGCAGCACGTGTGTGAACATGATGGCAAGCGGGTGCCGCCCGATCACGCGCGCGGCCTGCACGTATTCCTTGTTGCGCTCGACCAGGGTCGAGCCGCGCACGGTGCGCGCATAACGTACCCAGCCCGAGGCGGCGATCGCGATCACCAGCACGTAGAGCGCCATCTGGTCGTGCATCTCGCGGGGGAGGGCCGCGCGCGCCACGCCATCGACCAGGAGCGCGATCAGGATCGCCGGGAACGAAAGCTGGATGTCGGCGACCCGCATGATGAACGCGTCCACCTTGCCGCCGAGGTAGCCGCTGATGAGGCCGAGGGTCACGCCGATCACCATCGCCAGCATGGTCGCCAGCAGGCCCACCAGCAGAGACATGCGCGAGCCGTAGATGATCGCCGAGAGCACGTCGCGGCCCTGGTCGTCGGTGCCGAGCAGGTACTTGGCGGTTCCCTTTTCGGTGAAGGCGGGAGGCGTGAAGGCCTCGAGCAGGTTCAGCGTGCGCAGGTCGAACGGGTTGTGCGGCGCCACCCAGGGGGCGAAGAGCGCGGAGCCGAAGCAGATCAGCGTGACGGCGAGCGCCACCATCACCAGAGGCGAGCGCTTGAAGCTGTAGGCCACGTCGCCGGCGAGGAAGCGGCGCAGCGGGCCGGGGGAGGGCTTCGGATCCACCTTGGCCAGGGTGTCGACCTGTGCGTTCATCAATGCCCTCCGCCGGCGCGCTCGACGCGCAGGCGCGGATCGACGACGTAGTAGAGCATGTCGACGATCAGGTTGATCACCACGAAGATGAGGCCGATGAGGCAGAGGTACGCCGCCATCACCGGGATGTCGGCGAATTGCACCGCCTGGATGAAGAGGAGCCCCATGCCCGGCCACTGGAACACGGTCTCGGTGATGATGGCGAAGGCGATGATGCCGCCCCGCTGGCGGCCCGTGATGGTGATCACGGGCACCAGCGTGTTCCTGCGCGCGTGGCCGAACTGCACGCTGCGGTCGGAGAGGCCGCGGGCGCGCGCGA
>JANMHV010000042.1:0-8498 GCA_031375445.1 Burkholderiales bacterium | reverse complement strand
CATGAGACATCCTGTGTCAACCCATGGCGAGCGCGCCCTTGTGAAGTTGAGGGTCGTAGGGCTTGCGATCGACCCAAGCGCGCCACAGGACGCGCAGCCAGGCGCGGCTGAGGATGCGTATGGCATGGGGATGGTCGCAGCCCCGGTCGCGCGCCTTGCGATAGACGGCTGCGGCCCAGATGGAAGCATGTCGCGAGTTATCTGCGAAGCAGGTGAGTGCGCGGCGCAATCGATGATTGCAGGCCCATCGGAAAGTGACCGAGCGGCTCTTGCCCGACTCGTACGTTACGGGGGCGACGCCCGCTTCGGCGGCGAGCTGGGCGTCGCTTGGGAAGCGTTCGCGGACACTGCCCAACTCGGCGAGGATCTGTGCCGCGCAAACGCGGCCGGCGCGAGGGAAGGACATGATCACGCGGCCATCGTCGATCTGCGCGACCTCGTGCTCGATGCGGGCGGTGAGGCTGGCGATTTGCTGCACGAGGCGCTCGAGCACGAGCGCCAGGCTGCGTGCGATCTCACCTTTGGCATCGACTTCGAGCTCGGCGGCGTGCCCCTGCGCGGCCTCGCGAAGACGGTTCAGAAGCTCGATGACGGGACGTCGACCGCAGTAGCTATGTTGGGCGAGGAAGGAGGCCAACCGCTTCTCGCCCAGGCGGTGGGCGGCAAGCGGGGTGGGATAGCGCTGCACGAATGCCAAGGCGATCGGCGAGTCGATATCCGCGAAGATCGCCAGGGCTCCGGGCCAGAACGACTCGAGCAGGCTGCGCAGCTGGTTGGCGACTTCGACCCGAGTGGCGACGAGGTCGTCGCGGCCGCGAACCAGGGCGCGCAGAGCGTGAATCTCGTCGCTTTGCCGGTTGAGCTCCCGGAAGCGATGGCCGTCGGTACGAAGTGCATCGGCCAACAGGTAGGCGTCCGAGGCGTCGGTCTTCGCGCCGTGGCTGCGATAGCGCGGGCGCATTGCCTTCACGGCATTGGGATGAATCGGAAATACGGGATGGCCTGCTTCGATCAAGGCGTCGACGATGAGGCCGGAGGGCCTCTCGATCGCCACCGGCACGGGGCGCTCGCCAGCGAAGCGTTTGAGCCGGCGCGCGGCCTCGGCAAGGCCCGCCGCGTCATGGGTGAATTCGAACTGCTCGACAATGCCGCCCTGCTCATCGACCACGCAAAGCGCATGGGTGCGCGATGCCCAGTCGAGTCCCGCGAAGAATCGAGGCATGGACAGTCTCCCGGAAGTTGGAGTAAGAATCTCCGTGTCGGAAGGCCCCGCGGGTCGCTCATTGATTGGCGCTCTCGTCGGCAAAACCTGGCGCTACATCCTGTAGCCCGTCGCGGTCTTCCGGCACCCTCGGGGCTGCGGGTCTCATGCGGGCCTTCGCGAGGCCAGCGCGCTGGGCAGTCACCCAAGGGGCACGGAAGCAGGAAGGTAGCCCAATGAGCGCGCGCAAGGCCGCCGCGGTCGAGCTGGACGCCGTGACCAAGTCTTATGGCGCCTCGCCGGCGGTGGATCGCGTGAGCCTGCGCGTGGAGCCGGGAACGCTAGTGACGTTGCTCGGGCCCTCGGGCTGCGGCAAGACCACGACGCTGCGCATGATCGCGGGCCTCGAGATGCCCACATCCGGGGCGATCCGCATCGGCGAGGCGGACGTCTCGCGCCGCCCGCCCTGGGAACGCGACGTGGGAATGGTTTTCCAGAGCTACGCGCTCTTTCCCCACATGAGCGTCGCCGACAACGTGGCCTACGGGCTGCGCTCGGGCCGCATGGCCGCGGGCGAGGCCGCCGCGCGCGCCCGCGAGGCGCTCGCCACCGTCGGGCTTTCCGGCCTGGAGGAGCGGCTGCCGAGCGAGCTTTCGGGCGGCCAGCAGCAGCGCGTGGCGGTGGCGCGCGCGATCGTGCTCGAGCCCGCGGTGCTGCTCTTCGACGAGCCGCTCTCGAACCTCGACTCGCGCCTGCGCCGCACGATGCGCGAGGAGATCCGGGCGCTGCAGCAGCGGCTCGGCATGACCGTGGTCTACGTGACCCACGACCAGTCGGAAGCGCTCGCCGTATCCGACCGCATCGTGGTGATGGACCACGCGCGGATCGCGCAGGCCGGCACGCCGCGGGAGCTGTACGAGCGGCCCGAGACCGAGTTCGTCGCGCGCTTCATGGGCGACGCGAACCTGCTCGACGCGACGCTCGCGGTGGAGGAGGGACAGGACCGGCTCGCGATCGGGCCGCTGCGGATCGACGTGGACCGCCGCGGCATGGCGCCCGGGCCGGTGCGCTGCGCGGTGCGGCTCGAAACCCTCGAGATCGCCGTGGGGGGCGAGGGACTGGCCGGGACGATCGCGGCCAGCGCCTATGTCGGCGCGGCCCTCGAGGAGCACGTCGACACCGCGCTGGGCCGCCTCTTCGTGGTCACCCCGGGCGGTGCTCTGCCGCGCCCAGCCGGGACCGCGGTGCGCCTGCGCCTGAAGTCCCCGCCCATCGTGTTGCGAGGCTGACATGTGCCGCGCCCTCCTCTACCTCGGCGAGCCGGTCCTGCTGGACGACCTGCTGTTCCAGCCGGATTCAGCGCTGGTGCGGCAGAGCTACATGCCGAAGATGCTGCACATGCTGAACCTGGCGGGCTTCGGCATGCGCGCCTGGGATCCCGCCTCGCGCGATCCGGCCACGCCGTTCGCCTACGCCTCGGACTCGCTGCCGGTATTCGACCGCAACCTGAAGGGGCTCGCGGCCAAGGTCGCCGCCGGCTGCGTGCTGGCCCACGTGCGCGGCGTGGCGTACAACACCCAGGTCGAGATCTCGCTGCAGAACGTGCACCCGTTCCAGTTCCCCGGGCACGCGCTCGCGATGGCGCACAACGGCGACCTCGCGCGTTTCGCCGAGATGCGCCCGGGGCTGGCAAAGCGCGTCCGCCCGGAGCTCGCGCGCCACGTTCGCGGCACCACCGACAGCGAGTGGATCTACGCGCTGATCCTCTCCCAGCTGCCCGAGCCGGCGGGCTCACCCGGCGGCTCGGCGCTGGTGGACGCGGTGCGCGCGGCGCTCGACATCCTGCGCGAGGAGCGCGGGCGCCTGGGCATCGACACCTCCTCCTCCGTAAACCTCTTCCTCACCGACGGCCGGCAGGTGGCCGCGGTGAGCTACTGCTTCGACTTCGGCCGCTACCCCACCGGCGACCCGGAGCGCCTGCACGAGGCGAACCTCAACTTCCTAAGCCTCTGGTACACGCTGGGGCGGGGCTACGGCCTGCACGAGGGCGAATGGAAGATGACCGGCGGGGCGCGGCAGGCCGACTCGATCCTCATCGCCTCCGAGCCGCTCACGCGCGACGTGAACGCCTGGGTCGAGGTGCCGGAGTACTCGATCCTGCACGCCACGGTGGAAGGCGGGCAGCCCCGGGTGCGGATCGAATACCTGGACTAGGCAGGCTCCGGTCCATTCGCGGGCACGTGCGCCGCGGTGAGTTGCCCGCCCAACGCCGCCTCGAGGCGCCGCTGCTCGCCGCCGGCCGACGCAAGCTGCGCCTGGGATAGAAGCCGCGTGAGCGAGCGGTTGGTGCGCCCCATCGCGACCAGCAGGCTCTTCTGCACCGCCTGCCGCAATCGCGCTGAGGCGCGCCCGTCGCCCGAATAGAGGGCCCGGAACCCCGCCGCGGACCACTCCAGCAGCAACGATGCCTCACGGGCGTAGACAGCGCTCGAATGGGGGCGCTCCCGCAGCACGCCGAGGTAGCCCGCCAGCTGCCCGGGTCCCGCCAGCGCCACGCGGCGCTCGCGCCCGTCGCGCGCGGCAACGATCTCGACGGCGCCGCGCACCACGAGGTAGGCGGCGACCGCCTCGCCCCCCGTGGCGAAGAGGCAAGCGCCGCGTGGAACCTCGAGGTAGCTGCCGGCCGCTACGAGGGCGTCCACCTCGTCGGGCCCGAAGCGCTCGAAGAGCGGCAGGCGCGGCAGGTAACCCGAGACGTCGAACGGCGTGCGCCGCGAGCGCGGTATGCCGGCCAGCGGATCGCCCGCAGCGACTGCGCGCGCCATCCGGTCTTCCGGGGCCGGGCACGCCATCAGTTGCGCGTTCAAGGCGCCGACCTTGCCCGCGAGCAACAGCGTCACCGCGTGCTGGATGGCCCGTGCGCCTGCGCTCGACTGGGCGGCGAGCGCACGGAAGTCCTCGCCGGCGACGAACCATCCGTCGACATGGGACACCGCACGAACCGTCGCGGTACAGGTGCCGGCCTCGACCAGCGCCATCTCGCCGAAGGCGTCGCCGTCACCCAGCGCCGCGACGGTGAGGTCCTCGCCCCCCGGAAGCCGGATCACCGCCTCGACCTTCCCCTCGCGCAGCACGTATGCGCCGCGCGCGGGCTCGCCGTGTCGCACCAGCACCGATCCGGCCATGAACGACACGGGCGAGGCGATCGCGAGCAGTGCTTCGCGCGCCGCGGGGTCGAGGCCGTCGAGGAAGCTCGAGGGGGTTCCCATGCGCGCGAGTTTACTTCGTCGGAATTTCCTCCGCAGGATCCCGGGCGCACAATGGCCGCGACACGACCGAAGAGGAGCCGCCGATGAAAGCCTTGTTCCCGACCACCCTCGCGGGGAGCCTGCCCAAGCCGCGCTGGCTCGCCGAGCCCGAGAAACTATGGGCGGCATGGAAACCGGGAAGCGACGACCTGGCCGACGCCAAGCGTGACGCCGTGCGGCTCGTGGTCGCGATGCAGGAGCGCGCCGGCATCGACATCCTCTCCGACGGCGAGCAGACGCGCCGCCACTTCGTGAACGGCTACATGGAGACGCTCGAGGGCATCGACTTCGCCAACCTGAAGACCGTGCGCATCCGCAACCGCTACGACGCCAACGTGCCGCGCGTGGTGGGGCCGGTGGCCCGCCCGGCGCCGGTGCACGTCGAGGACGCCAGGTTCCTGCGCTCGCTCACCCAGCGCAAGATCAAGTTCACGCTGCCGGGCCCGATGACGATGGTCGACACGCTCTACGACGAGCATTACGGCAGCCGGGAGAAGCTCGCGATGGCGTTCGCCGAGATCCTGAACGAGGAGGCGAAGGGCCTCGCCGCCGCGGGCGTGGACACGGTGCAGTTCGACGAGCCCGCCTTCAACGTCTACTTCGACGAGGTGCGCGATTGGGGTGTCGCGGCACTCGAGCGCGCGCGCCAGGGCGTCACCTGCAAGACCGCCGTGCACATCTGCTACGGCTACGGCATCGAGGCCAACATCGTGTGGAAGAAGACGCTCGGCAACGAGTGGCGCCAGTACGAGCAGACCTTCCCGCTGCTGGCGCAATCCTCCATCGACCAGGTGTCCCTCGAATGCGCCAACTCGCGCGTTCCGATCGAGCTGATCGCGATGCTGAAGGACAAGGACGTGCTGGTGGGCTGCATCGACGTGGCGACGACGCGCGTGGAGTCTCCCGACGAGGTGGCCGCGGTGATCCGTGCCGCGATGAAGCACGTGCCGGCCGATCGGATCTTCCCTTGCACCAACTGCGGCATGGTGCCCCTCGCACGCGAGGTTGCCGCGGGCAAGCTGGCGGCGCTGGTCGCCGGGGCGAAGCTCGTGCGGGAGGAGCTGGCGGTAACGGCCTGACCCTCTCCCCTGCCCTCTCCCAAGGGAGAGGGAGAACTTCTAGAGCACGGTCTTCAGCAGCTTGCCCATCTCCGCGGGGTTGCGCGTGGTGCGGATGCCGCACGACTCCATCACCGCGAGCTTCTCCTGCGCCGTGCCCTTGCCGCCGGAGATGATGGCGCCCGCGTGCCCCATGCGCTTGCCGGGCGGGGCGGTGACGCCGGCGATGAACCCCACCACCGGCTTCTTCATGTTGTCCCTGACCCAGAGCGCCGCCGTCTCCTCGTCGTTGCCGCCGATCTCGCCGATCATGATCACGGCCTCGGTCTCGGGGTCGTCGTTGAACATGCGCAGCACGTCGATGTGCTTGAGCCCATTCACCGGGTCGCCGCCGATGCCCACCGCCGACGATTGCCCCAGGCCCAGCGCCGTCACCTGGCCCACGGCCTCGTAGGTGAGGGTGCCGGAGCGCGAGACGATGCCGATGTTGCCCTTGCGGTGGATGTGCCCCGGCATGATCCCGATCTTGAGCTCGCCGGGGGTGATGCAGCCCGGGCAGTTGGGGCCCAGCAGCATGGTGCGCCTGCCCTTCATCTTCGCCTTGGTGCGCATCATGTCGCGCACCGGGATGCCCTCGGTGATGCAGATCACGAGGTCCATGTCGGCATCGACCGCCTCGTCGATCGCCGCGGCCGCGAAGGGCGGGGGCACGTAGATCACCGAGACGTTGGCGCCGGTCTGCTTCTTGGCCTCCGCCACGGTGCCGAAGATCGGGATGCCCTCGAAATCCTCGCCCGCCTTCTTCGGGTTCACCCCGGCCACGTAGCAGTTCTTGCCGTTGGCGTACTCCACGCCCATGTGGGTGTGGAACTGGCCGGTCTTGCCGGTGATGCCCTGGGTGATGACCCGGGTGTCCTTGTTGATGAGGATCGACATTATTTTCTTCCCGGAGATTGGCTCCCCGCCTTCGCGGGGACGACGCCTTTGGCCGCGGCCACGACCTTCTCCGCCGCGTCGCCCATGTTGTCGGCGGAGATGATCGGCAGGCCCGAGTCGGCGAGGATCTTCTTGCCCAGGTCCACGTTGGTGCCCTCGAGGCGCACCACCAGCGGGACCTTGAGCGCCACTTGCCGCGCCGCCTGCACCACCCCGGTGGCGATGACGTCGCACTTCATGATGCCGCCGAAGATGTTGACCAGGATCGCCGCGAGCTTCGGGTTCTTCAGCATGATCTTGAAGGCCTCGGTGACCTTCTCGGCCGTGGCGCCGCCGCCCACGTCGAGGAAGTTCGCGGGCGACCCGCCGTAGAGCTTGATCGTGTCCATGGTGGCCATGGCCAGGCCCGCGCCGTTCACCAGGCAGCCGATGTCGCCGTCGAGCTGGATGTAATTCAAATCGTACTTCGAGGCCTCGACCTCCGCCGGATCCTCCTCGTCCAGGTCGCGCATCGCCACCACTTCGGGATGCCGGAAGAGCGCGTTCGAGTCGAAGTTCATCTTGGAGTCGAGCGCCACCACGCGGCCGTCGCCGGTGTGGATCAGCGGGTTCACCTCGAGGAGCGAGCAGTCGAGCTCGTCGAACGCGCGGGCGAGCGACTTGAAGAGGTCGCGCGCCTGGCCGACCATCGCCTCGGGAATACCGATCTTGCGGGCGATGTCCTCCGCGTCGGCATCCTGCAGGCCCTTGAACGGGTCGATCGCGACCTTGTGGATCTTCTCCGGCGCATGCTCCGCCACTTCCTCGATGTTGACGCCGCCTTCGGAGGACGCCATCAGCACCGTCTTCTGGAGCACGCGGTCGACGACGAGCGCCACGTAGTACTCCTTCGCGATGTCGGCGCCCTCCTCGATGAAGAGGCGGTTCACGACGCGGCCCTCGGGCCCGGTCTGGTGCGTGACGAGCTTCATGCCCAGGATTTTCTTCGCCAGGTCGCGCACCTCGTCGATCGACTTGGCCACCTTCACGCCACCGCCCTTGCCGCGGCCGCCGGCGTGGATCTGGGCCTTCACCACCCAGACCTTGCCGCCCAGCTCCTTCGCGGCGGCGACCGCCTCGTCGACGGTCATGGCGGGGATGCCTCGGGGCGTGGGCACGCCGAAACGACGGAAGAGTTCCTTGCCCTGGTATTCGTGGATGTTCATCTGGGGGCTCGCGCGGGGGGTGTCGCGGGGGAGATCGCGGAGCGAATTCTAACAGCCGCGCCGGTTCGCCCCACCTTGACCTGCGGCAGTTTTGGCCAGCGACGCTAGTGCTGGTCCGGCTCCGAAGCGGGCTCGACGGCGGCCTCCCCCCGGTACCACTTCGGGTAGTAGCGCGCCACGGTGGGCCCGGTCGCGTCGAGCGCGTGGCAACGGTCGAGCTGGAAGGGCCGGCGGTCGGTCGGCTGCAGGCCCTGGCCGGCCATCGACTGGAACACCGCCGTGGCGAGCATCCCGGCCAGCTCGCTCACGTGGGTGCAGCCGCGCACGCCGCCGAAGAGCTCCTTCAGCTTCTGGTGGTAGCCCGGACGGATGGCGAGCCCGACCAGCTTGCGGTAGTGCGGCGCGATCGCGTCGCACGCGCCCGCGTAGGGCACGGCATCCATCGCCGCGGCGGCCTCAACGATCACGAGCTCGCGGTTGACGGTGATGCGAAGCCACATCCCGTGCACCGGATCGCCCGCCGGCCGCAGCCCCGCGGCCAGCTTGAAGTCGTAGGGCTTGGTGTCGACCAGGTGCCCCTCGATGTCGAAGAGCCCGTCGCCGCGCTTGTAGCCGCGGATCTCGACCGCGCGGGTGTGGATCGGCTCCCGTGGAACGGTCGGTGGGAGCCCCGCCATCTAGGCCGGCTGCGCTACCGCGGCCTTGCGCGCCAGGCGGATCGCCTCGGCAAAGGCGGCACCGGTCTGGAAGCGCTGGTCGGCGTCCTTGGCGAGCGTGGCCTCGGCGGCGG
>JANMHV010000399.1:0-2145 GCA_031375445.1 Burkholderiales bacterium | reverse complement strand
GATCACGTCGGTGGTGGGAGAGGCCTTCTCGTCGAGGCCGATCACTTCGTGCTCATGCGACAGCCGCGCATGGATCGCACGCCCGACTCGGCCGGCGGAGCCGGTAACGACGATTTTCATCCAGCGGAAGATGCAGCCAGCTTATTGACCACGTGGGATCTCCAATTCAGAATCCCGGATTGGACACCTGCGGATGCCTTGGAAAACATTCTCGACTGATTCGCCATGACGTCCAACAACCCATTGGATCGATCGCAATTGCCCGCCAGGCGCGGCAATGGCTGCGGACTTCGTCCCTTTGGAATATGAGCGCTTCGCAGCCGCGCCGGTGAGCCATAGCCGAATCGGTCGAGCAGAGCGCCATGCCGTTACGACACGGTCTTCGGGTCTCCCAACGGCCCGCTGTCGCACTATGCGGTGCAGGGCAAATTGGGAGCACACGCCATGGCTGCATACCTGATTGTCGAGCACATCATTACCGACGCGGCAAAATTCGAGGAGTATCGAGTCGCGGTGGGGCCCATGATCGCCAAGTACGGCGGGCGGTATCTCACCAAGGGTGGCAGCCACAAGCTGCCCGAGGGCGGCCACTGGAAACCGGAGCGCGTGGTCATCATCGAGTTTCCGGACATGGAGTCCCTCGACCGGTGGTACCACTCCCCCGAATACCAGCCGCTCATCGCCTTGCGCAAGGCGTGCACGAGCGATCTCGACATGCTGATGACGCTCGAGGGTGCCTAGGCCGGGGAGATCGTCGTTGCGCGCGGCCGAACCGGCTCGCCCAGCAGGTAGGTCTCGCGGATCGAGCGCTCGTCGCCCAGGATCATCCAGGCGAAGAGACGCTCCTCGAGCGTTCGAACGCCCCGCATGCGGCGGGAGAGTAGCGGCGTCGCATCGGGGTCGAGCACGATGAAATCTGCTTCACGACCCGGCGCGAAGCTGCCGATGCGGTCGTCGAGGCGCAGCGCACGGGCGCCACCGAGGGTCGCAAGGTAGAAGGCGCGTAATGCCGAGAGGTGTTGGCCCTTCATCTGCGCCACCTTGTAGGCATCCTGCATCGTCTGCAACAGGCTGAAGCTGGTGCCGCCGCCCACGTCGGTGGCGAGGGCGAAGCCCATGCCCGCGGCGTCGGTCGCGTCGAGATCGAAAAGGCCGCTGCCAAGGAAGAGATTCGAAGTCGGACAGAACGCGGCCGCGGCCCCCGTGTGGGCCATTCGTGCGCGATCCTCCTCGTCGAGATGAATGCAGTGGGCGTAGATCGAGCGCTCGCGCAGCAGGCCGAAACGCTCGTAGACATCGAGGTAGCTGCGCGCGGCGGGAAAGAGCCGGCGCACCCAGGCGACTTCCTCGGGGTGCTCGGCAAGGTGGGAGTGCACGAACGCGTTCGGATGCGCGCGGGCCAGCTCACCCGCGAGCCGCAGCTGCTCGTCGCTCGAGGTGATGGCGAAGCGCGGCGTGATGGCGTAGTGCAGCCGTCCGCGCCCATCCCATTTCTCGATCAACTCGTGGGCATCCCGGTGTGCGGAGGCCGGCGTGTCGCGCACGTGCTCGGGGCAGTGGCGGTCCATCATCACCTGGCCCGCCCCCACACGCATCCGACGGCGCTCGGCGGCCTCGAAGAAGGCCTCGGCCGAGGCGCGGTGGACGGTGCCGAACACCAGCGCCGTCGTCGTTCCCTGGCGCAGCAGCTCGTCGAGGAAGAACTCCGCCACCTCCAGCGCATGGGCGTGCTCGGCGAACCGCGCCTCCTCGGGAAAGGTGTAGCGCTCGAGCCAGTGCAGCAGGTCCTGGCTGCCGGAGGCGATCACGTCGGTCTGCGAGTAGTGGATATGCACGTCGACAAAGCCGGGAAGGATGAGGCCGCCGCGGTGGTCGACCACTTTGGTGTCACGAGGCAGGGTGGCGAGGAGGTCCGCGGCAGGCCCCGTGCGCACGACGCGACCCTCTTCCACGACGAGGACACCGTCCTCGAGGAACTCGTGGCCGCCTTCGCCCTGCCCGGGATCGTCGCGGAAATGTAGGATCGCCCCCCGGAAGGCGGTCAGGTCAACGCTTGCCATCGCCGCCTCCCTTCGCGTCGATCCACGCCAGCAGCTCGGCGCGCTCGCCGTCGGTGAGGCCGGTGACGTTGCCCGGCGGCATGGC
>JANMHV010000383.1:0-10527 GCA_031375445.1 Burkholderiales bacterium | reverse complement strand
TGCGCTGCTTGCCGAGGGTGACGCCGGCGCTGTCCAGCGCCCCGATGGTGTCGTCGAGGAGGCCCACCAGGTGCAGCGCCACGGCGATCCAGGCGGCCCATGCGATGACGCGGATCGCCGAGCGCAGGAAGGCGCCCTGCGGCAGGACGTGGCCGAGGACGTAGACCGCAATGCGGATCGCGGCGAACGCCGTGACGAGGGCGAGCACGATGTCCAGCAGGGCCACGCCCTGGTAGGGGGCGAGCGCCAGCTTGCCGAGCCACACCGCGAGCCACATGAAGAGCGGGAGCACCACGCGGTCGAAGCCGCCCGCGCCGAACTTCCAGCGGGGATTCGACGGGACGCGCTTGCGGACCGAGGTGGCCACGAGCGAGCCCAGCCCGAGGGCCGCGGCGGCGACGGCCACCTGGATGCCGATCTGCAGCGCCGTCGCATCCCCGGTGAGCGCCTCGATGAAGCGCGCCACGGGGGAGAAGTCGATGTCGGGAGTCATCGGCTGCGGATCACTCCTTCACCTCGCCTTCGATGGACAGCGCCTCGCCGGATTCCACCGGCGTGTCCTCTTCAGCCGCGGCTGCCGCCTCGACCTTGGCGGCCTTGTCGCGCTCCAGCACCGCGGCGAAGAAGCCGTCGGTATCGTGGATGTGGGGCAGCAGCTTCAGGTACTCGCCATCGCCCCCGAGCCGGATGCCCTGGCGCTCGAGGATGGGCTTGACCGGAATGAGCTTGAAGTCGGGGTGCGTGGCGAGGAACGCGTCGACGATCGACTCGTTCTCCTCGGCGAGCAGGCTGCAGGTGCCGTACACCAGGCGACCACCCGGCTTCACCAGACCCGCCGCCGCCTCGAGGATCGCCTTCTGCTTCACGTTGAGCTCGGCGAGTCCCTCCTCGGTCTGGCGCATCTTGAGGTCCGGGTTGCGGCGCAGCGTGCCCAGACCGGTGCAGGGCGCATCGACCAGCACGCGGTCGATCTTGCCGCGCAGGCGCTTCACCTTGGCGTCGTTCTCGTTGGCGATGCGCTGCGGATGCACGTTGGACAGGCCCGAGCGCTTGAGGCGCGGGCCCAGGTTGGCGAGGCGCCGGTCGGAGACGTCGAAGGCGTAGAGCCGCCCGGAGGACCCCATGGCCGCACCCATCTGCAGCGTCTTGCCGCCCGCGCCGGCGCAGAAATCCACCACCATCTCGCCGCGGCGCGGCTCCACCAGCAGGCCCAGGATCTGGCTGCCCTCGTCCTGCACCTCCACGGCGCCATCGAGGAACATGGGATGGCGATTGAGCGCGGGCTTTTCCTTCAGGCGCACGCCGAGGGGCGAAAGCTTCGTGGGGCCGGCGATGATCTCGTCGAACGCGAGCCGGTCGAGCACCGCTTCGCGCGGCGCCTTGTGGGTGTTGACGCGCAGGTCGAGCGGCGCGGGCTGCTGCAGGCCGCGGGCGAGCGCCAGCAGGTCTTCGTCGTTCATCCGCGCGCGCAGGCGCGTGACGACCCAGTCCGGCAGGTCGGCGCGGATGCCGAACGGCAGCTCCTCCACCGGCTCCGCCTTCATCGCGGCGAGCCAGGCCCGCTCCTCGGCGGAGATGGCGCCCTCGATCTGGGAGAGGCCGAAGCCCTGCACCCGCACCAGCGCGGCCAGCGCCATCTCGCGCGGCGTGGCGCCGGGCGTCACGTGCTCGAGGTAGCGGCGGCGGCGTAGCGCCGCGTATACGGTGTCGGCCACCACGGCGCGATCGCGCTGCCCGAGCTGCGGATGGTCGCGGAAGAACTGGCGCAGCTGGGTATCGGCAGGCGAGCGTGCGGGCAGCATGACGGTGAGGGCATCGACGATGCCCTGCAATTGCGCGCGGCTGATGGTCATCGCGCGGTCACCGAGGTGGCGACCT
This sequence comes from Burkholderiales bacterium, assembly GCA_031375445.1. Taxonomy (GTDB): domain Bacteria; phylum Pseudomonadota; class Gammaproteobacteria; order Burkholderiales; family Usitatibacteraceae; genus Usitatibacter. Next base: position 8,649 of record JANMHV010000383.1, on the reverse strand, counting down.
GCTCCACCATCAGGCGATTCTTCGCCACCGGGAAGCGCATCTTGACCGGCAGGTTGTGCTGGTCGATGCCCAGCCAGACATCGACCGACTCCTTCTCCTCGGCGGGCGAGTGGCGCAGGTGCAGCGCGCGCACGCGGCCGAGCGGGATGTCGATCTCCTCGACGCCCATCACCTTGAGATTGAAGCGGTACATCTTGCGTTGCGTGAACACCTGCATGTCGAGTGACTCCGCCGTGGGTGGCGAGTGAGCGAGCTGGAAGATCATCGAGAGCCAGTCGACGGTGTTGTCGGCGAGCGGGCTCACGCGTTTTTCGGCACCGCGGTCGAACGTGACCTGGCGGGTGCCCCAATCGAAAGCAAGGCCCTCGTCGGCGCCGCCGGGGCGCTTCTCGCGGAAGCGCTCCGGCCTGAGGCCCTGGGCCGTGACCGAGCCGCGGCTTTCCTGGAGGATCTGCCCCTCGAGGAAGAGGGTGAAGAAGCCCGTGGCCTCGGCCTCGCCGGCGATGCGGTAGCTGTCGCCTTCGCGCGTCCACTCGTAGGTGGCGCGGCCGTCGGCGAAGGCGGAATTGATCTGGTAGCTGATGGTGAGCGAGGCGGGCAGCGCCTTCTGCGGGAATTTCGGGGGTTCGAGGGCGGGAATGGGGGCCGCCGGCTGCGCGAGCGCGAGGCGCTCCGGCTCCGCCCGGGACAGCGCGACCGGCTCCGGCGCGGAATCCATGACGGGCGCATCGGCGAGTGCGGGGAGGCCCGCGCCTGCGGCGCTGGCGAGCTGCGGCAGCGGGTCGAATGCGGCAGGAGCCCTCGGTCGCGATTTTGGTCGCACCGGGCGCGGCGCGGGTGTGGGGGCGGCGCCCGCAGGCGCGGCCTCCGGGACCGGCACCGCGCGGGTATCGAGGGTCGCCGTGTACGACGCGATGATGCTGCGGTCCACCGCCTCCCGCGACGGGACGCCCACCAGCACCGCAGCGTGGGCGAGCAGTGACACGGCCAGCGCCAGCAGTACCGGCCGGTAGGGTCGCAGGTAATTGCGGCGGTTCGGCATCTAGCGCGCCTGCAGCGCCACGAGCGTCTGCTCGAGCCGCAGCCCGCGCGGGTCGTCGAACACCACGCGCACCGGGAAGTTGAAGCGGTCCTTGGCGAGCCACACGTCGGCGCGCGCCTCCTTGCCCTGCGTCACACGCGCGTAGTGCAGCGTGTCGAAGTCGCCGGCGGGCGTGGTGATGCGCACCTCCTCGACCAGGCGGTAGGTGTACTGCTCCACCTTGCGGCCGTTGGACATCGAGACGTTCACGCGCTCGCCCTTGGCGACGCCGAAGTTCATGAACTGGTACATGAGGGACAACCGGTCCTGCGTTTGCGCGGGGAGCGGCACCTCGTTGCGCTCGCCGCGATAGGAGGAGTGCATGACTCCCTGGGCCCAGTCGAAGCTCGCCTTGATGTCGCGGTCGGGCTTGCCGGCGCGGCGCTGGCCGAAGGTGAGCGGCACCAGGCCCTCGGCTTCCACGCGCCCCGCGCTCTCGAGCGTGATCTCCTCGTCGAGGATCAGCTTGAGCGGGCCATCGGAGCGCGTGACGCTCTGGATGGAATAGGTATCGCCCTTGCGCGAGAACGACTCGGTGACGCGCCCGATGGCGATGCCCGACTGGGTGATGCGGTATTCGGAGTTGATCTCGCGGGGAGCGGCCGAGAGTTGGGCCAGCGCGTGGGCCGAGCCCACCGCGGCGAGGAGCACGAGGGCGGAGAAGAGCTTTTTCATGACGGGTCCCGGGGGGAAACGATCCAGTCCCCTTCAACGCCCGCGCCCTCGACGCGGACGACATCGCCCTCGAAGCGCACGCGCTCCTCCACCAGCCAGCGCACCACCTGCGGGTAGATGCGGTGCTCGGCGGCCAGCACGCGCGCGGCGAGCCGCTCTTCGGTGTCGCCGGCCATCACGGGCACCGCGGCCTGCGCGAGGATCGGGCCGTCGTCGAGCTGCGGCGTCACCACGTGCACGGTGGCGCCGTGCAGCTTGACCCCGGACGCGAGCGCCCGGCGGTGGGTGTCAAGCCCCGTGAAGGCGGGAAGGAGGGACGGATGGATGTTCACGATGCGGCGCGAAAACCTTTCGATGAATGACGGCGTGAGGATGCGCATGAAGCCCGCGAGGAAGATGAAATCGGGATCGTGCGCCGCGATGCGGTCGCCCAGCGCCGCGTCGAACGCCTCGCGCGAAGCGAAGCCCGTGTGGTCCACCACTTCGGTCGCGAGCCCCCGGCCCTTCGCCCATTCCAGCCCGCCCGCTCCCGGGCGATTGGCGATGACCGCCCTTACTTCGAGCCCGGTTGCGCCCTCGACGATCGAGCGCATGTTGCTGCCGCGGCCCGAAATGAGGATGACACCGGACTTCACACCACCACGGCCTGGGGGCCGTCGCCTTCCCGGGCCACGATCGTGCCGACCTGGTACGCCTCGCAACCATCCGCGGCCAGGCTCGCGAGCGCCGCCGAGGCTTCCTCGCGCGCGACGATCACCACCATGCCGAGCCCGCAGTTGAAAGTTCGGTGCATCTCCGCCTCCTCGATGCCGCCGTGCTTCTTCAGCCAGTCGAAGATCGCCGGGCGCGGCCAGCGCGCCGCTTCCAGCCGCGCCGCGGTGCCCGCCGGCAGCACCCGCGGGATGTTCTCCGTGAGCCCGCCGCCGGTGATGTGGGCAACACCCCTCACGGCCACCTTGTCCAGCAGCGCCAGCACCGGCTTCACGTAGATGCGCGTGGGCTCGAGAAGTGCCTGGCCGAGCGTGCGTTTTTCGTCGAAGGACTCGTAGAGGTCGGCGCTGCTCACCGCGATCACCTTGCGCACCAGCGTGTAGCCGTTGGAGTGCACGCCGCTGGAGGCGAGGCCGATCACGACGTCCCCCGGGGCGATCTTCTTGCCGTCGATGATCTTCGACTTCTCCACCAGCCCCACGGCGAAGCCCGCGAGGTCGTATTCGTTGGGGTCGTACATGCCGGGCATCTCGGCGGTCTCGCCCCCGATCAAGGCGGCCCCCGCCTGCTCGCAGCCCTCGGCGATGCCCTTCACCACCGCGGCGGCGACCCCTACGTCGAGCTTGCCGCAGGCGAAGTAGTCGAGGAAGAAGATCGGCTCGGCGCCGGAGACCAGGATGTCGTTGACGCTCATCGCCACCAGGTCGATGCCGATGGTGTCGTGCTTCTTGAGGCGAAACGCGAGCTTGAGCTTCGTGCCCACGCCGTCGGTGCCCGAGACCATCACCGGGTTCTGGTACTTCTTCGAGACCTCGACCAGCGCGCCAAAGCCGCCGATGCCGCCCATCACCTCGGGTCGCATGGTGCGCTGCGCGAACGGCTTGATGCGTTCGACCAGCGCATCGCCCGCGTCGATGTCGACGCCGGCATCGCGATAGGTCATGGGGGCGTGGTCGTTCACGGGGGTCGATCCTCTTGATTCAGAGGGTAAATTTTATCAGATCGACCCCCTCTCAGGGCCGGGAATCGAGCGCGTCCTCGATGACGGCTGCAATTCGGCCCGAGGGGGTGCCGGGGGGGACGAACTCCCGATAACGCCCCCGGCGGTCGATGATGAAGGTGAAGGCGGTATGGGCGATCGTGTAGCCGCCCGCGACATCCGGAACCCGCTCGGAGTAGACCTTGAAGTCGCGGGCGGTCTGCCGTACCTGCGCCTCGCTTCCGGTCAGCGCGACGATCGAGGGGTGGAACGATCTCACGTAACGCTTCAGGACGGCCGGGGTGTCGCGTCCGGGGTCGAGCGTCACGAAGAGCGGCTGCACGGAACGCGCCTTTGGCCCCAGGGAGCGTAGCGCGCGTCCGATTTGCAGCAGGTCGGTGGGGCATACGTCGGGGCAGTAGGTGAAGCCGAAGTACAGGACCACGACCTTGCCGCGATAGTCGGCGAGGCTGCGCATGCGCCCGCCAGGATCGCGGAGGGTGAACGGCGCGCCTACCTGCGCCTTTCCCGAGATGAGCTCGCCCATGAGCCGCTCGGCCTCGCGCCGCTCCGGGTCAGGGTTAACCGGCTGCGATTGGACCAGGGTGCACCAGAAGGCGGCCGCTGTTGCGGCAGCCAGCCAGGTGAAAGGCCTGGAGTCAGCCGCCAAACGTGAATTCCGTTCCCGTCGTGGACGTAACCAACTTGTCGCCCAGCAGGTCGCGCATGGCGTTCACGAAATTGGGACCCGAGCAGTGCAGTGGCACCACCACGTCGGGATCGAGCGCCTTCAGCTCCATCACCGCGCGTTTCAGGTACTCGTCCGGTGCCGGAAAGAGGTGGAAGCCGCCCAGCACCGCGTGGACCTTCTTCACCCCCGAGACTTCCTGCGCCTGTAGCACGGTGTTCACGATGCCGGCATGGCCGCAGGAGGAGATCACGACCAGGCCGCGGTCCTTTACGTGGAAACATGTCCCGTGCTCATGGAGGTGTTCATCGGCGACGGCCTTTCCCTGGGCCTTGGCGTGCGACTCCGGAAGGTCGCAGCCCACGCCGTCGCGGCGCGCATATTCCACCTGGGTGTTGGGCAGCACGCGCTCGAAACTTCGACGCGCGATGGCGCCAGTGGTGAACGCGTGGCCCTCGACAATGGTGGGGCGCTCGCAGTAGACCACCTTCACCCGAAGGCGCTCCAGCTCGCGCCGGTCGAGCACGCCCCAGTCGCTGAAATGCCCGGGTGCGCCCGATGCAGTCTTGCGGATGCAGAAGTTGTCCTCGCCGCCGGCGTAGAGGACCAGGTCGGGTGGGAGCCGGTCGCGATGCTGCTCGAGGAATCCGACCAGGCCGCCGAAGTGGTCGTAATGCCCGTGGCTCAGGATCAGCGCCTGCATGGTGGTCCCATCCACGCCGATGATCTCCATGTTGTTCATCAGGGCCCGGGGCGTGTAGCCCGCATCGAGCAGGATGCGTCGCGTGTCGCTGCCGCGGCGCGACTCCAGGGCCATCGCAAGCCCCCATTCGTTGTGCAGCGCGCGCCGCCAGTCGCGTGCCGAGATGAAGGGCGAGCGCTTGACTTTCACGTGCCGGTTCGCCGTGACGCGAGGGGTGTCGTAACTCGAGTCGGTGATGACCTTGACCACCAGCGCATCGACCACCGGAACCACGAGGGTGGGCTGGGCGAACGCGACGGGAGCGAAGGCGAGCGGGGCGCACGCAAGCGCGGTCGAGGACATCACGAAGCGGCGTCGGGACATGCGGGTCATGGGGGCCTCCTGGTGGACGGGATTGGAGAGGTACACAGGTCCTTATACGCCGATGTAAGGGGTGGGGCGGCCGGGCGACCCATCCTCGCAATCCCCCAACTTTCCAACCATATTGGAGCCCGTGATGAACCTTCTGACCCGCACTCTTGCCGTAGCCGCCCTATCCTGCACCGCCTTTGCCCTTCCGGTCGCTCATGCCCGCGAGGACATGGACGCCGACAAGTTCGTCAAGATGTGCGACGAGGACAAGGACGGCATGGTCTCGAAGGCCGAGATGATGAAGATGATGGAGAAGATGTTCGACAAGCAGGATTCGAAGAAGACCGGGAAGATCGACAAGAAGCAGGTCGACCTCTTCCTGAAGGACCTGATGAAGATGAGCGGCATGTAACCGACTGGCCGCCGGGAGGAGCCGCGATGGTAAGATTTTCGCGTTCCTCCCATGTCGAACTACGTCACCGATCCGCGCTTCGCGGAGATCGAAAGCCACCGGCCCTACCTGGTGCGGTACGCGCTTGCCCAGCTGCGCGACCGCGAACTCGCGGAGGAGGCGGTGCAGGAAGCGCTGGTCGCCGCGCTGGAGGGCGTCGGTCGCTTCGACGGCCGCTCGGCGCTGCGCACCTGGCTCACTTCGATCCTGCGCTACAAGGTGATCGACCTGCAGCGCCGTGCCATTGCCGACCGGGCCCGGCTGGAGGTCACCGACTTCGCCGCGGAAACGGGAGACGAGGCGTGGATGGACGACCTTTTCGACGACACGGGACACTGGCGAGATGCCCCGCAGTCCTGGAGCAATCCCGAGGCGGCGCTCGAGCAGCGGCGCTTCTGGGCCGCGTTCGAGCAATGCCTCGATCGCCTCCCGGTCGCCGGGGGGCGCGTGTTCTTCAAGCGCGAGGTGATGGGCGAGGAGACGCGCTCCATCTGCGACTCCGAGGGCATCACGGAATCGAATTGCTGGGTGATCCTGCACCGCGCACGCCTTTCGCTGCGCGCGTGCCTCGAGAAGACCTGGTTCGGCGGGGAGGCGCGCGGCGATGGCCGCTGAGCCCGTGAACTGCCGCAAGGCGGCGCAGCTCTTGTCGCAGGCGCGCGAGCGAGCGCTGCGCGAGGACGAGCGCAAGGCGCTCGACCATCACCTGGGTTTGTGCCTGCAGTGCCGCAACTTCAAGTCGCAGCTCGAATTCTTGCAGGAGGCCGCGAAGCTTTTCGCAAGCGGTGGACCTTAGGGGACAGACCCCTAGTTGCGCTGGTTGAACCTTAGGGGACAGACCCCTAAGCCTCGTGGAGCAACAGCTCCACTCGTTGGACGCTTAGGGGTCTGTCCCCTAAGGTTCCTGTCCCCTAAGGTTCAAGCATCTCCGCTCCCCTTCATCACCGGCAGGTGCTCGCGAGCGAAGTCGAGCATGCGCGTGATCGGAAGCTTGGCGCGTTTTCCCACCTCGGGGTCGACGAACACCTCGTGCCCCGCCGCGCCCTCGAGCGTCGCGAGCAGGTTGCGCAGCCCGTTCATCGCCATCCACGGGCAATGGGCGCAGCTCTGGCAGGTCGCGCCCTTGCCCGCCGTGGGCGCCTCGAGGAAGGTGACGCCGGGCATGCGCTTCCTCATCTGGTGGAGGATGCCGTTGTCGGTGGCGACGATGTATTCGGTCGCGCCCAGCCGCTCCGCCGCCTGGATCATGCCGGTGGTGGAGCCCACGGCGTCGGCCATCGCGATCACCGCGGCGGGGCTCTCCGGGTGCACCAGGATCTTCGCGTTCGGGTGCAGCAGCTTCATCTCCTCCAGCTGCTGGGCCTTGAACTCGTCGTGCACCACGCATGCCGCGTTCCACATCAGCATGTCGGCGCCGGTGGCCCGCTGCACGTAGTCGCCGAGGTGCTTGTCCGGCGCCCACAGGATCTTCTTGCCCTGGGCGTGGAGGTGGCCCACGATTTTCTCGGCGATGGAGGAAGTGACCATCCAGTCGGCGCGCGCCTTCACCGCGGCGCTGGTGTTGGCATAGACCACGACCACGCGGTCGGGATGGGCGTCGCAGAAGGCGGCGAACTGGGGGCCCGGGGTGGCGAGGTCCAGGGAGCACTCGGCCTGGAGATCCGGCATCAGGACCTTCTTCTCCGGGTTCAGGATCTTGGCGGTCTCGCCCATGAAGCGCACGCCCGCGACCACGATCGTCTGCGCCGGGTGGTCGCGGCCGAAGCGCGCCATCTCGAGGGAGTCGGAGACGGTGCCGCCGCTGGATTGGGCGAGGTCCTGGAGGTCCGGATGGACGTAGTAGTGGGCGACAAGGACCGCGTCGCGCTCCTTCAGCAGCGCGTGGATGCGCTCGAGGAGGGCGGGCTTTTCCGCGTCGCCCACGAATTCGGGCGGTTTCGCCGGCGCGATGCCGATGTCGCCGTTGAAGCGCTCGAAGCGGATCTGGATCGGTTGTGCGATGGCCATGGCCGATTCTAAGGCATCGAATGCTAAAATTTGGTTCATGCGTCCCTTGGCGGACGCGCCCGGGCCAAGCCGACCGACGGATCCTCCGAGGCGGTGCTGACCCGGGGAAGAATCCCCTCCATGAGGCAGCTCCTCCTCGATCTCACCCAGGCCCCGCCGCCCACCTTCGCGAACTACGTTCACGGCGGCAATGCGGAGCTCTTCCACGCGCTCCAGGACAGCGCTCGCGCGGCGCCTCCCGAGCGGGTCATCTATGCGTGGGGCGAGCCGGGCGCCGGCAAGAGCCACCTCGCGCGGGCCTTCGAAGCTGCTGCAACCGGGCGCGTGCGCGTGATCGACGGCGTCGACCGGCTTGGCGACGAAGCCCAAGCGGAGCTCTTCAACGCGTTCGTGGACGGCGGCTTCGATTTCCTGTTCGCCACGGCGTCAGTGGCCCCGGCCCATACGGCGCTGCGCCGCGACCTCGCCACCCGGCTCGCCACGGGCCTCGTGTTCCGGGTGCTGCCGCTGACCGACCTGGAAAAACGCGCCGCCCTGGCTGCCCACGCGAAGAGCCGCGGCTTCGACCTCTCCGAAGAAGTCGGCGCCTACCTCCTCACCCACGCCCGGCGCGACATGGGGTCGCTGGTTTCGGCCCTCGATGCCCTGGATCGCTACTCGCTCGAGACCGGGCGCCTCATCACCGTGCCGCTATTGAAGGCCGCGCTGCAACCATGATCGTGCAAACGACCCTCCCCCAGGAAGGTCCGAGGCCTGTACTCGCCCTCTTCGACCTCGACCACACCCTGCTCGATGGCGACAGCGACTACGAGTGGGCCTCGTTCCTCATCGACGAGGGCGTGATCGACCGCAGCGCGTACGATGCCCGCAACCAGTGGTTCTACGAGCGCTACAAGGACGGCACGCTGGACATCCACGAATTCCTCGAATTCCAGCTCGGCCCCCTGGCGCGCCACCCGCGGGCGCAGCTCGATGCCTGGCATGCGAGCTACATGGAAAAGCG
>JANMHV010000341.1:0-4361 GCA_031375445.1 Burkholderiales bacterium | reverse complement strand
ACCTTCGACATCTCGATCATCGAGATCGCGAGCGTCGAGGGCGAGCACCAGTTCGAGGTGCTCTCCACCAACGGCGACACGTTCCTGGGCGGGGAAGATTTCGACCAGCGCGTCATCGACTACATCGTGACCGAATTCAAGAAGGAGCAGGCCGTCGACCTCTCCAAGGACGTGCTGGCACTCCAGCGCCTGAAGGAAGCCGCGGAGAAGGCGAAGATCGAGCTGTCCAGCGCGCAGAGCACCGACATCAACCTGCCCTACATCACCGCCGACGCGACGGGTCCCAAACATTTGACGATGAAGATCACCCGCGCCAAGTTCGAGTCGCTGGTGGACGAGCTGATCGAGCGCACCATCAAGCCGTGCGAGATCGCGCTGAAGGACTCGGGCCTCAAGCTCTCCGACATCGGCGACGTGATCCTGGTGGGCGGCATGACGCGCATGCCGAAGGTGCAGGACAAGGTGAAGGCGTTCTTCGGCAAGGAGCCGAGGAAGGACGTGAACCCGGACGAAGCGGTGGCCGTGGGTGCGGCGATCCAGGGCGGCGTGCTGCAGGGCGACGTGAAGGACGTGCTGCTGCTGGATGTGACACCCCTTTCGCTCGGCATCGAGACCCTCGGCGGCGTCATGACCAAGCTGATCCAGAAGAACACCACGGTGCCGACCAAGGCGCAGCAGGTGTTCTCGACGGCGGACGACAACCAGGGGGCCGTGACCATCCACGTGCTCCAGGGCGAGCGCGACGTGGCGACCGGCAACAAGAGCCTCGGCCAGTTCAACCTGGAAGGCATCCCGCCCTCCCCGCGCGGCATGCCGCAGATCGAGGTCACGTTCGACATCGACGCCAACGGCATCCTGCACGTGAACGCCAAGGACAAGGCCACCGGCAAGGAGAACAAGATCACCATCAAGGCGAGCTCCGGGCTCTCCGAGGAGGAGATCCAGCGCATGGTGAAGGACGCGGAGACCCACGCCGACGAGGACAAGAAGGCCCTCGAGCTCGTGACCGCGAAGAACCAGGCCGAGGCCCTCGTGCACCAGATCAAGAAGTCGTTGACGGAGTACGGCGACAAGCTCGACGCCGGCGAAAAGGCGAGCATCGAGACCGCGATCAAGGAGCTGGAGGCCGCGACGAAGGAAGGCGACATCGCCGCGATCCAGGCCAAGACCGAAGCCCTCGCCGGCGCCTCGCAGAAGCTGGGCGAGAAGGTCTACGCCGACGCGCAGGCCAAGGGCGCGGCAGGTGAGGCGCCGCACGGCGCCCCGGGCGGCCAGCCGGGCGGCGCCCCGGGCGGCGGCACCGAGAAGGAAGTCGAGGGCAACGTGGTGGATGCCGAGTTCACCGAGGTAAAGGACAAGAAGTCGGCGTAGGCACCGTAACTCGTCATTCCCGCGAAGGCGGGAATCCAATTTCGAAGGCGGAGATTGGGTTCCCGCCTTCGCGGGAATGACCCATTAGGGAACACGATGGCGACGAAGAAGCGCGATTACTACGAAGTGCTCGGCGTGAACAAGGATGCCTCGGAAGAGGACATCAAGAAGTCCTACCGCAAGCTCGCGATGAAGTACCACCCGGACCGCAATCCGGACAGCAAGGAATCCGAGGAGAAGTTCAAGGAGGCGAAGGAAGCCTACGAGGTCCTCTCGGAGGCCGAGAAGCGGCGCGCCTACGACGCCTATGGCCACGCCGGCGTGAATCCGCAGATGGGCGGCGGCGACCCCAACTTCGGCGGCGGCTTCGCCGAAGCCTTCGGCGACATCTTCAGCGACATCTTCGGCGGCGGCGCGGCCGGCGCCCGCGGGCGCTCCAACGTCTTCCGCGGCGCGGACCTGCGCTACAACATGGAAGTGAGCCTCGAGCAGGCGGCACGCGGCACCGAGACCAAGATCCGCATCCCGGCGATGGAGGCGTGCGAGACCTGCAAGGGCAGCGGCGCCAAGGCGGGAACGCAGCCCAAGACCTGCGAGACCTGCCACGGTTCGGGCCAGGTGCGCCTCTCCCAGGGGTTCTTCTCGATCCAGCAGGCCTGCCCGCAGTGCCACGGCACCGGCAAGGTCATCGCCGACCCGTGCGCCACCTGCCGCGGCGCGGGCCGGGTGAAGAAGCACAAGACGCTGTCGGTGAAGATCCCGGCGGGCGTGGACGAGGGCGATCGCATCCGCCTCACCGGCGAGGGCGAGTCGGGTGTCAACGGCGGCCCGTCGGGCGACCTGTACGTGGTGATCCATCTCAAGCCCCACTCGGTGTTCCAGCGCGAGGGCGACGACCTCCATTGCGAGATGCCGATCAGCTTTTCCCAGGCGGCCCTCGGCGGCGAAATCGAGATTCCCACCCTCGACGGCGCCGCCAAGGTGAAGGTGCCGCCGGAGACCCAGTCGGGCCAGGTGTTCCGCCTGCGCGGCAAGGGCATCAAGGGCGTTCGCTCGCCCTCCCCCGGCGACCTGATGTGCGAGGTGGTAGTGGAGACGCCGGTGCGCCTCACCGACCGGCAGAAGGAGCTGCTGCGCGAGCTCGAGGACATCAACCGCAAGGACGGCCCACGCCACAACCCGCGGGCGAAGGGCTTCATGGACAAGGTCCGGGAGTTTTTCGCGGGGTAACCGCGATATCATCCCGTCCGACAACATGTGTTGCGGAGGGATCGATGAAACGGTGCTTGATGGCATTCGCGGGCGGCCTGCTGGCCGTGGCCGCCCACGCCCAGGGCGTCACCGATACCCAGGTGGTCCTGGGGCAATCGGTCGCGCTCTCGGGGCCCGCGGAGCAGCTCGGCAAGGACATGCAGCGGGGCGCCCAGCTCTTCTTCGACGGCGTCAACGCCAAGGGGGGCGTCAACGGCCGCAAGATCGTCCTGAAGACCCTCGACGATGGCTACGAGCCGCCGCGCGCCGCCGAGAACACGAAGAAGCTCATCAACGACGAGAAGGTGTTCGCCCTCTTCGGCTACGTGGGCACGCCCACCTCGGCCGCGTCGCTGCCGATCTTCACCGAGGCGAAGGTGCCCTTCATCGGCGCCTTCACCGGTGCCGAGCTCCTGCGCCAGCCCTTCAACCGCTACGTGTTCAACGTGCGCGCGAGCTACTTCGACGAGACCGAGGCGATCGTGCAGCACCTGACCGCCATGAGCATCGACAAGATCGCGGTGTTCTACCAGAACGACGCCTACGGCCAGGCGGGCCTGGCGGGTGTCGAGCGCGCGATGAAGAAGCGCAACCTCACTGTGGCCGGCAAGGGCACCGTCGAGCGCAACACCGTGGAAGTGTCGAAGGCGGTGGAGGAAATGCTGAAGGCGAAGCCCCAGGCGATCGTGATGATCAGCGCCTACAAGTCGTGCGCCGCCTTCATCCAGCAGATGAAGAAGGCCGGGGGCACGCCCACTTTCTGGAACGTCTCCTTCGTCGGCAGCAAGGCGCTCGCCAAGGAGCTCGACCGCGAGGGCCGCGGCGTGCAGATCTCCCAGGTGGTGCCGTTCCCCTGGGACAATTCGATCCTGGTGGTGAAGGAGTACCGCAAGGCGGCCGACGAGGCGAAGGTGGAGCCCGGCTTCGGCACCCTCGAGGGCTACCTCGCGGCGAAGGTCACGTCCGAGGCGCTGCGCCGCGCGGGTCGCGCGCTCACGCGCGACAGCTTCATCAAGGCACTGGAGTCGAGGGGGGAATACGACGCGGGGGGGTTCAAGGTATCGTACTCACCGGAGAATCATAACGGGTCCACATTCGTCGATTTGACGATCATCTCCCGCGAGCAGAAGTTCGTGCGCTGAGGCGGCGAACCGGACGAAATGCCTACCAGCGACGAGCCGCCCCTCTACGTCGACCTCGACGGAACCCTGATCGCGACGGACCTGCTGCACGAATCCTTCCTCTCGGCGCTCGCGCGTTCGCCCTGGGTGGCGGTGCAGAGCCTCGGGTGGCTCATGTCGGGCCGCCCGCGCCTGAAGGAGGAGCTGGCGCTGCGTTCCGGGATCGACGTGGCGGCGCTGCCCTACCGCGAGCCGGTGCTGGCGTTCCTGCGGGAGGAGCGCGCGCGCGGACGCCGCATCGTGCTCGCCACCGCGTCGTGGGGCGCGCTCGCCGATCGGGTCGCGGCGCACCTGGGCCTTTTCGACGAGGTGCTCGCCACCGGGCCCGACGCGAACCTGAAGGGCGAGGCGAAGGCCAGCCGACTCGAGGCACATTGCGGCGGCGCGGGCTTCGATTACGTGGGCGACAGCCGCGCCGACTTCCCGGTGTGGCTGCGCTCGCGTTACGCCTACGTGGTGGATTCCGGCGGTAGCATCCGCGGCAGCATGCCGCCGGGGGTGGAGGTGCGGCGCGTGTTCGGGCCGGCCGCGCGGCCCGGGGGCCACCCGGTCGCGCGC
>JANMHV010000322.1:0-5829 GCA_031375445.1 Burkholderiales bacterium | reverse complement strand
GCGAGCGTGGACGATGCGCACCTCCGCCGCGCGACCATTGCGACAACCCGACCCCATTCAATCTGCGCCCATCTGCGAACCCATCTGCGGCCATCGGCGTCCCTGTTTTAACCCCCGCTTCGCGAAAAGGGCGGGGTTGAGCCAAAATAGCCCTTTATCGTAACCTCCACGCCCTCCACGCCCCCATGAACGCCGCCGCCGCACCCGCCGCCCGCCATCCCGAGGCCTTCCGGCGCGAGTTCGTCGAGTTCTCGATTGCGGCCGGCGTGCTGCGGTTCGGCGACTTCAAGACCAAGGCCGGCCGCGCCTCGCCATACTTCTTCAATACCGGCCTCTTCACCGACGGCGCCAACCTCGGCGAGCTGGGCCGCTACTATGCCCGTGCCGCGCTCGCTTCGGGGATCGGCTTCGACCTCATTTTCGGGCCGGCCTACAAGGGGATCACGCTCGCCGCGGCCACCGCCATCGCGCTCGCCGCCGAGGGCCGCAACGTGCCCTTCTGCTTCAACCGCAAGGAAGCCAAGGACCACGGCGAGGGCGGGCTCATCGTCGGCGCGCCGCTGGCGGGCCGGGTGCTCGTGATCGACGACGTGATCACCGACGGGGCCTCGAAGCGCGAGGCGATCGAGATGATCCGCGCCGCCGGAGCCACCCCGGCGGGGGTGCTGATCGCCCTCGACCGCCAGGAGCGGGGCAAGGGCGAGCTGTCGGCGCCCCAGGAAGTCAGCCGGGACTACGGGTTGCGCGTTACTGCCATTGCGACGCTCGAGGACATCCTCGCCACCCTGGCGGGGCGCCCGGAGCACCGCGAAAACGTTCGACGCATCGAGGAATATCGGCTCCAATACGGCGTCGCCACGGGGAAATGACAATGAAGAAGATCGTCCTGCTGCTGCTTGCCCTCCACGTGCCCGCCGCCGGCGCCGCCTACCGGTGCGTCGACGAGAAGGGCAAGACCCATATCGGCGATACCCCGCCGGCCGGGTGCGGCAGCGTCCCGATGCAGGAGGTGACCAAGGGCGGCAAGGTGCTGCGCACCATCGACCCCACGCTCACCGAGGAGCAGGTGAAGGCCAAGGCCGTGGAGGCGGAGCAGAAAAGGATCGCCGACAAGACCGCGGCCGATCAGAAGCGCAAGGACACGGCGCTGCTCAGCTCCTTCGCTTCCGAGAAGGAGTTCGACGTCGCCCGCGACCGCAACGTGGAGCCCATCAAGGCGCGCATCGGCCTCGCGCGCGATCGCATCAAGCAGATCGAGAAGTCGGAGGGCAAGATCCAGGAGGAAATGGAGTTCTACAAGGCCGGCAAGGGCAAGACGGCGAAGGCCAAGGAGATGCCCGCGAACCTCGTCGAGGGCAAGAAGGGCGCGGAGCAGGAGCGCGCCACCATCGAGAAGAACATCGCCCGCTTCGAGCGCGAGATCGAGGAGATCCGCACCAAGTTCGACACCGACAAGAAGCGCTGGGTGGCGATCCGGGCGGAGCAGGGGCAGCTCAAGCCCGCGACCACCGCCGCTACGGCTCCGGCGCCGGTCGACGCCAAGGCCGATTCCAAGGCCGCGCCGAAGAAGAACTAGCTCGCGAGCCGCCGCTTCAGGATCTCGCCCACCTGCGCGGGGTTGGCGCGGCCTCCGGTGGCCTTCATCACCTGGCCCACCAGGGAATTGAAGGCCTTCTCCTTGCCGGCGCGGTAGTCGGCCACCTGTTTCTCGTTGGCCGCCAGCACCTGGTCGACGGCCGCCTCGAGAGCTCCGGAGTCGGAGACCTGCGTGAGCCCCCGCCGCTCGACGATCCCATCGGGCGTGCCCTCCCCCGCGGCCACGGCGCGCAACACTTCCTTCGCCGACTTGCCCGAGATCGTCGCCGCCTCCACGAGCTCCAGGATGCGACGCAGCGCCTCGGCAGCGACCGGGGGTGAAGCGAAATCCGCCCCCACCTCGTTCATGACGGCGGAGAGCTCGCCGTTGATCCAGTTAACGGCAGCCTTCTTCACCCCGGCGCTCGCACCCGCGGCCACCGCATCGAAGTAGTCCGACTTCTCGCGGCTCTCGACCAGCAGCGCCGCATCGTGGGCGCCGGCCCCCATCGCCTCGTAAGCGCCGCGCCGCACCGCGGGCAGGGGCGGCATCGCCGCCGCCACTTCGGCGATCCAGCGCGCGGTGATCTCGAGCGGCAGCAGGTCCGGATCCGGGAAGTAGCGGTAGTCCTGCGCATCCTCCTTCGAGCGCATCGACCGCGTCTCGTCGCGATCGGGGTCGTAGAGGCGCGTCTCCTGCACCACCTTGCCGCCCTCCCCGATCAGCTCGACCTGGCGGCGCACCTCGAACTCGATGGCGCGCTCCATGAAGCGGAAGGAGTTGAGATTCTTGATCTCGCATCTTGTGCCGAGCGGCTCACCCGGGCGGCGCACCGACACGTTCGCGTCGCAGCGGAACGAGCCCTCCTGCATGTTGCCGTCGCAGATGCCGATCCAGCGCACCAGCGCGTGGAGGGCCTTCGCATAGGCGACGGCCTCGGCCGCCGAGCGCATGTCGGGCTCGGTCACGATCTCGAGGAGCGGCGTGCCGGCGCGATTCAGGTCGATGCCGGTCATGCCGTGGTAGTCCTCGTGCAGCGACTTGCCCGCGTCTTCCTCGAGGTGGGCGCGCGTGAGGCGCACGTGCTTCTCCACGCCGTCCACCACGATGTCGAGCCCGCCGCCCACGACCACCGGCAGCTCGAACTGGCTCACCTGGTAGCCCTTCGGAAGGTCGGGATAGAAATAGTTCTTGCGCGCGAAGACGCTGCGGGGAGCAACGGTGCCGCCCACGGCGATGCCGAAACGGATGGCGCGCTCGACGGCGCCGCGGTTCAGCACCGGCAGCGTGCCGGGGAGCGCCAGGTCCACCGCGGAGGCCTGGGTGTTGGGCGCGGCGCCGAAGGCGGTGGAGGAGCCCGAGAAGATCTTCGACGCGGTGGTGAGCTGCGCGTGGGTCTCGAGGCCGATGACGACTTCCCAGGTCATCTTTCGCTCCGCTCCCCATTAAGTGAAACCACAGATGAACACCGATGAACACTGATAAGAGGCATGTGGTGTTGGTGGCTTCGATCACCGTTGCCGCCAATAGTCACGAAACCCATGTAGCTTTTATCCGTGTTCATCTGTGTTCATCTGTGGTTTCAGGCCGTAAACCCCGGCGGGACGCACAAGTGGAAGTCCGTCGCCTGCTGGTAGGCGTGGGCGGCGGCGAGCATGCGCGCCTCGTCGAAGTAGTTGCCGACGAGCTGCAAACCCACCGGGCGGCCCTTGGCGCCGAATCCGCACGGCACCGACATGCCCGGCAACCCCGCGAGATTGATCGGGATGGTGTAGAGGTCGTCGAGGTACATCTGCACCGGGTCCTTGTCCTTGCTGCCCAGGTCGAACGCCACCGACGGCGCCGCGGGCCCCGCGATCAAGTCGCATTTCGCGAACGCGTCGGTGAAGTCGCGCGCGATGAGGCGGCGCACGCGCTGGGCCTGCAGGTAGAACGCGTCGTAGTAGCCGTGGGACAACACGTAGGTGCCCACCAGGATCCGGCGCTTCACCTCGGCGCCGAAGCCTTCGGCGCGCGTCTTGCAGTACATGTCGTTGAGGTCGCGATACCCGGCAGCGCGGTGCCCATAGCGCACGCCGTCGAAGCGCGACAGGTTCGAGGAGGCCTCGGCGGGCGCCAGCACGTAGTACACCGGCACCGAGAGATGCTGGTTGGGCAGGCTCACCTCCACCGTGGTGGCACCCAGGCGCTTCAACTCCTCGATGGCGGCGAGGATCGGCTCGGCCACGTCGCGTGCCAGGTCCTTCGTGAAGTATTCGCGCGGCAACCCGATGCGAAGCCCCTTCACGCCGCCGCCGAGCCCCCCCACGTAATCGTCGCGCGGCCGGTCGATGCACGTGGAGTCGCGCGGATCGAACCCGGCCATTACCGCAAGCAGATGAGCCAGGTCCTCCGCGCTTTCCGCGAGGGGCCCGCCCTGGTCGAGGGACGAGGCGAACGCCACCATGCCGTAGCGCGAGACGCGACCGTAGGTGGGGCGCAGGCCCGAGATGCCGGTGAAAGACGCCGGCTGGCGGATCGAGCCGCCGGTATCGGTGCCGGTGGCGGCCGGTACAAGACGCGCCGCGACGGCGGCCGCCGAGCCCCCGGAGCTGCCGCCGGGCACGGCGGCCAGGTCCCAAGGGTTGCGGACCGGGCCGAAGAACGAGTTCTCGTTCGACGACCCCATGGCGAACTCGTCCATGTTGGTCTTGCCCAGCAGCACCGCGCCGGCGCGGTCGAACTGCTCGATCACGTGCGCGTCGTAGGGCGAGACGAAATTCTCGAGCATCCTCGAGCCGCACGTGGTGCGCCAGCCGCGCGCGCAGTAGAGGTCCTTGTGCGCGACGGGAATGCCGGTGAGGGGACCCGCTGTCCCGCTCGCGATGCGGGCGTCGGCCGCGCGCGCCTGCGCGAGGCTCTTGTCGGGATCGACCGTGATGAAGGCGTTGAGCGACGCGTTGTGGCGCTCGATCCGCGCGAGGTAGTCGCGCGTGAGTTCCTCGCTGGAGACCTCACGCGCGGCGAGCTGCCGCGCGAGGCCCGCGATCACTCGACCACCCGCGGCACGAGATAAAGGCCATCCTCGACCGCCGGCGCCACGGCCTGGAACAGCTCGCGCGCATCGGCCTCGGTGACGGCGTCGTCGCGCAGCCGCTGCATCACGTCCTGGGGATGGGACATGGGCTCCACCCCGTCGGTCGCAACGGCGCACATCTGCTCCACGAGGCCCAGGATGCCGTTGAGCTGGAGGAGCAAAGCCTCGGCCTCCCCCTCCGGCACCTCGATCCGGGCAAGCCGGGCGAGCCGGGTAATTTCTTCTCGGGAAAGCATGCGGAAACGCTGCTAAGGCCTTAATTCGTCGCGGATTTGGGCTATTATATTGCACCTGCGTTCCAGGGGCGCCTTCGCGTCCTGCATTCCCTTACGGATCAAGATGTTCTCCTTCGTTTCCAAGTACTTTTCCACCGACCTCGCGATCGACCTCGGCACCGCCAACACCCTGATCTACGTGCGCGGCAAGGGCATCGTCCTCGACGAGCCGTCGGTCGTCGCGATCCGCCAGGAAGGCGGCCCCAACGGCAAGAAAACCATCCAGGCGGTGGGCCTGGCTGCCAAGCAAATGCTCGGGCGCACCCCGGGCAACATCACGGCCATCCGCCCGATGAAGGACGGGGTGATCGCGGACTTCACGATCACCGAGCAGATGCTCAAGTACTTCATCAAGAAGATCCACGACAACCAGTGGTTTCGGCCCAGCCCGCGCATCGTGATCTGCGTGCCCTACGGCTCCACCCAGGTGGAGCGCCGCGCCATCAAGGAAAGCGCCGTGGGCGCCGGCGCCTCCCAGGTGTTCCTGATCGAGGAGCCGATGGCCGCCGCGATCGGGGCGGACCTGCCGATCGCCGATGCCACGGGCTCCATGGTGGTCGACATCGGCGGGGGCACCACCGAGGTCGGCGTGATCTCGCTGGGCGGCATCGTCTACTCCGCCAGCGTACGCGTGGGCGGCGACAAGTTCGACGAGTCGATCATCAACTACATCCGCCGCAACTACGGGATGCTGATCGGCGAATCCACCGCCGAGAACATCAAGAAGACCATCGGGTCCGCGTTTCCGGGCAGCGAAGTGCGCGAGATGGAAGTGAAGGGCCGCAACCTGGCCGAGGGCATTCCGCGCTCCTTCACGATCTCGTCCAACGAGATCCTCGAGGCTCTCACCGACCCGCTGAACTCCATCGTCTCCGCGGTGAAGAGCGCCCTCGAGCAGACAC
>JANMHV010000292.1:0-24232 GCA_031375445.1 Burkholderiales bacterium | reverse complement strand
GGGAAGGTATTCAAGCGTTACCGGGAGCGCGGCGGGAAGCGAAATGCGCCGCTTCCGGACTTCTTCGTCGGAGCCCACGCCGCTGTCGAGGGACTCACCTTGTTGACTCGCGATGCAAAGCGCTACCGCGAATACTTCCCGAAACTCAAGATGATCACGCCTCGATGAAGGTACCCGGCGGGGAGTGGAGGGGAATGGCGCCCCGAAGACGAATCGAACGTCCGACCTGCCCCTTAGGAGGGGGCTGCTCTATCCACTGAGCTACCGGGGCGCGGCGGGCGAATTATCTCACGCAGGATAGGGGTGGATCGGTCGTACGAGTCGTCGCGACTCTGGCGTTGCAGCTTCCATACTTCCATGCAACGGGGAAGGTGGCGGGACGATAGTGAGGGAGAGAGCGAGGTCCGCTGCCAGGTCCGATGCGACGGCTGCCGCAACCAACTGGCGCGAGGCGAGGTCCGCCGCCATCTCCAATGCGATAGCGGCCAGGACCAGCTTTGGGGATACGAGAGGTGACACACCTCGACCTTACACCCGCGGAAGCATCGACGTGGAAATTCGTCGATGGCGGCGCCGCACCTCGCTATGTGGGCTGGCGCACATACGCGCAGGGGCGCGCTCCCCACACTCTCTCGTTACCCTGGAGTAGTCGACACCCACTGGACGCCCTGCACTTCGTCACTGTCTACCACTACCGATACTGGGATGAGGATCGGCAGAAACTGCTCACGGCCCATGGCGAGGCGACCCTGGAATGCATTCGAAGCGGCTTGGGTATCCCGATCATCGCCTCGGCGCATCACGTGCTTCCGCACCTCCTGGACAGCGTCGGCCGGTTGATTTCCGCCTGGCATCTGGACCATGGCCGTCATTGACAGGCCGGCATCTGGTGGGCGAGTCCATTCATGCGCCGTCATCGAACTCGTTGCGGCCCATGCCGGCGGCGCCCGCCGTGAAATCGAGGAAGCGGAGGGTGTCGGCACTCCGGAGTCCCTCAGCCGAACAGCGGAGCTGTTGCGCTCCTACGTGCTTTCCACGCCACGAACCCAGGTTGGAGTGGGTTGGCTTCAACTCCGGGTGGAGAGAATGATCCACATCGATCCGGCAGGGGCGTTGGGACTTCACCTCGCGCAGCGTCTCGTGATCTGCGGAGTCCATCTCGATTGCCTGGAAGGCTCGGAATGGACCACGGGCTTCGACCAACTGGACCGTCTGCAGGTCCTGCTGCAGGGCTTCATGCACCGTCGCGGCGTCGCCGCATGGCCGGGTGCCTACGGGGACGTTCGCGGGTTCAACAAGGTGAAAGCGGGGGTTCACGAACGCCCCGGGTGTTGCTAAGATTCCTCCGTGTCCCACTCGTACGAAAGGAGGTGATCGTGAAATCTATCGCCCTGAATTTCGCCGTTGCAGCCGAGGTACTCGCCGCCTAGCGGTTCGACGAGGTGGTGCGTCCTGAAGCTGGAAACGGCGTAGGGATTGCCAAGAGGGCCGGCCGAAAGGCCGGCCTTTTTGCTTCCGGCGAGGCTAGGAAGCGGTCGCCGAATTTCCGCGGGGGAACGTCATCGTGAACGCGGTGCTGCCCTCGGCCGAGGACGTGGCCTCCACCGTGCCGCCGTGCGCGCGCATGATCTCGCGCGCGATGTAGAGGCCCAGGCCCAGGTTGGTCATGTTGGCGGACCCTGCGTCGCTCCCGGGCAACTGCACCAGCGGGTCGAAAATCACTTGCAGGGATTCCTGCGGGATGGGCTTGCCCTCGTTGCGGACCTCCACCGTGAGATTCGCCCCATCGCTGCTCGCGGTGACCCGCACCGGCCGGCCGCGCTTGCCATGCTGCACCGCGTTGTTCACCAGGTTGGAGAGCGCCTGGTGCATCCGGTCGGCGTCGAAGACGCCCGTGAGCTCGCCATTCGAATCGAAGCGGAAGCCGGTCTGGGGATAGGCGTGGGAAACCTCGTCCATCACCCCCTGGGCCACCGCCTTCAAGTCGTTGGGGGTCGGGTTGATCGGAATGCCCTTTCCCAGGCGCGTGCGTGTGTACTCCAGCAGGTCGCGGATCATCCCGCTCATTCCGGCCACACTGCGCGTGCCCGCTGCCAGGGCTAGCTTGCGCTGGCCCGGGTCGGTGGACAGCGACAGGACCTGCATGGCGCCGGCCATGGCGCCCAGGGGGCTTCGCAAGTCGTGTCCAAGGACCGCGAGGAACGTGTCGCGGGACTTGCCGAGCTCCAGGGAATAGGTGACAACGGACTCCGCCAGCGCCTGGTCGATGGATTCGTTGAAGCGCGCCATTTCGTAGGCGCTCTCGGCGTCTCCGTAGCGTTTCTTCGCGACCCAGAGCCGCAGCACCGTGGCCCGCAGGGCACGGAACTCCGCGACCAGCTCCGGAAGGTCGAAGCCCACCGCGTGGCGAAGGCTGCCGTGGGAGGCGGCCGCCGTCTCCTTGCCGAAGAATACCGGCGCCCAGCCTTTCGACTTGCGTTCCTGCTGGCCGTCCGACTGCGCGGTCTCGATGTCCTTCGCGATGGTCTGCAGCATTTCCTTCGCATGGTCGCGAAGCGCCGCCGAATCCATCGTCTCGGATGCCGGGGAAAGCGTGCGCGCGAAGGCCTCCCATTCGGCGACGATTTCCTCCATGTGTTCAAGGATGAAGCTCACGACGCACTGTACCTGAGCGCGAGTGCGCTTGCTCCCAAGGAGAGGAGACCTTCTAAGCCGCCTTCTGGTCGCCGGCGCGCGAGTTCCGCGAGCGGAACAGGACTTGCGAAAGTCGTTGCGCCGCATCGGTCACGAAGTTCGCCAGCTTCTCCAGCACTACCGTGCTCTCGCCCAACTGATGCTGCCGGGCGAGTTGCAGGGCGTACAGGCTCAGGTCATCCGCATCGACAAGGCGAGGGGGCAGGAGGTGTTTCGGAAGTTGCAGCAACTCCTCCCGGGAAAGGAGGGCGACGTAGTCTTTCACCACGCCGAGCACTTCGGACTCGCCACGGGCTTCGCTCAGCAACCCCTGCCAGCCGAGGCTTTCAGAGGCGCGCTGTTCTCCGGGCCCAAAGCGGCGAACCGGGTTCGAATATGAATGGGGATGGCTCATACCCCTGAGTTTGGGGGCTCGACCTCTCGCCTTCTGTCGGCACCCTCCGACTTGGATGTCGGACGGTCCCGGGAACCTTGTGGCCCTTGGGCCAGGCCTTACCCCGCGAGCTTGGCCGCGATCTGCGCCACGTGCTTCCCCTGGTAGCGCGCCCCATCCAGTTCCAGGGCCGAAGGCTGGCGGCTGCCATCGCCGTCCGCGATGGTCGAGGCGCCGTAGGGGGAGTTTCCCATCACCTGCGAGACGCCCATCTGCCCCTGGAACGAATAGGGCAGGCCCACGATCACGAACCCCAGATGCAACAACACCGTGTGGAAAGTGAGGATGGTGGATTCCTGCCCACCGTGCTGGGTGGCGCTTGACGTGAACACCGCACCCACCTTGCCCACCAGCGAGCCTTTCATCCACAGGCCGCCGGCCTGGTCGATGAAGCTCTTCATCTGGCCGGTCATGTTGCCGAAGCGGGTGGGGGTGCCGAAGATGACGCCGTCGTACTCCGCCAGATCCTCCACGGTGGCGATGGGCGCCTTCTGGTCGAGCTTGTAACCGGACTTCTTCGCGACCTCCGCGGGAACCGTCTCCGGCACCCGCTTGATCACCGCCTCGCAGCCGCCGGAGCGCACCCCTTCCGCCATGGCCTCGGCCATCTTTTCCACGTGGCCATAGGAGGAGTAGTACAGGACGAGGATCTTGGCCATGGATTTACCGGTGTCGGTCAGGGGGTCGTTGGGCCGCCCGCGAGGCCCGGGGTTCCCCTGGCCTCGCCCGAGGGCCCCGCGCGGCGCCGCTGGATCCAGAATACGAAGCCGATGATGGCGAGAGCGGGGATGTACATCCAGTGCTGGGAGGGCGCGCCGGAATCGACCTTGAGGGATTCCACCACCCAGCCCTGCTCGAAGCCGCCGCGGCGCGCGCGGCTGCCGAATTTCACGGTGCCCACCCGTACCTCGTCGCCCAGCACCGTGAAGGTGAGCCCCGCGTCGGCGAGGCGCGCACGGCCCTCGCCGGGCTTTCCGAGCTGCACCGACACCGTCTTGCGGACGTCCTCCCCCTCGATGTTTGCGCCCTTGATCACGAGCACCATCGGGTAATCCTCGGGCGTGGAACCGGCGATGGAGTAGATCTCCTTCGCCGGCTTGTCGACGAGCGGCGCGTAGATCCGGTCCATGATGGAATCCGGGCGGAAGAGGATGAACACGGCCAGCAGGAGCAGCACTGTCTCCCACCATCGGCTCTTGGTCTGGAACCAGCCCATGGTGGCCGCCGCGAAGCAGAGCGAGGCGACGAGGCTCGCCATCACCACGAGCGCCAGCTCCCACCAGCCGTGCACGTCGATCAGCAGCAGCTGCGGATTGAAGATCCACACGAACGGCAGGACCGCGGTGCGGGAAATGTAGAGCGAGCCCTGGATGCCGGTCTTGATCGGGTCCTCGCCCGAGATGGCGGCGGCGGCGAAGGTCGCCAGCCCCACGGGGGGCGTCACGTCCCCCATGATCCCGTAGTAGAAGACGAAGAGATGCACCGCGATGAGCGGCACCACCAGGTTCGACTGCGCGGCAAGCTCCACGATGACGGGCGCCATGAGCGTGGCCACCAGGATGTAGTTCGCCGTGGTCGGCACGCCCAGGCCCAGTACCAGGCACACGAACGCGGTGAAGAGCAGCATGATCACCACGTTGCCCATCGAGACGAACTCGACGAAGTCGGTCATCCGCAGGCCCAGGCCCGTGAGCGTGATGCCGCCCACGATGATGCCGGCGGTTCCCGTGGCGATGGCGATGCCGATCATGCTCCGGCCGCCGTCGTTCAGGCCCTGGATCACTTCCCACAGCCCCGCCTTCACGTCGCCCGCGACATGCTTCTCGCCGCGGAAGAGGCGGGTGAGGGGCTTCTGCGTGACCATGAGGACCAGCAGCACCACGGTGGCCCAGAAAGCGGAGAGCGCCGGGGAGAGCTCCTCCACCATCAGGCACCAGATCAGCGTGCCGATGGGAATGAGGAAGTGCAGGCCCGCCTTGACGGTGGGCCAGCCTTCGGGGAGCACCGGGTTGTCGACGTCGATGTCCTGCGGCAGGTCCGGGCAGCGCGCCGCTACGCGGATCGAATAGACGTACAGCCCCGCCATCAGGAAACCGAGGATCCAGGGTGCGGCCTCGCCGGCCACCCGCTTGGTGCCCTCGGCCACGAAATAGATGATGCACACCACGACGATGGTTCCGGCGAGTCCCATCAGCCAGGCCGTGGCCTTCTCGCGCAGCGGCCTTTCCCGCCGGCGTGCGAAGGGCTCCATCCCGAGCTTCAAGGCCTCGAGGTGCACGATGTAGAAAAGCGCGATGTACGAGAGCACAGCGGGCAGGAACGCGTGCTTGCAGATCTCGGTATAGGGAATGCCGACGTACTCGACCATCAGGAACGCGGCCGCCCCCATCACCGGGGGCATCAGCTGGCCGTCCACCGAGCTCATGGTCTCGATGGCTCCGGCCTTGATGCCGCCATAGCCCGCCTTCTTCATCAGCGGGATGGTGAAGATGCCGCCGGAGACCACGTTGGAGACCGACGAGCCCGAGATGAGGCCGTTCAATCCCGAGGACACCACCGACACCTTGGCCGGTCCGCCGCGAAGGTGGCCGAGGAAAGCCATCGACACCTGCATCATGTAGTTGCCGGCCCCGGCGCGGTCGAGCAGCGCGCCGAAGAGCACGTAGATGAAGATGAAGCTCGAGGAGACGCCGAGCGCCACGCCGAAGACGCCCTCGGTGGTGAGCCACTGGTGCGAGAGCATCCGCTCGAGCGAGGCGCCCTTGTGCGAGATCACGTCGGGCATGTAGCGGCCCGCCATGATGTAGACGAGGAAGAGGATCGCCAGCACCGTCATCGGCAGGCCCACCGCGCGCCGTGTCGCCTCGAGCAGCAGCAGCAACCCAGCGGTCGCCACGACGATGTCGGTGAGGTTGGGCTGGCCGGGGCGGGTGGCGAGCTGTGCGTAGAAGATCAGGAAATACGAGGCCGCGAATGCACCGACTATCGCGAGGATCCAGTCGTACCAAGGCACCGAATCGCGCGGTGCCCCCCGGAAGGCCGGGTAGCAGAGGAAGCCCAGGAAGAGCGCGATGCCCAGGTGCAGCGAGCGTGCCTCGGTGTCGTTGAGGATGCCGACGCGGAACGTGAACGGGAGGGGAGAGGCGTACCAGAGCTGGAACAGGGACCAGCCGACCGCGACCCAGAAGATGAGCTTTCCCGCCGCTCCCGCCACCTTGCGGCCCCCGGTGTCGGATTCCGCGACCAGTTGCTGCAACTCTGCGGAAGGCTTGATCGGTGCGGTCTCGGCCATTGTGTTCGGTCCCCTGGAATTGGAAACGGGGTGGACCTTTCGATCCACCCCGCATTGTCACCCCCGCGGAGGCGGGGGCCCAATTCGCATGTCACCCCCGCGCAGGCGGGGGCCCAATCTTGGATCCCCGCCTTCGCGGGGATGACTCATTTGATCCAGCCCTTTTCCTTGTAGTAGCGTGCGGCGCCCTCGTGCAGCGGGGCCGAAAGGCCGTTCTTCACCATGTCCTCGGGCTTCAGGTTCGCGAGCGCCGGGTGCAGCTTCTTGAACTCCTCGAAGTTGTCGAACACCGCCTTCACCACGGCATACACCGAATCCGCGGGCACTTTCGACGACGACACGAGGGTCGCCAGCACGCCGTAGGTCTGGGTCGGCTGCGGGTTGTTCGGATAGAGGCCGCCGGGAATGGTCGCGAGCGCGTAGTAGGGCTTGTCGGCGAGCAGCTTGTCCACCGCGGGGCCGGTGACCGGGACCAGCTTCGCGCCGCAGGACGTGGTCGGATCCTGGATGTTGGCGGAGGGGTGACCCACGCCGTAGAAGAACCCGTCGATCTTGCCGTCGCAGAGCGCCGGGCCGTGCTCGTCGGCCTTCAATTCCGAGGCGAGCGAGAAGTCGGTGAGCTTCCAGTTCATCGCGGCGATGAGCTCCTCCAGCGAGGCCCGCGTGCCCGAGCCCGGGTTGCCCACGTTGAATTTCTTGCCCTTCAGGTCGGCGAAGGACTTGATGTTGGATTCCTTGCGCGTGAGCACCGTGAAGGGCTCCGGGTGCAGCGACATCACCGCGCGCAAGTCGCCGTAGGCGCCGCCGTCCTTGAAGTTGGCAAGGCCCTTCGCCGCGTTGTACATGACGTCGGACTGGGACACGCCGAGATCGAGCTCCCCGGCCTTGATGGTGTTGATGTTGAACACCGAGCCGCCGGTGGATTCCACCGAGCAGCGGATGCCGTGCTTCGCGCGGTCCTTGTTCACCAGGCGGCAGATGGCGCCGCCCGCGGCGTAGTACACGCCGGTGACGCCGCCGGTGCCGATGGTGACGAACTTCTGCTGGGCGAAGGCCTCGGGGGCGAGGAGGGCGGTGGCGACCGCGGCGGCGACGAGGTAGCGGCGGGTGAGGGATACGCGATTCATGATTTCTCCTTGTGGTGGTTGCAAATCTACGCGGCGCGCTGGAGCGACGCGGTTCCGGACTCGATGGCGGCGGCGAGGCGCTGCACGATCTCGTCCAGCTCCGCATCCGTGGCGATGAAGGGGGGGGCGAGCAGCACGTGGTCGCCGTGCACGCCGTCGATGGTGCCCCCCATCGGGTAGGTCATGAGTCCACGCTGCATCGCCTCGGCCTTGATCTTCGCGTGGAGCTTCAACGCGGGGTCGAAGGTGCGCTTGCTGCCGCGGTCTTCCACGAGCTCGATACCCATGAAGAGCCCGCGGCCACGGATGTCCCCCACGTGGGGGTGGTTGCCCAGGGCCTCCCGCAGGCGCCTCGCCAGGTGCTCGCCCGCGGCGCGCACGCGCGGCAGGAGCTGGTCGCGCTGGATCACCTTTTGCACGGCGAGTGCGGCGGCGGCACCCACCGCGTGGCCGATGTAGGTGTGGCCGTGCTGGAACATGCCGCTGCCCTTGCGAAGGGCTTCCACGATGCGGGTGGAGGCGAGCACGGCACCCACCGGCTGGTAGCCGCCGCCCAGGCCCTTTGCGATGGTCATCAAGTCCGGGGCGATGCCTTCCTGCTCCACGGCGTGCAGGGAACCCGTGCGGCCCATGCCGCACATGACCTCGTCCACGATGAGCAGGATTCCATGGCGATCGCACACCTCGCGGATGCGCTTGAAGTAGCCGGGCACGGCGGGGACCGCGCCCATGGTGGCTCCTACAACGGTCTCGGCCACGAACGCGATGACACGCTTGGGCCCGATGCGCTGGATTTCGGTTTCGAGCTCGGTGGCAAGGCGCACTCCGTACTGCTCAGGCGTTTCGGAGGCAGCGCGGTCGCGATACTCGTAACAGGGCGAGACGCGGCCTACGTCGATCAGGATTGGGGCGAACTGCTTGCGGCGCCACTCGTTGCCACCCACGGCCAGCGCCCCCAGGGTATTGCCGTGGTAGCTCTGGCGCCGCGCGATGAACATGCTGCGCTCCGGCTCGCCGGTCTCGACGAAGTATTGCCGCGCCATCTTGAGCGACGCCTCCACCGCCTCGGATCCACCCGAGACCATGTACACGTGGCCTATGCCTTCCGGCGCGCCTGCGATCA
The DNA here is from genome assembly GCA_031375445.1 of Burkholderiales bacterium. Taxonomy (GTDB): domain Bacteria; phylum Pseudomonadota; class Gammaproteobacteria; order Burkholderiales; family Usitatibacteraceae; genus Usitatibacter. The sequence goes on along the minus strand of JANMHV010000292.1, from coordinate 15,563 downwards.
GCAGCTCCGCGAGCTCCTCGGCGACCGCGGTGGTGAAGAACCCGGTGTGCGCATAGGCCATGCGGTCGATCTGCGCGTGCATCGCGGCGATGACGTCGGGATGCGCGTGGCCGAGGCACGAGACCGCGGCGCCCCCGCTGGCATCGATGTATACCTTTCCATCGCGGTCGGTGATGGTGATGCCCTTGCTCGACACGGCCACGGGCGGCGTCGAGCGCAGGCTGCGGTGGATGATCCGGCTCATTTCTTCTTCCGGTCCTCGTCTTCCTGAACGCCCGTCGCGACCAGGAAGCGCGCCACCATGTTGTAGGTCGCGATGGCGGCGGTGAGCTCGATCACCTCGGTGTTGCTGAAGCGCTCGCGCACCAGCTTGAAGAGCGATTCCGGGACCTTCACGTCGCGCGTCATGACGGTGGCATAGCGGATGGCCAGGCGCTCGTCGTCGCTGAACGCCGTGTCGGTCGCGGCGCTGTCCACGTCCATGATGCGGTGGCGCAGTTGGTCGTTGCCGCCCGCCTTCACGAATTCCGGCCAGTGATGGTCGAACTCGTAGTCGGCGCCGGTGATGCGCGCCACGGTGCAGATCGCGATCTCCTTCAATTGCGGCGAGACCGCGAATTCGCGGCGCACGGCGCCCAGGTAGACGTTCCAGGCGCGCGCCAGGGGCTCGCTCCAGAGGAGCATCTTGTCGAGGTTGATGAGCTTCCCGCCGCGGCGCTTGAGGATCGCCTCCATCAGCGCGGGGTCGCGGGGGGCGGCTTCGGGAGTCCAGTCGGGAATTCGCATCGGGGAGGGTGCCTCGGGGCTCGCGGGGTGTTTCGGCAAGCTTACCAAAGCTGCTAAAATCGACGGCTTCGAGTCACCGGAGAGGTGGCAGAGTGGTCGAATGTACCTGACTCGAAATCAGGCGAACGGTCTCCGTTCCGTGGGTTCGAATCCCACCCTCTCCGCCAGATTACAAACGCCAAGGGCATGATGCCCTTGGCGTTTTCACTTGTGAAGCGGCGTGACCCGCGCGGACGGGATTCAGGTCGAGCGCTTCGAGATTCCCACCACCTTCCAGGTCATCGCCTCGGCGTGCTTCATTGATGGCGCGCCGCGTGAGATGAGCCTTGACCTTCCCCCAATGGGAGGGTCGAGACTCGATCCACCAATGCTCAGGAGGCTCGCAATATGTTCCAGCTCAATGTTCAAAACATGACTTGCGGTGGCTGTGTGACAAGCGTGAAGCGCGCAGTGCAAGGTGTTGATCCGAACGCCGCTGTCCGGGTCGATCTTGCCTCAGGCAATGTCAGTATCGAGGGTTCCTGCGAGCAGGCGGCCTACATCGCTGCACTCGGGGATGCGGGATTCCCTGTCAGGCAGTCGATCGTGCCCGCGCGTGGAGAAGGGCGCGCCGGGGGCTGCTGCGGGTGACAAAGTGAGCGAGCTCACCGGGCCGGCTTCCCGAAATCGGAGGACATCATGACCGAGCATTCAACGCATACCCACGACAAGCAGGCCGCACCTTCGATGGTGGATCCGGTATGCGGCATGACCGTCGCGGCTGACGCGCCGCTGCGTTTCGGATTTGGCGGGACTTTCTATCGTTTTTGTAGCGACAACTGTCTGGCGAAGTTTTCGGCGGATCCCGCCAAATACGTTTCGGCCACCGAGGCGCAACATCCGGACGCGCCTGCTGCGCATCGGCCAAAGGCGACCTCTATCCCGACTCCAGATCCCGCGCCGACTCTCGAAGGCACGGTTTACACGTGCCCGATGCACCCTGAGATTCGCCGGCCCGCGCCGGGGAACTGCCCGAAATGCGGCATGGCGCTCGAGCCGGTGATGCCGACCGCCGAGGAAGGCGAGAACCCGGAGCTGGTGGATTTCCGGCGGCGCTTCTGGTGGACACTGCCGCTCACGGTCATCGTGACCGTGCTGGCGATGGTGGGCCACGTGGTGTTGCCAGGAGTGTCGGTGACCGCGCGAACCTGGACCGAGCTCGTACTAGCCACCCCCGTGGTGCTCTGGGCCGCTTGGCCCTTCTTCGAACGTTGCTGGGCCTCGATCCGCACGCGCAACCCGAACATGTGGACCCTGATAGGCATCGGGGTGGCGGCGGCGTACGCCTACAGCGTGTTGGCGACCATCGCTCCAGGGTTGTTTCCGGCCGGGTTCGAGGCTCACGGCCGCGTCGCGGTCTACTTCGAAGCAGCCGTGGTGATTGTCTCGCTCACCCTCATGGGCCAATTGCTCGAGTTGCGTGCGCGCTCGCAGACCTCGGCGGCGATTCGCGCGCTGTTGGGCCTTGCCCCCAAGACCGCGCGGCGCCTGAAAGACGACGGTACGGAGGAAGACGTACCGCTCACCCATGTGCATGTGGGGGATCGGCTGCGCGTGCGTCCGGGCGAGAAGGTCCCAGTGGATGGCGTGGTCGTCGAAGGCCGCTCGAGCGTCGACGAATCCATGATCACGGGCGAGCCGGTCCCGGTGGAAAAGGGTCCCGACGAACGCGTGGTGGGCGCAACAATCAACGGCAATGGCAGCCTCGTCATGCGTGCCGACAAAATCGGCTCGGAAACCGTGCTGGCCCAGATCGTGCAAATGGTGGCACTGGCCCAGCGCTCACGCGCGCCAATGCAGCGGATGGCCGATGCGGTTTCCTACTGGTTCGTGCTCGGAGTGCTCGGCATCGCCGCGGCCACGTTTGTCGTGTGGGGCGTCTTCGGCCCGGAGCCGCGCTGGGTGTATGCGCTGCTCAACGCGCTCGCCGTGCTGATCATCGCCTGCCCGTGCGCGCTCGGGCTCGCCACGCCGATGTCCATCATGGTCGCTACCGGCCGCGGCGCCACGAGTGGAGTGTTGTTCCGCGATGCCGAGGCTATCGAGCTCATGCGCAAGATCGATACGCTGATTGTCGACAAGACGGGCACGCTCACGCTCGGAAAACCGGTCTTTCACAGCGTGGTTGCAATGGAAGGATTCGCCGAAAACGACGTCCTGCGCGTGGCGGCAAGCCTCGACCAGGGCAGCGAACATCCGCTCGCGGATGCGATCGTGGCCGAGGCTCGCAAACGCGCGTTGGCGCTTTCCACGGCCGACGATTTCGAGTCTGGCACTGGGATCGGGGTGAGGGGTCGCGTAGATGGCAAGGTGGTGGCTCTCGGCAACACGGTGCTGATGAAGGACGTCGGTGTTGACGCCGGACCGCTCGGGGGTGCCGCAGAGGCGCGTCGTGCCGAGGGGGCTTCGGTCGTTTATGTAGCCATCGATGGTCGCCTCGCGGGACTCATTGCGGTGGCCGACCCGATCAAGGAGTCGACACCCGAGGCGATACGCACGCTCAAGCAGGCCGGTATCCGCGTCGTGATGGCGACTGGCGACGGGCTGACCACGGCGAAGGCGGTCGGCGCCAAACTGGGGCTGGATGAAGTCCACGGCGAGGTACGCCCCCAGGACAAGGTGGACCTGGTCGCGAAGCTGCAAAAGGAGGGGCGCCGGGTAGCAATGGCGGGGGATGGGATCAATGATGCCCCCGCCCTGGCCCTTGCCGACGTTGGGATCGCGATGGGAACCGGCACGGATGTCGCCATGGCGAGTGGCAAGGTCACGCTGGTAAAGGGCGACTTGCGCGGCATCGCGCGGGCTCGCGTGATTTCCGACGCAACTGTTGCGAACATGAAGCAGAATCTCGCCTTTGCGTTGGTGTACAACGCACTGGGCGTGCCGATCGCCGCCGGCGTTCTCTATCCCTTCACGGGATTGCTGCTCTCGCCGCTGATCGCCGCGTTGGCGATGAGCCTCAGCTCCGTTTCGGTCGTCACCAATGCTTTGAGATTGCGCGGCAAATAGCCGCTGCCGCCAAGTGTCCGGACTACCGGAATCCTGCCGGCCGGGAAAGGTGATCGACGGCGAGCCAAGCGCAGCTACGGCAACAACTGAGCGGCGAGCCGCCTGCGCGGCCCACCGCCTCCCCGGTTACCCCAGCGAACGCTTGAGCGCCTGGCCGCCGTACTGGTTGGCGTCCTTTGCATCCTTCACCACCGCGCCGGCGCCGAAGAACTCGTGGGTCGCGCCCTTGTAGAGCTTGTGATCGACCTTCACGCCCGCCTTCGTGAGCGCCGCGGCGAGCAGGTCGCCGTCGCTGCGCAGCGGGTCGATCTCGGCGTTGATGATCGTCACCGGCGGCAGGCCCGCCAGGTTGGCATTCACGATGTCGATGCGCGGGTCGCTCTTCTGCTTCGGGTCGTCGAAGAGCTTGTCCACGAACCAGCCGATCATCTCCTTGTTCAGCGGCTTGGCGTTGGCGCTGTCCACGTACGACGGCGTTTCCATGTTGCCCGTCTGAGCCACGGGATAAACCGCGAGGATCGACTTGGGCATCGGGGCGCCCTTGTCGCGCGCGGCGATCGCCGTGGAAACGGCGAGGTTGCCCCCGGCGCTCTCACCCGCGAGGGCCAGGCGCTTCGGGTCGCCATTCATCGAGGCGGCATTGGCGGCCACCCACTGGTAGGCGGCGAAGGCGTCGTCCCAGGCCGCGGGGACCTTGGCCTCGGGAGCGCGCCGGTAATCCACGGAAACCACGATCGCCTTTGCCTCCTTGGCAAGGCTGCGGGCGCCGCCGTCATAGACCTCGCGATCGGCGATCACCCAGCCGCCGCCGTGGAAGTAGACGATCACGGGGAACGGACCCTTGCCTTCGGGGGTGAAGACGCGCGCGGGGATCATCCCGGCGGCGCCCTGGACCTGGCTGTCCGCGCTGGTCACGCCGGGCACCATCATCTCCGGCGCGGTGCTCTTCTTCTTCTCGGTAAGCCTTGCCTTGACCGCGTCGGCAAAGGAGGGTTGCTGGCGTGCCGTGGGCACATCCAGTTTCTCGATCGGCTTGGGCCCGAGGGCGGCGTGGGCCTCCAGCAGCGCCTTCATGTCGCCGTCGGCGTGGAATTTGGTCCCGGTGGCGGGGTCGATGGCCGCGGTGGCGGCGTGGAGCGTGAGGGGTGCCGCGATGGCGATGGCGGCCAGTGTGGAGCGAGTGCGTTTCATGGAGGTCTCGATAAATTCACGGGTAGGGAAGATGGACTGGAACCCGGACCCGGCGTTCGCCTCGCAAGCGAAATGCATCCGTTCGGCCCGGGATCGAGGGAACCAGCATCCAACGATCGGGAGCCCGCGTACCGACCGCTAACCGCGCTGCACGAGAGGTGCTAGAGCGCGTAGTGCGTCGTTGGTGAGGGCTGTGGCTTGCGGCGCGATATCCGCAGCAGGACGACGGTGGCGCCCGCCGTGGTGATGGCGACCTCGAAGGCCACCAGGAGCCAGAGGTCGCGGACCTCGGAGGCATCCGGCCTGCCGCCCTGGGTCATGAAGTTGTAGACCGCCGCGCCCGCGATGGCGAGGCTCACCGCCGTGCCGAGGAGGCCCAGCGCCAGGGCCAGCAGCGCGAGGTAGCGGTCTCCGAGCCCGGATTCGTAGTTCGGTACTGCAGTGGACATGGCGGCTCCGATGGCTGCAGTCACTATAGGCCAGGGCACTGCAGAGGGTGTCACCGCCTGTCGCCTCCCACCTCCGGAGGTAGGCGGGGGAAGCCCGCTCCCTACTGCCTGTGTCCGCCGTCGTCCCGGACCTCGAGCCACTGGAACACCCCGTCACCGGCATAATTGCGTGCCCACAGCGCCTGGCAACGCGCGCACTTGAACAGGTGGCCGCGGGGCGCCCCGGCGCGGGACTCGTGGGCGAGGAACAGGCCCTCGTGGCCTTCGAGGCCGCGGGGTTGCGCCATGCAATCGGTGCAGCTTTGGGACACTGGGCGGAGGCCTCTGGAATTGAGGAATCTTGAACCGTACCTGGGTACGGATTCTACAACGGGTTTTTTCAAGGAGCGACCCAAATGGCGGACCTGCAGAAAATCGAAGTGACCCCCGGAACCGGCGCCGAGGCCCGTTCGGGCCCCGTCACCGTCCACTACACCGGCTGGCTGCAGGACAGCGCCAACGCCGACGGGAAGGGCAAGAAGTTCGACAGCTCCGTCGATCGGGGGCAGCCGTTCCAGTTCCACCTGGGCGGCGGGCAGGTGATCCGGGGCTGGGACGAGGGGGTCGCCGGGATGAAGGAGGGCGGCAAGCGCACGCTCGTGATCCCCCCGGAGATGGGCTATGGCGCCCGCGGCGCCGGCGGCGTGATTCCGCCCAATGCCACCCTCGTTTTCGACGTGGAGCTGGTGAAGGTCGGCTGAGCGCTGCTTCGCCCGCGCGGGTGGCCTCGCGCGGGAGCCTTGATCAGGCTGACCCGCCTTCCACGTGGCGGGGTCCGACCAGGCGGCGCTGCACGTCGTAGAGCCGGTCGCGCCAGCGATCGATGCGGAAACCGTGATCGCGCGCCTTCGCTTCCGTGGCGCCCTCGTCGTAGGGCGCCTGGTGGAAGCGGATCGTCCCGGCGAGGCTGTCGAATACCGCGTACTCGGCCAGCTTGTGGGCGCGCTTGCGGGAGGCGTCCACCGAGCCCGGGTTGATGAAGTAGATCGGGCCCGGGTGCAGGGTCACCTCGCCCGCGCCCTCACGCTCCACGACCGACTCGCCGTCGACCTCGAAGACCTTCTGCTCGTGGGTGTGGCCGAAGAAGCAGATGCGGGCGCCCGGGAAATCCTCCCGCAGGTAGGCCGCGTTTTCGAGCAGGTGCTTCGGCTTCGTCATGTACTGCTGCACGTCCCGGACGCCCCCGTGGGTCAGGAGGACGCCGGGCTCCAGCACCAGGTGCGAGGGCAGGGCCTCGAGATACGCGCGGGTGCCCGCCGCCAGGCTCGACCGGGTGCGCTTCAACGAGTGCATCGCCTTGTTGGAGCAGCGCTCGAAGCCCAGCCTTCCGGTGCCGATCAGGTCGTGGTTGCCGGCGATGGAGGCGACGCCGCGCTCGCGCAGCAGCGCGACACAGGCGTCCGGATCCGCGTTGTAGCCCACCAGGTCGCCCACGCACGCGATGCGCTTCACGCCGAGGGCGTCCAGCCCTGCGAGCGCCGCCTGCAGGGCCTCGCGGTTGCCGTGGATGTCGCCTAGGATGCCGTGGATCGCCATGGACGCAGCCGGCTGGATAAGCGGCTCGCGGGCCGCGCGAGCTTGCGGGTGATCCGGCGCGTCCAGAACCGCAGCCAGGGCGCCGGATCGTCCCATGCGAACAGGCTGTAGATATTGCGCGAAGCCAGGATCGAGCGGGCCCAGCGCGCGAACGTGAGTTCGCCGCGATCCCTCAACTCGCGATAGGCGCGGAAGTCGAGCATCAGGTTGAGCCAGCGGAAGCGCGTCCCGGGGCGCACCGGAACGGGTGCCACGCCGTCCACGAGGTAGTCGTAGGCCGCGCGCATCAGGTTCACGCCGTTGCGGGCGCCGAGGTAATGCCACAGGTTGAAGCGGGCGTTGACCTCCAGCAGGTTCCAGCTGCCGTCGCGGGGATCGCGCTTGAAATCCATCTTGAAGGCGCCCTTGAGGGGGCAGCGCTTGGCGATCGCGCGGCCGAGCTCTTCCAGCGGCGCGTTGTGGGCCAGCTCGATGAAGGCGCTCTCGCCGGTGAGGGTGGGGAAGGTCCGCACCTTGCGGCCCACGAAGCCCGCCAGCACCTCGCCGGTGTCGTCGGCGAACCCGTGGTACGACCACAGCTCGGCATCGCCGCCGGGAATGTACTCCTGGAATTGCAGCTGGTCCGCCATGAGGCGAATCCCGGGAAACGCCAGCGCTTCGGCGCCCGAGGCGAAGATCCGCGCCTTGCCGTCGCCGTCGAAGAGCCGGGCGCAGAGCTCCGTGTTGTGCCAGTCGTACTTCACGCGCGGCTTCACCAGCACCGCTCCCCTGGCCCCAGCGAGCGACTCCGGCCCCTCGCCATCGAGGGAAAGCGCGCGCGGCGCGGGCAGGCCGCGGGCCTGGGCGAAGGCCTGGAAGCGATCCTTGGCGATGAGGCCCTGGCCCACCGAGGCGTCGTTGATGAGGAAGAGGTAATGGCGCTCGAGGCGGGTCCGGTACCGGCTCACCATCTCCAGCGCGTCGTCGCTGCCGAACATGAGAGGCACGCGCCGCCCGCATTGGTCACTGAGCCTGCGGCCCGCGGCCATCAGCACGTCGAGCACCCCGCGGTCGTCGCCCGAAGGCAGCGGCAGGTACGCCTTGCAGTGGCGCGAATCCATCGCCGGGTCCGTGGGATCGGAGCTGGCGACGATGGCCGGGATTCCCGCCATCCCCAGCGTACGGACGAGATTGATGCCTCCCAGAAGCATCACGGGAGGGCGGGCATGGTCGAACAGGGGCAGGGCTCGGTCGAAATCTTTGGGCATGGAGGACTTTGGTCGGGACGCGCTCCTACGTTATGTCGGAGGGAATACACCCCCGTGGCGAAGAAACCCGATACCCCTAGTCCATCCGGAGCATGTAACGGAAGCGGGTGCGAAAGATTGGATTTGTAGCCTTCAATCGTGAACCAGCTACAACCACCAGGAGGCCCAATGCTCGTCGCCATCCACCAGCCGTGTTTCCTTCCCTGGCTGGGCTATCTCGACCGGATGATGCGATCCGACCAGTTCGTGATCCTCGACCACGTCCAGTTCGAGCGCCGCAACTACCAGAATCGCGCGCTCATCCTCAACGAGGGCGAGGCGCGCTGGCTCACGGTGCCGGTGGTGCAGGTCTCCCAGAAGGAGACCATCCTGGAGAAGCGCGTCGACAATCCCGAGAGCACCGAGGGTGATCGCTGGTGGGGCCCCAAGGCGTACCAGACGCTGCGCTACGCCTACCGCAAGGCGCCCCATTTCGAGCTCTATGCCCCGAAGCTGAAGGAGATCCTGTACGCCCGCTGGGAGAGCCTTCTCGACCTCGACATGGCCGGCCTCGACTTCCTGCGCGAGGCGCTCGAGATCCGCACGCCGCTCGTGCGCAGCTCGCAGCTCGCGGTGCAGGGCCAGAAGTCGGAGCTCCTGCTCAACATCTGCCTCGCCACCGGCGCCAAGGCGTTCCACGGCGGCCTGGGCGGTTCCCGCGACTATCTCGACAAGTCGGCCTTCGATGCGGCGGGCATGGGCGTCGAGTGGCAGTCCTTCGCGCACCCTACCTACCCCCAATGCGGGGCGGAGCCCTTCGTGAAGGGTCTTTCCGCGGTGGACATCCTCTTCAACTGCGGCCCCGCGAGCCGCGACCTGGTCTGGAAAGCGTCCCTTGGACAACGCGAACTGCTCGCCGCCTGAGGAGACCACTCGGTGGTACGAGGACAAGGTGCGCACCTACGGGTTCGACCACCGCGGCCTCGGCTTCGGCAACCGCTCGTCGCAGGAGAAACGCTTCGAGGCGCTGCTGGCCCTGGGTGATTTCGAAGGCCGGCGCATCCTCGACGTGGGCTGCGGTTTCGGCGACTTCCTGGCTTTCCTTCTCGATCGCGGCATCGAGCCGCGCTACACCGGCATCGACGTGTGCGCCCCGATGGTCGACCGGTGCGAGGAGCGGTTCCACGGCGCCGGGCGTTTCCTGGTGGCCGACGCGCTCGCCTACCAGCCCGACGGCCCCTACGACTATGTTGTGGCGAGCGGCATCTTCGGCCTCGAGGCGCCCGGCGCCCGCGAGCGCATCCGGCCCACGCTGCAGCGGCTCTTCGACTGGAGCCGCATCGGCGCCTCCGCAAATTTCCTGAGCGCGCAGTCGCCGAAGCCGGCCGCCGCGCGCGTGTACGTCGAGCCGCGCGAGATCCTCGAGATCGCCTTCGCGCTCACGCCCTCGGTGCGCCTCGACCACTCGTACCTGCCCAACGATTTCACGATCCATCTCGACAAGACCCCGGCCTGGGAAGCAACCGCCGGAGGGAGAATTCCATGAAGCGAGCCAGTGCCACCGAAGTGTTGCCCGCGACCCAATCCGTCGTCTCGCGCTATTCCGGCAAGACGGTGCTGGCGATCGGCGCCCACCCCGACGACCTCGAGATCGGCATCGGCGGCACCCTCGCCAAGCTGCGAAAGGGCGGCGCCCACGTGGTGATGTGTGTCGCCTCGATTCCCAAGGACTTCGATGTCCGCCTGGCCGAGGCGCAGCTTGGAGCCGAAATCCTGGGATGCGAGCTCAAGATCCTGTTCGACCAGGGACCCACCCGCATCGAAGACCTGAAAACCTGCGACCTGGTCGGCGCCCTCGATGGCCTGGTGCGCGACTACAATCCTGCCGCGATCCTCACCCACAGCAAGTCGGACTTCCACAACGACCACCTGCTGATCTACGGCGCCAGCCGCCCGCTGCAGCGCCTCGGCCACTTCGATTTCTACTGCTACCACCCCACCAACTGCCGCCCGGTGCCGGTGGAGTTCCACCCCAATGCGTACCTCGACATCACCGACACCATCGACGCCAAGATGCACGCCATCTCGGCCCATGCCAGCCAGTTCGGCGGCCGCGGCCTCGATACCGAGATGTACCGCGAGTTCGCCTCGACCCAGGGCCGCATGATCGGCCGGCCCTATGCCGAGGGGCTGGATGTGCAGAGGATGGTGATCGCGTAGTTTCGCCGCGGAAGGGCGTGCCGGTATCATTGCCGCGCATGCCCCGAATCGTTCCTCCAGGCCGCGCACGCGGCTTCACACTCATCGAGATCGCGGTGGTCATCGCCATCCTGGCGATCTTCATTGCCATGGCGGCGTCGCTCACCCGGGGGCTCACCGCTGGGCAGAAGCGCTCCACCACCGCGACCCGGATCGCGACCGTCGACGCGGCCCTCGCGCAGTTCGTCACCCAGAACAAACGCCTGCCATGCCCGGCCAACGGCACGCTCGCTTCGGCCGACGTCAACGCCGGAGTCGAGGGTGGCCGCCTAGCCGCCACGGGCTGCACCGGCAACCAGCAGAACGGCGTCGTGCCGTGGCGTGCACTGGGCATCGCGGAGATCGACGCGACCGATGGGTGGGACCGGCGGCTCACCTATCGCGTCTTCCCGTTGCTTGCGGCCGACAACATGATGGACATCACGAAGTGCGATCCCGCGGGGACGGCCGCAGTCGCTGCGGGCGGTGCCTGCGTCACCCCGTGCAGTACGGCTGTGACCTGCACTTCCCCCTCGAATTTCCTGAACAGCAAGGGCCTCAAGGTCCGCAACCTGGCCGGGGTCCTCCTGATGGATCCTACCGTCGCGCCCTTCATCGGCGCGGCGTACGTGGTGGTGAGCCACGGTGAATCCGGCGGCGGTGGATACCTGAATAGCGGCGTGCTCGGGGCGAGCTCGGTGGGTGACGGCACCGAGGAAATGAAGAACTACGCCAGCGCGCAATACGTGCCGGCGACCTCTTACTACGTCGACGATGGCATTGCCGATGCGGCGGGAGTCAACCATTTCGACGACATCGTTTCGCGCCCGACGATCATGGGTGTCGCTGCCAAGGCGGGTTTGGGCCCCCGTCCCCAGTCATGAGGCGCCGCCAGCAGGGCGTGGGGGGATTCTTGATCGCGGTGGTGCTGCTGTTCGCCATCGCGGGGCTTGTAGCGGCGCTCTCCCTCTACTTCCGACGTTCCGGAGGCGACCGGGATGCGGCCGTGGGCACGGGGCTCATCGCTGCGCGTGACGCGCTGGACCAGTTCGCTGCCACCGAGCGGCGACTTCCTTGCCCCGCGGATCCGGGCGGCACGACGGGCGTTGCGGTTCCCGATGTGGCCTCGGCGATCTGCACCTTTCCGGCAGGCACCTTGCCCTGGCGCACCTTGGGTCTGCGCTCCGAGCAGGCCCTGGACTCCGCAGGCAATCGCATCTCCTACCGCGTGTACACGGGCACCGCGGGAAGCCTTACGCAGGCCGACGGTCCCTCGATGCTGAACTGCGACACCGATGAGAATTGGCCCCAGGGGCGCACGGCGGTGGTCGGCAGTGCGGGCGGGTTGTGCCGGACCACGCAGGACACTTCGCCCACGGAATACCTCGTCGGCAAGGGACTGATGGTAACCGACATGGGGACGGCCTATACCGACGCAGCGTACGTGCTCATCAGCCACGGATCGACCGGACGCGGCGCATTCACTGCGGCGGGCGTCCAGCGGACGGCGCCTGCCAGTGCCGACGAGATCGCCAACACCACGGCCGCTGGCCCGTACATCCGCAAGGCCGCATCCACGGGGCTTCCGGAAACCGACGCCAATTTCTTCGATGACGTCGTGGTGTACGCCCGGCTGGGAGACCTGTCTCGAAGGGCGCGTCTCGAGGCACGTAATTGGCCGGACGTCGCGCCGTTGCCGCCCGGCGCCACTCGATTCGACCTCGCCACCGTTTCCGCGCGCCCCGGGGTGACCGTCTCGGCGACGGACACGGAGACCGGGCAGGTCACCATCGACTTCGGGCCCGTTGCGGTGGTGGGAGTCGCCGGGGGATCCATCGCGGAGATTTCATTCGCTTCGCCGGGAGGGACAGGGGGCCTCGGCGTGACCGTCGGTGCCAATCCGAAGATGACGTGGGGCGAGGGCGAGTGGCTCATCTTCCTCTTCGACGACATGGGTTCGAAGTTCGGCATCACGCTGAACGACTTCGGGACCTTCTCGCAGTCCGGCACCACCATGACCGAGAGAGTGGCGCTGTACTTCTATCGAAACGGCAACCCGGTGGCCACCCTCGTTCGCAATGCCTGCCGTGCCGATGGACAATTGGCGAGTTTCGACATCGCCGTCGGCACCAATTACGACGCCGTGATCGTGGCGCCCATCGCCTCGACCGGGACCGCCGCCGGCTCGCCGGTCACGGGTGATACCGGCTTCCTCATCGCGGAAGTGCGCACCTGCGGGAACAGCGATCCTAATTGCCGGACCGGCCTGTCCTCAGCTGCGAATACCTGCCCCTGAACGTCCCTCCCGGTGGGTCGTGTCGCGCCTCCTGAAACCGCAATTACAGCCGTAGCCACCTACGGCTTCCTGACAATCCTGACATCACTGTAGGAGTCGGCCGCAAATCTTTGAGGCAAAAACAGTTCTTCCCGCCGAGTTTCGGCAGCCGGAAGACTAGTCCCTATGGACGCGATTGTGAAAATTGATGGCGGAAGGGCCGAAAACCCGGAAAATCACGTGTAAGAACAATCCTACGCGCCGAGGAGGCGTTTGTTGACAGCATGCTAGGCGCTGTCGGCAGCGACAAGTCGAATGAATTCGTTTTCCCATTGCCCTGAATCGAAAGGCAAAAAATCACTTGTCTCCATGATTTCAGCTGTAAGGCTGCGTCCTACGCGTTTGTGCGCCACATCACAGGTGTTATTCCTCCCCGCCCGTATCCTTCACGCACTCGAAGCCCGAATCGGGCTATCCGGAGCCTGTCCATGAAGAACCTGACCTGCCTTGCGCTCGCGCTCCTTCTCGTCGCGAGCCCCCTCGTTTCCGCCCAGCCGGTCAACGGCAAGGCCCCCACCGGACCCATCGAAACCCGCCTCGAACAGCGCAAGGTCACGGTCGGCGCCGATGGCAAAGAGGCCCTGGTCCCGGCCGAGGCGGTGAAGCCCGGCGACGTGATCGAGTACACCGCCACCTACCGCAACACCGGCAAGCAGCCCGTGAGGAGCCTGGAGGCGACGTTGCCGATTCCCCCCAATACCGAATTCGTCGTGGGCAGCATCCGTCCCGCCGGCGCGAAGGCGAGCACCGACGGCGCCGCCTTCGCCAACCTGCCGCTCAAGCGCCGCGTCACGCGCGACGGCAAGCAGGTCGAGGAAGAAGTCCCCACGCGCGAGTACCGCGCCCTCCGGTGGTTTCCCGGGGAGCTCGGCGCCGACAAGTCGGTGAGCTACACCGCGCGCGTGAAGGTCAACGACGACCGCGCGCCCAGTACGCCGGGCAGCAAGGGAGGCGCCAAGTGACGAATGGATAACCAAATTTTCGTATCGGAATCGGCCCCGCGGCCGATTTCTCGTTTCCAGGGTCGGCAGTTTTTTTCGTATTTCCATCAAGCAACAACCACAAGGGAGTCAACAATGAACACGAACGCGAAAGCCAGGAGCTGGGGGGAAACCCTCCGCCACGGGCTGGCCGCCTTCCTCGTGCTCGTCGCCGGGGCGATGTACCTGCTCGGGTCGACGAACGCGGGGGCGGCGCCGCTCGCCGGCACCGTGATCGGCAACCAGGCGACGGCGACGTACGTCGATGCGGGTTCCACCGCGCGGCAAGCGACGTCCAACCAGGTGCAGACCACGGTGTCGCAGGTGAAGAGCTTCACCCTCACCGCCAACGGGGCGCGCACCGCCGCACCCGGCCAGACGGTGTACTACCCGCACATCATCACCAACACCGGTAACGGCAACGACGTCTACACGCTGGGCGCACTGGCGTCGACGAACTTCGCCGGCCCGAACCTTCCGCACTCGAACCTCCAGTACTTCGGCGACAACGCCGGATCGCCGGATACCGTGGCCATCACCGGCACGCCGTCCGTCGGTGCCGGGCAGCAGTTCCGGTTCTGGGTCGCGGGCACGGTCCCGGCCTCCGCCGTCAGTGGCAACACCGCGGACATCACGTTCAACGCAGCCGACACGGGCGGCAACACCGCGCCCGCGCTCACCGACCGCACCACGGTCGCGGCCTCGGTGATCACGGTGAACAAGACGATGTCGGTCACCCAGGGCGCTTCTCCCTCGGCGGTCTTCACGGTGACCCTGGCGTACACCAACTCCGGCACCGTCGCGGCGACCAACGTCACGATCAACGACGTGATGCCGGGCGCTCCCGCCGGCGCGCTGATGACGTACGTCGGCAACGCCACCTGGTCGGGCTCGGTGACTCCGCTTACCGACGCCGTCGGCGGCGATCCCGCCGGCATCACGTACGAGTTCAACAACGTGAGCAAGACGGTCACCGCGGTCATCGCCTCGGTTCCGGGCGGCTTCTCCGGCAACGTCACGTTCCAGGTGCAGGTCCCCACGGGCCTCACGCCGCAGTTCATCACCAATACCGCCACCTACACGACGACCACCCAGACGACGCCGGCTTCCACCAGCGCCACGTTCGAGGTGGTGCGCACCGTGGGCGTGGTGGCCAACGGCTCCACCACCGCCATCGCGCCCTTCACGGGCAGCGCGGTGAACGGCACGGCCGAGCCGGTGACGATCGCTTCGGCGGCCGCGGGTGCCACGCTGTTCTACACCAACGTGATCTGGAACACCGGCAACGCCGCGGATACGTTCGTGATCACCACCGACTCGCCGGGCACCTTCCCGGTGGGGACGACCACGTCGCTCCTGCAGTCGGACGGCATCACGTCGCTGGTGGCGAACACGACGCCTTCGGTTCCGGTGGTGGTGGCAGGCGCTTGCCCGGCGGGCTACGTGCTCGATGCCGCGCTGCAACGATGCGGCTACCGCGTCGTGCTTCGCGTGCAGCTGCCGGCCAACGCACCGGCCACCGCGGTCGCCGCGAACATCACGGTGACGGCGGCCTCGTCGTTCTCGTCGACCACGACCGACACGGTCATCGACCGCCTGTCGGCCGTGACCTCGAACTTCATCGACTTGACCAGCAACACGGCGCGTACCGACTCCACCCCGGCCGGTTCGGCGGCGGCGGGCAACGCGACGACGCAACCGGGTGCCACGGGCTTCGGCACCACCGGCACCACCG
>JANMHV010000286.1:0-13988 GCA_031375445.1 Burkholderiales bacterium | reverse complement strand
AGCGCTGTAGACCCTCTCCCCGGCCCTCTCCCAGGGGAGAGGGAGTGATTTGACCCTCTCACCGGCCCTCTCCCAGGGGAGAGGGAGTGATTTGACCCTCTCACCGGCCCTCTCCCAAGGGAGAGGGAGTGAGCTGGCCCTCCTCGCCTCGATGCTCGGCTACTACCGCCAGGAGGAGAAGAACGCGTGGTGGGAGCACTTCCGCCTGCGCGACCTGCCGGCCGACGAGCATATGGAAGAGCGCGAGATGGTGGCGGGGCTCGAGTTCACGGGGCTCCAGGCCAAGACCGGCAAGCAACGCGCCGCGCGCCGCAACTACCGCTTCCCGCCGCAGGAGTGCGCGGTCAAGGCGGGCGACAAGCTCTTTTTCATCGCGGCGCAGGATCCCGCGGGCCTCGACTCGGTGGGCACCTCGTTCAAGGTCGAGGCCATCGACACCACACTCGGTACGCTGGTGTTGAGCGGCAGCAAGGTGCCGGAGGATGCGCATCCCACCGTCCTCTTCGCGGATCCCAAGGGCCCGTCGCCGCAGGTGCTGGAGGCCTCGCTCCTCGCCTTCGCCGAGCACGTCCGCGACCAGGGTTTCCCGGTCGAGGGCCCGTTCGCCGCGGCGAGCGCGCTGCTGCTCCGCCGAACTCCGACACCGCCGTCCGCGCACCCCGCCCGCCTCAAGGCGCCCGGTGAGTCCCCGCTCGAAGCGGCCAAGCGCCTCGCCCGTACCCTCGAAGGCGCGGTGCTCCCGATCCAGGGCCCGCCAGGCGCCGGCAAGACCTTCACTGGCGCGCATGTGATCCTGGATCTCGTGCGGGCGGGGCTACGCGTGGGTGTCACCGCGGTCAGCCACAAGGTTGTCGACAATCTCCTTTGCAAGGTCCGGGATGTGGCGCGCGAGTCCGGGACGTCGGTGCGGCTGGTGCACAAGGACAAGGATGACGAGCCCGCACCCGACGGCATCGAGTACATCGACGATGCGGATGCGGTGCTCGGCACCCTGGACGCCGGCGCCGTGGTGGGCGGCACCGTGTTCCTCTGGGCCGGCGATCGCGCGGTGGACAGGCTCGATGTGCTCGTCATCGACGAGGCGGGGCAGATGGCCCTCACCAATGCGCTGGCGGCCGCGCGCTCGGCGAAAGGCGTGCTGTTGCTGGGCGACCCGCAGCAGCTGGAGCAACCGCAGCGCGGCGCACACCCCGATGGCGCGGATGTCGCGGCCCTGGTCCATCTCGTGGGCAAGGATCGCCAGACCGTCGCCGACGACCGCGGGCTCTTCCTCGATGTGACCTACCGGCTCCACCCGAAGGTCTGCGCGTTCACGTCGGAGCTCTATTACGAGTCCCGCCTCGAGTCCGCTCCTGGAACCGAGAGCCAGCGCGTCGACGGCCCCACGCCCTTCGCGGGCGCGGGACTCTTCCTGGTCGAAGTTCCGCACGAGGGCAACCAGGCCGTGGCGCCCGAAGAAGTCGAGGCGGTGGCGCGCGTCGTCGAGTCGCTGCTGAAGCCGGGCGTGACCTGGACCAACGATGAGGGCAAGACGGCTGCGCTCGCTCCCAAGCACCTCCTCGTGGTCGCCCCCTACAACGCGCAAGTCTCGGCGCTCAAGACCCGGCTCGCCCCGCTCGGAGTCGAGTGCGTCGGCACCGTCGACCGCTTCCAGGGCCAGGAAGCGCGGGTCGTCATCTACTCGTGCACCAGCTCGTCGCCGGCCGATGCTCCACGCGGCATGGCGTTTCTCTACGACCCGCACCGGTTCAACGTGGCGACCAGCCGCGCGCAAGGTGTCGTAGTCGTGGTGGCGAGCCCTGCCCTATTCGAACCCGAGTGCCGCACGCCCGAGCAGATGCGGTGGGCGAATGGGCTTTGCCGGTATCGGGAGATGGCGACGGCAGTGACCGTGTAAAGCCGGGGGTCGGGTAGGTGATCGCCACCGATCGAGACCTGCACGGAGGAAGCGAGGTTCGGCCAGGCAAATCCCATGTCTGCGTTCGCCTGATCCACTGGATCAGGTAGGTGATCCAGTGGATCAGGCGAATGAAAAGCGCGGTTTGGAGTAGGTCACCCTCTCCCCAGCCCAGTTGAGTTCCCCCTCCCTTGGGAGGGGGCAGGGGGAGGGTCGCTTCGATACCCACTCCCCGGCCCACCCCCAAGGGGGAGGGAGAGTGGCCGATATACTGCCTACTGGCTGTTCCCGGGAGCCCGCGTGTCGCAATCGCCGCCTGTCGCACCCGTAACGCCGGCACCCCGTCCCGCGCTCCTCGGCGACATCCTCGGCGCGTTGAACGCCGCGGCGTCGAGTTTTGCCGCAGCCGTTGCCCTCGCCACCCTCGTCTTCGCCCCGCTCGGCCCCGAGTTCCTTCCCCACGCGCTGCTGGCCTGCGTGCTGGCGGCATCCCTCGGCGGACTCATCGCCGCGGCGTTCGCATCGACCGCGGTCACGGTAAGCACGACGCGCGCGGCGATCTCGATCGTGATCGCGGGGCTGGTAACGACGGTGCATCGCGAGTTGCCAGA
The DNA here is from genome assembly GCA_031375445.1 of Burkholderiales bacterium. Lineage (GTDB taxonomy): Bacteria > Pseudomonadota > Gammaproteobacteria > Burkholderiales > Usitatibacteraceae > Usitatibacter. The sequence continues at coordinate 11,480 of JANMHV010000286.1, read as the reverse complement.
GCTCCCTGCCACCGCGGTGTTGGCACTCGCGGGCCTCGCCGTCCTCACCGCGGGCCTGATGCAAGTGGTGGCGGCAGCGCTCAAGCTCGGGCAACTGGTGCGCTTCGTCCCCTTCCCCGTCGTGGCGGGCTTCACCCACGGCATCGCGTTGACGCTGGTGGCGGCCTACGCGCCGCTGTTGTTGGGCATGGCTGAAGTGCCGCGACTCGCCCTGCCTAAATTCGACCACTTCGCTCCGGCCGCGGCGTTGATCGGCGTCGTGACGCTCGCCGCCCTCTTCGCATTCGCGCGCTTCACGCCGAAGCTGCCGGGAGTTTTCCTGGGGCTTGCCACGGGCGTCGCACTGGCGGAAGTGCTCCGCGCCACGGTCCCCGGCGTCGAACTGGGCGGCATGCTCGCCATGCGCATCCCGGACACGCTCGCCTCGCCCTTCATGGAGTGGTCGGCGGTGCCGCTCGCGCTGCGTGACCCCTCGGCGCCGCGTTACCTCCTCTCCTTCGCGGTGGCCATCGCCGCGGTGGCCTCCATCGACGCGCTGATCGGCGCCATGTCGGTGGAGACGCGCTACAACCTGCGCTCGCGCCCGGACCGCGACCTCTTCGCCCAGGGCCTCGCCAACACCGTGTGCGGCGCGGTGGGCGCGGTGGGCATCTCGTACAGCGCGGCGCAGGTGATCGCGGCCCACGGCGGCGGGGGGCGCACGCGGCTCGCCAGCCTGCTCTGCCCGCTGCTGATCCCCGCGATCGCGCTCGGCGGAATGATGGCCGTGGACGCGGTGCCGGTGGCGGTGCTGGGCGCGATCATGATCTACCTCGGCTACCGGCTCGCCGACCCGTGGGGGTTTGCCCTCTGGCGCGCGGCGCTGGGCGCCGAGGGGCGGCGCGATCCGGCGGTGCGGGTCACGCTGCTCGTGTACCTGGTGGTGGCGCTCGCCATCCTGCTGCTCGACGTCGTGGCGGCACTCGCCGTGGGCATCATCGTCTCCGCCGTGTTCTTCATCCGCACCATGAACCAGCACGTGGTGCGCGGCATGCAGGGGGGCGCTGCGGTGCGCTCGCGGCGGCTTTATCCGAAGCCCATCGATGCGCGGCTGGAGAAGCTGATGGGCAGTGTCGCCGTGGTCGAGCTGCAGGGACCGCTCTTCTTCGGGACGGCGGACCGCATCGTCGAGGAAGTGCGCAAGCTCCCCGGCGAGGCGCGCTACGTGGTGCTGGATTTGCGGCGCGTGCAGGCGCTGGATGCCACGGCGTCCGTGGTGATCGGGCGGCTGCGGGCGCGCATGAAAGCGGAAAAGCGCGAGATCGTGCTCTCGGGGCGGCCTCCCGGCCTGGCCTCCGACGATGCGTCGATGCCGGTGTTCTCCGATCGCGACCGGGCGGTGGAGTGGGTGGAGGACCAGCTGCTCGCCGGCGAGGGCATCGACGTGACGGCGGGCGAGCTGCCGGCCGAGTCGTTCGCTTCGTTCATCGGGGCGGGTGCGGAGCTGCGGCCGGTGCTCGCGCGCTACACGCGGGTGGTCGATCTCGCCGCGCGCGATGCGGTATTCCGGTTTGGCGACGCTTCCAACGAGCTCTACTTCTTGCTGTCGGGGCGCGTCACCATCCAGTATGCCGCCGCTTCCGGCACGATCCGCGTGGTGACGCTGCTGCCGGGGAACGTGTTCGGGCACATCGCGTTCGTGGATGGGCAGCCGCGCTCGGCCGATGCCCTCTGCGATGTGCCGAGCCGCGTGGTCGTGCTCGACCGCGATTCGCTCGCCCGCATGCAGGCGGAGGAGCCGGGGCTGGCTGCCCTGCTGCATGCGATGGCCGCGCGCGATATCGCGGGGCGGCTGCGGGCGACGGACCGGATCGTGCGGGAGATGATCTAGGGCGACCCTCTCCCCGACCCTCTCCCAAGGGAGAGGGGGACTAACGATTACTTTTCGTAGTGCTTGCGGACTTTCGCGACGATCTGGCCGCTGGTCATGTGGTCCGCGGCTTCAACGCCGACGATGCGTCGCGACAGGCCCTTCACGCCGAGGCGCTTCTCGAGCTCGCCCTTCGCTTCACCGGGGCCGAAGATCAGGATCGATTCCGCGTCGCTCACGTGGGTGATCACCTCGTCGTAGAACTTGCCGAGCTGGTTCTGCTGGTGCCCCTGGTGCTTCGCCTCGTCCGAACCCTCATGGCCGCTGCCGTGCCCGGAGAATTTCACGTGCTTGTCGACGCCCTCTTCCGTGGTCTCCGCGGCCGTCGCGTTGGTGAAGACGATGAAGGCTTCCTTGTGGTCGATCCAGATTCCTGAACTTCCTTGCATGGGGTTCTCCTTGGGGATGACGGAGCATCCTCCAGGGGGGTGGCGAGGTCTGTACGGTTCCGCACCTTCGTGGGAGCTAGGGTGGTGGCGACCCTGCGCGCGGTGTTGCGGCGGGGCAGAGATGTTGCGGCGCCCAAGGAGCGCGCGGTGCCGGGCTCCTTTTTGCGCTATGACGCGCCGCGTTATGCGACGACGTTTTCTCCGACGTACGAGTTCCCCACCTATGACGCATAACGTCATACGTCATGGCCACCGTGGGTAAGCTCCGGGATTACGTCTTCTTCATAACGGGGGGCGTCATACCGCTAAACCGGGTCCGGCCACAGGAGCGCTCCCCACGACTGCCGGCTGCCAGTTCCTACCCCGGCCGGACGAAAGCCCACCTACCGCCTCATGGCCCGAGCCTTGGCTCGCCCAGCGTCGCGAGCTTCGCATCCCGAAGCCGCACCAGCAGCGCCTGGCCATCGGCCCGCGCCCGCACCTCACCGTACTTGGCCTTGGCGTAGCGCTCCGCCTGCCCCTCCTGGAAGAAGTAGGCGTCGGTGACGATGCGCACCCCGCGGTCACGCTTCCGGTACTCGAGCAGCGCTTCACCCAGGGCGAGCGCCTCGCCGCCATGCACACGCACGAAAGTGCCGATGCGACGCTCATCGAGCCGCACCACGACGCGGCCGTGGGAGGGTACCTCGGGCTTCCGCGCGCCCTCCGCGATGGCGAACCGCAGCGCCATGTAGTCGCCCTGCATCAGCGAGCGCGGATCCACGGGCGCCAGCTCGAGATACATCAGCTCGCCATCGCCCAACGTGCGCTCGTGCTGCCACACGGTGTAGTTGCCGGCGCCGAGCACCAGGACCAATCCGGCGATGACGAATGCGACCCTCCCCCCGCCCCCTCCCAAGGGAGGGGGAGACTTTTCTCCGGCCCCGCTGACGGGCGGCGACTGTTCTCCCTCTCCCCTGGGAGAGGGCCGGGGAGAGGGTAATACCAACGCCATGACTCCCCGAACCGCCAGCACCACCGCCCCCGTCACCGCCAGCGCGGCGGACTTGGTCAGCAGCGTCTGGTCGATCTGGTAGTAGTACACCCCGAGGTATCCCAGCATCCCCATGACGCCGAGTGCCGCCAGCGCTCGTTGTCCGGTGCCGAGTCCCGCCAGCAGCACCAGCGCCGCCGCCGAGATGCCGGGCGCGCGATAGGCCGCGGCCGCCAGCAACAACGCGCCGGCAATGGCCGTGGCGCGCGTTCGAATCGACCGTCCGTCGGTGATGGCGACCACATAAACCAGCAACCCCATCCCGTAGCCGGCGGCCTCGAGGGGCCGCGATCCCTTCCGCCCCAGGATGCCGGGCAGCAGGTCGGGCAGCGACCACGCCACCAGGGCAAGAGAAAGCCCCCAACCGAGCGCCGAATACGCCTCGGCCTCGGGCCGGACGCGCCAGCGCGGCTCGCGCGCCCAGATGCAGGCGCACGCCAATGCCAACACGGAGGCCGCCGCGCTGGCATGGCCCACTTTGGAAAGCGCGTAGTAGATCGCCGCGGCGCCGAGGACCGCCGAGATGCACCGGTGCAAGTAACTGCGCATCGCGACGAACAGGAACACCTGCAGCCCCGCGAACGCCCACGGCACGAAGAGCTCGTCGCGCCGCCCGGGGATGAGCTGCGCCAGGCCGAAGACGAAGAACGCCTGCCCCGCCATGCTGAGCGCCAATGCAAGCTGCCCGACCACCTCTGCGCCGCGCGACTTGCGGTCGATCAGCACCGCCGCGCCGATGAGCAGCGCCGAGAGCACCAGCATCCCGACGGCGTCCTTGAACAGCAGCACGAAGGTGCCGGCGAAGAATCCCACCAGGAACATCCCGGCGAGCCAGCCCGCGAAGCCGAGCATCACGCGCGTGTACCAGGGCGAGCGCGCGGCAACCGCGGGCTCAGGCAGCACGGCTTCGGGCGCGAGAAGGCCTTCCTCGCGCAGTCGGAGCGCCAGCTCGTCGCGGTTCATCGCATGGCCTCCTTACGGGCGAGACCGCGGATCCAGTGCGCCGCCCATGCCGAGAGTCCCACCACCATGATGGCAAGCAGCAGCATCCACAGCGCGATGTCGCCGAACTTCCCGAGCGTCTTGGCGAGCAGAGTCGTGAACGCAACGATGCCGGAGAGCGCGAAGACGGAGAGCAGCATCAGGTCGCGGGCGCGGATGCGATAGGCCCAGTAGGTGGCGGCCATCACCGCGGCATACCCAAGCAGCAGCTGCGCATCCTTCCAGCCCTCGCGGATCACGAAATACATGACGCCGGCGGTGGCGAAGCCGAGCGCCGCCATCACGGCAACACGCGGCAGCAAGCGATGAACCGCGGCCGCACCGCGCGGCCCCCACAACTCGGCCAGCACCGCCGCCGCCACGTTGAGCACCGTGGCAAAGGACACCATCAGGATTTCCGGAGAGGTCCCGCCGGTCTCGCGATAGGCCTGGCTGAAATACAGTCCCAGCGCGAGGTTGGCGAGCAGCAGCACCAGCGTCCACGCCGGCGCCCACGCAGCCGAGAAAGCCCACGGCAGCACCAGCACCGCCCACGCCGCGAAGAGCTGCCAGGGATCGGCGCCGGTCTGGTAGGTCTGGCCGATATATGCAAGCAATGCGCCGGCCACCACCATCGCCGCGAACTGCGCCGCGCGTCCCGACATCGACTGCCCGCGCCAGATGGCGAGGAGTGCGACAACGATAAGCGCTGCCTCCACCAGCCCGAGCCGCGCGAAACGGCCGAGCGCATCCCAGTTGTAGGCGAGGAAGAACACGACGGCGGTGGCGAGGAAGAGCGCACCGGAAAGCGTGAGGGCCACGGCGACGATGCGCCGCCATCCCGAAGCATCGGGCACGAACCCCGCGATCTCGCGCGCCCTCGCCCAGGCGCGGGGATCGAGGTGGCCGGCGTGGGCGAGGGAGTCGAGGTCTTCGCGATTGACCCTCCCCCTGCCCCCTCCCAAGGGAGGGGGAACGATGTGCTCCCTCTCCCCTGGGAGAGGGCCGGGGAGAGGGTCGACCGAGCTCACCGCCACTCCCCCCGCATCCTCTCGATCTCCTCCTGCAACACCTCCGGAGTCGCGAGCGCCGGAGCGATCGGCGCCGAAGCCTCGAGCCCGATCTTCGAGAACACCCCGCGCCGGAAAGGCCTGGTCATCGCCGGCCCGCCGCGCCGGCTGAAGAAACTCCCCCACAAGCCCTTCAACGCCAGCGGAACGACAGAAACAGGCGTCCTCTCGACAATGCGCTTCACGCCCCCGCGAAACGGATACAGCTCCCCGGTATCGGTGATCCGCCCCTCGGGAAATATCGCCACCAGTTCGCCGGCCTCCAACGCAGCCGCCACCGAGTCGTAGGCCGCCTCGAGCATCACGGGGTCTTCCTTGAATGGCGCGATCGGAATCGCCTTCCCGGTGCGGAACACGAACGACATCACCGGCACCTTGAAGATGCGGTGGTCCATCACGAAGCGGATCGGTCGCGGGCTCGCGGCCAGGATCACCAGGGCATCAACGAAGCTCACGTGGTTGCACACCAGCACCGCCGCACCCTCCTCCGGGATGTTCTCGAGGCCGCGCTTCTCGAGGCGATACACCGTGTGCACGAGCAGCCAGCAGATGAAGCGCATCAGGAACTCGGGCACCAGCGTGTAGATGTACGCGGCGACCGCGGCGTTCATCAGCGCCACGACGAGGAAGAGCTGCGGCAGCGTGAGGCCGCGGTCGAGCAGCGACTTGGCCATGAGGGCCGCGACGATCATGAAGAGCGCATTGAGGATGTTGTTCGCGGCGATGATGCGGGCGCGGTGGGTGGGTTCGCTGCGCGCCTGGATCACGGCGTAGAGCGGCACCGAGTAGAGGCCGCTGAAGAAGGCGAGCATGAAGAGGTCGAACAGCACCCGGTAGGTGAGGCCCACGGGCGGCGCGCCGCGGGACGCGAGCCAAAGATCGATGCCGAACGCGGTCATCCCGATGGAGCCGAACGGCACGAGCCCGATCTCCACCTTGCGTCCGGAAAGCCGCTCGCATGCGAGCGCGCCCAACCCGATGCCGATCGAGAACGTGGCGAGCAGGATCGTGACGACCTTCTCATCCCCACCCAATACGTCCTTGGCGAACGGCGTGATGGCGGTGAGGAAGATCGACCCGAAGAACCACAGCCACGAGATGCCGAGCAGCGAATGGAACACCGCGGGCGATTGCGTGGCGAGCTTCAAGTTGCGCCACGTCTCCGAGAAGGGGTTCCAGTTGATGGCGAGCCCCGACTCGGGCGCCGGCGAGTGCGGGATGAAGTGCGCGGCGATCCGTCCGGCGATGGCGAGCGCCATGCAGCCCGCCGCCACGGTCACGGCGCCCGACTCGCTCATCCGCACGAGGACCCCGCCCGCGACGGTGCCGAGCAGGATCGCGACGAAGGTGCCCATCTCCACCAGGCCATTGCCGCCGGTGAGCTCGTGGTCCTCGAGGTGCTGCGGCAGGTACGCATACTTCACCGGGCCGAAGAGGGTCGAGTGCAGGCCCATGAGGAAGACGCACACGTAAAGCAACGTCGCACTCTCCCGCGCGAACCCCACCGCCGCGATCGCCATGATGGCGATCTCGAGGTTCTTCACCCAGCGAATGAAGCCGCCGCGCTCGTACTTGTCGGCGAGCTGGCCGGCGGTCGCGGAGAAGAGCAGGAACGGCGTGATGAAGATGGCGCCGATCACGAAGCCCGCGGTCGTCCCGTCACCTCCGCCCCAGCGTGCGGCCTGGTACGTGGCCAGCAGCGTGAAAGCGAACTTGAACAGGTTGTCGTTGGCCGCGCCGAGGAACTGCGTCCAGAAATGCGGGGCGAAGCGACGCGGGGAGAGAAGCGCGAACTGACTACCCTCTCCCCGGCCCTCTCCCAAGGGAGAGGGAGAAGAGTCACCCCCTCCCTTGGGAGGGGGCAGGGGGAGGGTCACCTTGTTACCCTCTCCCCGGCCCTCCCCCAAGGGGGAGGGAGAACTTCCGCCGGCTCTCATGCGTTCTCCTTGATGTACGCCAGCACCGCCCCCAACGACTCCTCCAGGAACGGCTTGTCCACCCAGTAGTAGACCTCCTTCCCCACCTTTTCCGAATCGAGCACGCCGGCGAACTTGAGCAGCTTCAGGTGATGGGAGACGGCGGAGCGCGAGAGCGTCGACACCTCGACGATCTGCCCCACGTTGAGCCGCTCGCCGGGCTCGAACGTCAGGAGGATTCGCTGGCGGTGCTCATCGCCGAGCGCGAAGAACGCATGGGAAATGGTCTTCCACTCGCGGGGGATCGCCTGCAGGTAGTTCTTTCTCATAACTACATTCTTGGTTACGTTGTTGCGTTCTGTCAAGCACCCTCTCCCCGGCCCTCCCCCAAGGGGGAGGGAGGATTCCGCGATAAATCTCCCTCTCCCCTGGGAGAGGGCCGGGGAGAGGGTTGATGTGCTACACTTTTACGCAACTAAAAACACTTTCCGCTCAGAGACTTAGACCACATGCTCGACGATCTCCGGAAGTCCGCGCTCGAATACCACCGCCTCCCCGTCCCCGGCAAAGTCGAGATCACGGCGACCAAGTCGCTGATCACGCAGCGAGACCTTGCCCTCGCCTACTCGCCGGGCGTGGCCGCCGCGTGCGAGGCGATCGTGGAGGACCCGCGCCAGGCACGCGAGCTCACGGTGCGCGGCAACCTCGTGGCGGTGGTCACCAACGGCACCGCGGTGCTGGGCCTGGGCAACATCGGGCCGCTGGCCGCCAAGCCGGTGATGGAGGGCAAGGGCGTCCTGTTCAAGAAATTCGCCGGCATCAACGTGTTCGACATCGAGCTCGCGGAGAACGACCCCGACAAGCTGGTGGACATCATCGCGTCCCTCGAGCCGACCTTCGGCGGCATCAACCTGGAGGACATCAAGTCGCCCGAGTGCTTCTACATCGAGCGCAAGCTTCGCGAGCGGATGAAGATCCCGGTCTTCCACGACGACCAGCACGGCACCGCGATCATCGTGGGTGCAGCGGTGGTCAATGGCCTGCGCGTGGTGGGCAAGGAAATAGGCAAGGTGAAGCTGGTGGTGTCCGGCGCGGGTGCCGCGGCGCTGGCGTGCCTCGACATGCTGGTGGCGCTCGGCATGAAGATGGAGAACATCTGGGTCACGGATATCCTCGGCGTCGTCTACCAGGGCCGCAAGGAGCAGATGGACGACAACAAGGTGCGCTACGCGCGGCCCACCGAGGCGCGCAAGTTGACCGACGTGATGGCCGATGCGGACGTGTTCCTGGGCCTGTCGGCGGGCGGGGTGCTCAAGAAGGACATGGTCGCGAAGATGGCGAAGAACCCGCTCATCCTGGCGCTCGCCAATCCCACGCCGGAGATTTCGCCCGAGGAAGTGAAGGAGGTCCGCAGCGACGCCATCATCGCCACCGGCCGCTCCGACTATCCGAACCAGGTGAACAACGTGCTCTGCTTCCCGTTCATCTTCCGCGGCGCGCTCGACGTGGGCGCCACCACGATCAACGAGGAGATGAAGCTCGCCGCGGTGCTGGCGATCGCCGATCTCGCGCTCGCCGAGCAGTCGGACATCGTGGCGCAGGCCTACGGCTCGAAACAGGTGAGCTTCGGGCCCGAGTACATCATTCCCCGTCCGTTCGACCCGCGGCTGATCGTCAAGATCGCGCCGGCCGTGGCGAAGGCGGCGCTGGATAGCGGCGTCGCGACGGACCCGATCAGGGATTTCCCGGCGTACATCGAGAAGCTGAACGAGTTCGTCTACCACTCGGGCCTCATCATGAAGCCCGTATTCACGGCGGCGAAGAAGTCGCCCAGGCGCGTGGTGTTCACCGAGGGCGAGGACGAGCGCGTGCTGCGCGCCACACAGGTGATCGTCGACGAGGGCCTCGCCAAGCCGATCCTGGTGGGGCGTGCCGCGGTTGTGGCGCGCCGCGTCGAGCGCTATGGGCTGCGCATCGCGGCCGGCCGCGACATCGAGCTGGTGGATCCCGCGGGCGATCCGCGCTACCGCGACGACTGGATGCAGTACTTCAAGATGACCGAGCGCCGCGGCGTCTCGATCCCCTTCGCCAAGCTGGAGATGCGCCGCCGGCTGACGCTCATCGGCGCGATGATGGTCCATCGGAACGAGGCCGACGCGATGATCTGCGGGATGATCGGCACCCACTCGAGCCACCTGCAGTTCATCGACCAGGTGATCGGGCGGCGCGCCGGCGTCGACTGCTATTACGCGATGAATGCGCTGCTGCTGCCCAAGCGCACCGTGTTCATATGCGACACCTACGTGAATGTGGATCCCACCGCCGCGCAGCTGGTCGAGATGACGCAACTGGCCGCGGAGGAGATCCGCCGGTTCGGCTTGACGCCCAAGGCGGCGCTGGTTTCCCATTCCAGCTTCGGCACGAGCGACGATCCCTCGGCCGCCAAGATGCGCTCGGCGCTCGGGATGATCCGCAGCCGCATGCCGGAGCTCGAGATCGAGGGCGAGATGCAGGGCGACGCGGCGCTTTCCGAGGAGATCCGGTTGAATGCGTTCCCGAACTCGCGGCTGAAGGGCGACGCCAACCTGCTGATCATGCCGACGCTGGATGCCGCCAACATCTCGTTCAACCTCTTGAAGACCGTGGGCGGCGCGGGCATCACCATCGGGCCGATCCTGCTGGGGGCCGCGAAGCCGGTGCATATCCTCACGCCGACGGCTACGGTGCGGCGGATCATCAACATGACGGCACTCGCCGTGGTCGACGCACTGGACGTGCGCTAGTGATCGACCGGTTCCACCATCTCTTCGTGGCGCCCGCCGACTTCGACAAGTCCCTCGCCTTCTATCGCGATGCGCTCGGCTGGTCGGTGAGCGCGGCGTGGGGCGAAGGCCGGGGTGAACGCGGGGTGATGCTCTCCGGTGGAGCGGTGACGATCGTCATCGCCGAGAAGCCGGCGGATGACCGCACCGGGCGGCCGAACCTGCACCTCGACATCCACGACATCGACAAGCGCTTCAGCACCCTTCCGCCGGGCACGCGGGTCGTTCGGCCGCCCGAGGCCACCCATTGGGGCACGCGCTGGTTCGTCGTGGAGGATCCGGACGGCAACCAGATCGCCTTCGAGGAAGTCCATGGCGCAACCCGGTGAGGTCGTGGCGTTGCGCGGGCCCCGGCTGCCGCGACCGCTCCCCGAACCGACGGTGATCGGCGTCTGCGCGCCTTCGGGACGCGTGGATGAGGCTTCCCTCGCCCATGGCGTGGCGTATTTGAAGGACCTCGGCCACCAGGTGGTGATGCCCGGGGAGACGATGCACACGTGGCGTTACTTCGCGGGGACGGACGAGGAGCGCGTGGCGGGGCTGCATGCGCTGGTGGACAACCCCGAGGTGCAGCTGGTGATCGCGGCTCGCGGCGGCTATGGGCTCACCCGCCTGCTGCCGCGCATCGACTGGAACCGCATCGCCGCCAGCGGCAAGTCGTACGTGGGCTTCAGCGATTTCACCGCGTTCAACATGGCGGCATACGCTTGCGCGAACCTCGTCACCTTCCACGGCCCGATGCTGGCGGTGGATTTCGGGCGCACCGAGCTGGATAGCTTCACGCAACAGCACTTCTGGATGGCGCTGTCTCGCGGCTCGCACCGCATCGACGACATCGCCTGCGAGCACGGCTACGACCCACGGCGCATCGATGGCACGCTTTGGGGCGGCAACCTGTCACTGGTGGCACACCTGGTGGGCACGCCCTACTTCCCCAACATCGACGGCGGGATTTTGTACCTGGAGGAGATCTCGGAAGAGCCCTACGCTGTGGAGCGGCTCTTCCTGCAGCTCTTCCACGCCGGGGTGCTCGGCCGGCAGCGCGCCATCGTGCTGGGCGACTTCCACGATTGCGTCCCCACCAACACCTCGCGTTATCCCTACGGCATGGACGAGGTGATCGAGACGCTACGGCTGATGCTGCCGATCCCTGTTCTCACGGAGTTGCCGTTCGGCCACATCCCGCGCAAGGTGACGCTGCCCTTCGGCTCGCCCGGCACCCTCACGATCCGTGAGGGGGGGTACTCGCTGCGCTGGGTAATGGGGAGAGGTTATTTTTTGTTGAGCGGGCCATTAGAAAAAACCCCGAAGAAACTAGGGGATAGAAATTGGCAGATGATCGAAAAAAAAAAAACCCAAA
>JANMHV010000269.1:0-5936 GCA_031375445.1 Burkholderiales bacterium | reverse complement strand
CAATCGCGAGCACGCGGACACCAAGACGAAGAGCCAGCGTCGCGCGCACTACCGCGAGGCGATGGCGGTGGTGAAGAAGCACTACGGACGCATTCCCATCAAGTGGTATGTCGCGCAGCCTTACGCGGTGTGGTGGTGGGGTTTCAAGGCGCTTTTCGGGAGGTAGCGCGGCTGTGCTGCTGCGCCGCTTCCCATTTCAGGCACCCTACCTCCACGGGTAGGGCCTCGCTTCCGGTCTCGCCTTCCTACCCGCCGATGTAGGTTCCTCACGGGCGTGGGTCGCATCTGATGGCGGCTGGAGACCTCCATCCAAGGAAAGAACCCATGCGCACCCGGATCGCCGCGATTGCGGCCGCCTTCCTCTGCACGACCGAAGCCCTTGCCGCGCCGGGCGACATCGATACGAGCTGGGCCTCTGGCCTGTCAACGCCCGGGCGGCTGGAGTTCGACTTCGGCACTGCCTTTCGCGAAGGGACGTCGGTCGCGTTCCAGGCGGACGGCAAGTACCTGGTGACGGGTGTGGCGTGGGGCTGGGAGACCTTCGCGTCGCCTCTCCTGCGCTACAACGCCAACCACTCGCTCGATCTGAACTACGGATACAACGGCCAGGCCGACGCGTGGGGCGTTCGCACGCAGGTGCGTGTGATGGCGGACGGCAAGGCGATGGCCACGGAGAACATCTATCGCTGGATCGAGAATCCGGCCCACCTCTTCTACCGCGACGTCGTGCTCGCGCGCTATAACGCCGATGGAACGACCGACACGACCTTCGGCGCCGCCGGCCGCTCCGCGACTTTCGACGCCACGTCGGCGGGCGGGGAACAGCGGCTCAACACGTTCGCGGTCCTCCCCAGCGGAAAATTCATCGCCGCCGGCTATGCGGCAACGACGGGGGGCAATTCGCTGTTGCTGCTGGTGCGCTACAACGCGGACGGCTCCCTCGACGGCACGTTCGGGACGGGCGGGGTGGTGAAGTTCAGCTTGCTTCCGGGCGCCTCCTTCCAGGAGATCCGCAGCATCGACGTGGACACGGCGGGAAACATGGTCGTCGCCGGTATCGTCGAGTCGAACCGCGGCTTTTGGCAGCGTCTGGATGCGAACGGCGCGATCCTCGCGCAGGGGCAGAACTACGCGCCCGCACCGGGTGAGTGCAATGCGGTGAAGTGGACCGGCGTGCGTTGGCTCATCGGCTGCGGAATCCAGGTGAACGGCACCGGGCGACGCGCCTACCTTATCGGCACGGATGCGCTCGGCGGCACCGATGTGAGCTTCAACTCGACCTTCACGACGATGGGCAGCGACCAGGACGCGTGGCGGGGAATCGCCGTCGCAGCCGACGGGAAGATCTACGCGACGGGCGTGGGTGGCGCCGGCAGGCTGGCCATCGCGGCGTTCGAGTCGAACGGCGCGCCGATTACCGCTTTCGGCACGTCCGGCGTGTACCTCATGCCCGAGACCGACTACACGAACGGCGCAGGCATTGCGGCGAACGCGACCGAGGTCGTGGCCACGGGCCGCAGGTACATAGCGGCGGGATTGGCCGACCACGACATGCCGATCGTGCGCCTCGCGCGCACTACGGGCGTGCGATCGTCGGTGACCTACGTGAAGCGCACATCCTCGAGCAATGGCGGCGGGCTCATCGCCTTGCCGGACGGGAAGCTGCTCGCCGGAGGCACCTCGGGCGTGGACGGGACGCCGCACTTCGACGTCGTGCGCCTCATGCCCAATGGCTTCCCCGACAGCGCCTGGGGTGGCGTCGGCTACACCACTCTCGCGGTTCCTCACATGGACTTCCTGGTGGGAGTGCGCGACATGTCGTTGCAGTCGGATGGGAAGGTGCTCGTGACGGGCGACCTCGAAGGCTGGTTCAACGGCCAGATGAGGATTGGCGCCGCGCGCTTCTCGTCAGCGGGCCCCGACACGGGCTTCAACGCAACGGGTCCGATTCCGGGCATCGGTTATGCCGTCTCGGGCGGGAACGTCTATTTCCCGAACTTCAGCCGGGCGGTCCGCGTGCAGGCCGACGGCAAGGTCGTCGCCGCCGGCAGCGGCTTGAGCAACACCGGCATTCGCCAGATCGCGGTGAGTCGGCTCAACACGGACGGAACCGTGGATATGGGTTACGGCACCTCGGGCGTGGCGCGAACCGATCTGGCCACTGCGGTGACGGGCCGGTCGATGGATCTCATGCCCGACGGGAGCGCGGTCGCCATCGGTGATTCCGGCGGCACCATCAAGGTGGTCCGATTCACCGGCGCCGGCGTGCTCGATCCCGCGTTTGGAACGGCGGGCGTCTTCACGTTCCCGATGCCCGCTGGGTTCACCCTTTCCACGCCCAATCGCGTGGTCGTGCACGGCGGGAAGATCGTGGTCGTGGCCTCCGTGTTCACGACCGGCGGCGTCGGAATGATGGCGCTGCGCCTGACCTCGACCGGCGCCCTCGATCCCACCTTCGGCGAGGGAAATGGCTGGTCGTTCGTTTCCGCGCTTTCCGCCGCGGGCGCGACGGGCAACTTCTTTGCCGGCATCGTCATGCCGAACGGAAAAATCGTCGCGGCGGGAATCACGGAGGGCACCACCCAGCGCGCGCGAGGGGTGGTGGTCCGCATGAATCCCAACGGCGGCGCGGACACCTCTTTCGGCACCGGCGGGGTTCGACATTACGATGCCCGCAATTCGATCGGTGGCGTTGCTGCCGTGGGCTACTACGAGTTCACGGCGATCGCGCCCGCGGTCGATGGCGGCATGTTCCTCGGGGGCGCGCTCAACGCGGGCGCCGAACACCGGAGCCTCATGATGAAGACCGTGGCGGAAGCGGCATCCGGCTCGTCACTCACCGACCTCGACGGCGACGGCAAGAGCGACCTGCTGTGGAGGAACTCGCTCACGGGCCAGGTCTACCGCATGCGCATGAACGGCATGGCGATCGCCTCCCAGGGTTTCGCGTACAACGAGCCCGACACCTCGTGGAGGATCATCGCCGACGCCGACTTCAACGGCGACGGCATCACCGATCTCCTGTGGCGCAACGTCAACACGGGCCAGCTCTACTACATGCCCTTCGACAGCAACGCGATGCCCACGGCGGGATCGTTGTTCTACACCGAGGCGAACCCGGCCTGGAAGATCGTGCACACGCCCGACCTCGACGGCGACGGACGCGCGGACCTGTTGTGGTGGAACTCCACCACCGGCCAGGTGTACGCGATGCTGATGAACGGCGGGACCATCACGGCGCAGGGCATGGTGTACACCGAGCCCAACACCTCGTGGCGCATCCAGGTGGTGGGGGATTTCTCGGGCACCGGCAAGTCGAACCAGCTGCTCTACTACAACATCGGCACCGGACAGGTGTACCAGATGACCATCAGCTACAGCGCGGGCGCCTTCTCGCAGACGGGTGCCTTCGTGTACAGCGAGCCGAACCTGCAATGGAGCATCGTGGGCGCGCCGGACTTCGACGGCGATGGCAAGAACGACTTGCTGTGGCGCAACGCGGCGACCGGCCAGGTGTGGGGCATGTTGATGAACGGTTCGGCCATTTCGTCCCAGGGCCAGGTCCATCACGAGCCCAACCTCGCCTGGAAGATCGTCTCTTTCGGCGACTACGACGGCAACGGCAAGAGCGACTTGCTGTGGCGGAACGAGACCGATGGGCGCATCTACATGATGTTGATGAACGGGCTCGCGATCGGGACGCAGGGGATGGTCTACACGGAGCCCAATGCGCAGTGGGAGTTGATGGGGCCGGTTCACTACCAGTCCCACTGACAGGAGAAGACCATGCACGCCGAGTAGCTGGTGCGATACGGCAACACGCGGGGCGTCTTCAGGCGCCCCGTTTCGCATCTCAATGTCGCGGCGCTAAATGTAACTAACAGCACTCATTGTTGACAGAAATCTATTCTATGAGTAGAATTCTACTCATGATCCCCAAAGAGTTTCGCTCCCGGCGCGTCGCATTGGGAAAGACGCAAGGCCAACTGGCGCTCATGACGGGCCTCTCCCGAAAAACGATCAGCGACTTCGAACGAGGGGTGGGGGCGATCACCTTTGGAAACCTCAACCGATTGCTGCGCTGCGTTGGGCTCGAGCTCGCCCTGCGTGAGGCGTCTTCCGTCCCCACATTCGACGAGCTGTCCGATGTTTATGCGGAAGGGGAAGAGGATGGGGCTGCGAGCGCGTCGCCGCGCGCACGCCCGAGGCGATGACTCCCGCGCGCGTAAAGTCCCTGGAGATGGTGACCTCGCAAGGCCACGCCGGCGTTCTCGTGCGCGAGTCGCAGTTCCAGGTCCGCTATTCGGACGAAGCTCTCGAGCATGCGGAGCGCGCGATCTCGCTCACCATGCCCGTTCGACCCGCGGGCTACGGCTCCAACCGGATCCCGCCGATCTTCGGCATGCGCCTGCCGGAAGGCTTCGTCCTGAATTGGCTTTTCGAGCGATTCGGGAAAACCGTCGATCTGAACGACGAGATGAACTTGCTGGCCCTGGTGGCCACTCCGAGCATGGGTCGCGCCTACGTGCGAAAGCCCGCCGATCCTGATCGCGGCGCGGGAGATGGCGTGCCGCTGTCCGCCCTCCTGCCAGCCCGCGGTACCGAAGGCCTCTTCAGGGACCTGCTCGAACGTTTCACGCTCAACACGGCCATCGCTGGCGTCCAGCCCAAGGTGGTTGTGCCCGGAGCGCGACAGCGTATCAGCGAGAAGTCGTCGCTGCGCACGCCTGATCTCATCGTCAAGAACGATCCCGATGAATACCCGGGCCTTTCGGAAAACGAATTCCACTGCATGAGCGTTTGCCGCGCCGCAGGGCTTCAGGTCCCCAAGTTCCACCTTTCCGAGAATCGCAGCCTTTTCATCACGGAACGGTTCGACATGGCCGAGAGCGGCTCCTACCTGGGCTTCGAGGAGGTCTGCGCCCTGATGGGAAAACCCGCGGACCAGAAATACGTGGGCTCCTACGGGATGGCGGCGAAGGCGGTCGCGCTGAACAGCGCTCCTGCGCGCCGGCTCGAGTCGCTTGAACGCTTCTACGCGCAGCTGGTGCTGTGCTGCCTCCTGAGAAACGGCGACGCGCATCTGAAGAACTGGGGTGTTCTATACGGCACACCGATGACGGCGGGTGAGGACGCGGCGTTGTGCCCTGCGTACGACATGGTGTGCACCACCGCCTTCATTCCAAGGGACACCCTGGCGCTCTCTCTCGGTGGCAGCAAGGCCTGGCCGGATCGGCAGTCCCTTGAGCGCTTCGGCCACGAGCACTGCGAGGTACGGCACCCCGCGCAAATCATCGATGAGCTGCGTGACGTGGTCTCGAGCTACAAGCCGTCCGAGAAAACACCGATGTGGGCGCTCATGCGAAATGAGTTCGAAGCCTCCATCGCGCAGCTCGCTGCGACCGGCACGCGGCGTCGGCACTAGCTCGGGCCGCGTTTTCCTAGAGGCGTTTTAACGCAAGATTAACGATAGGCAGCAACCGGATTTCCTAGGATGTTGGCTTGCCGTCCAACCCGGGGGAACTCCGTGTCCACAGGCCTTCGTCTTCGCGCCAGCCTCGTCTTCGCAGCCTTTGCAGCCTTCGCCTGCCTTGCGGCGAACGCCCAGACGGTCTTCACCGTCACCAATACCCAGTCCAGCGGAGCGGGCTCGCTCGCCGGGGTGCTCATCGACCAGGCTGCGTCCTGCCCCAGCAGCTCGCGCATCGAATTCGCGATCCCCGCGGCCACGGATCCGAACTGCAACGCCGCCACCGGGATCTGCAAGATCCAAGGCCCGGAGGTGCTGCGAGTGCGGTGCAGCAACACGGTGGTGGACGGCTACACCCAGCCCGGTGCATCGGCTAACACCCGCACCGACATGGTCAACGATGCCCACATCAGGATCGAGCTCGAAGGCCCCGGCCCGGACGTCACCAAGACCCTCCAGGTCGTGG
>JANMHV010000258.1:0-29465 GCA_031375445.1 Burkholderiales bacterium | reverse complement strand
CGATGCCCTCGAGGTACTCGGGCGACACGTCGCCGGTGATGTAGACGCCGTCGAAGCACGAGCAGTCGAAGCGCTTGATGGAAGGGTTGAGGCTCCTCACGCAGTCGATCAGCGCGTCGAGCTCCTGGTAGATCACCGCGTCGGCATCGATCGCCCTGGCGATCTCGTCGTTGGTGCGGCCGACGGCGATCAACTCCGAGGGCGAGGGCATGTCGATGCCGTAGACGTTCGGGAATCGCACCGGGGGTGCCGCCGAGGCGAAGAACACCTTCCTGGCGCCCGACTCGCGCGCCATCTGCACGATCTCGCGGCTGGTGGTGCCGCGCACGATGGAATCGTCCACCAGCAGCACGTTCTTGTCCTTGAACTCGATCGCCATCGCATTCAGCTTCTGGCGAACGCTCTTCCGGCGCATCTCCTGCCCCGGCATGATGAAGGTGCGGCCGATGTAGCGGTTCTTGATGAAGCCCTCGGTGTACTGGCGCTTCAGCTTCGCCGCCACTTCCAGCGCGGAGGAGCGGCTGGAATCGGGAATCGGGATCACCACGTCGATCTCTTCGCGTAGCCCCATCGCGAGGATCTTGTCGGCGAGGCTGCGGCCCATGTTGCGGCGCGCCTCGTAGACCGAGATGCCGTCGATCACCGAGTCCGGGCGCGCGAGGTACACGTACTCGAAGATGCAGGGCGAGAGCTCGGGGTTGTCGGCGCACTGGCGGCTGTGGAAGTTGCCGCTCTCGTCGATCAGGATGGCCTCACCGGGGATCACGTCGCGCATCACCTTGAAGCCGAGAGTGTCGAGTGTCACGCTCTCGGAGGCGACGAGGAATTCCACGCCCTTCTCCGTATCGGCGCGCCCGATGATGAGCGGGCGGATGCCGTGGGGATCGCGGAACGCGAGCAAGCCATGGCCCGCCACCATCGCGACCACCGCGTAGGCCCCCTTCACGCGGCGATGCACGCCCGCCTCCGCCTTGAAGATGATCTCGGGGTTGAGGCGGTCGCGCCCCTCGGAGGCGAAGCTGATCTCGTGCGCGAGCACGTTCAGCAGCACCTCGGAATCGGAATTGGTGTTGACGTGGCGGCGGTCGGCCATGAAGAGGTCGCGGCGCAGCTCGTCGGCGTTGATCAGGTTGCCGTTGTGGCCCAGCACGATGCCGTACGGGGAATTCACGTAGAACGGCTGCGACTCGGCCTCGGAAGAGGCGGACCCCGCGGTGGGGTAGCGGCAGTGGGCGATGCCCATCGTGCCCTGGAGGTTGCGCATGTCGCGGGTACGGAAGACGTCCCGCACCAGGCCGCGGCCCTTGTGCATGTTGAAGGTGTGGCCCTCGGCCGTGACGATCCCGGCCGCGTCCTGCCCGCGGTGCTGCAGCACCGTCATGCCGTCGTAGAGCAGCTGGTTGACGGGGCTTCGAGCGACCACTCCCACGATGCCGCACATGCCTAGGCTTCCTTTCCGTGGCTGCCGGCGGCGAGTCTACGCGCCAGCGCCCTTCCAACCAGATTGCGTCCGGAACCGCGTTTTGCAACCGTGCTCATGGCAGGGGAACGACCTTGCCATCCGGGGCCACCGGCTTGATCTTGGCGAGCGCCGCATCGGCCGCGGCCCGCGTCGGGAAGGGCCCGGCCCTCAGGCGCGTGAGCGCCCCGGCGGGATTGTCGAGCCTCTCCGTGTAGTGGACGACGCCGGCGGCCGCGAGTTTCTCGCGAGCCTGCTGGAGTTTCTCTTCCTCGCGAAAGGCGCCCACCTGGATGACGAAGCCCTCGAGCTTCGGCCCGGCAGATTTTTCTCCCTCTCCCCTGGGAGAGGGCCGGGGAGAGGGTGCTGGCGGAGTGGGCGACGCTTTCGTCGCGTCGACACCCGGCTTGGCGCTGCCCGCAGGCGCCTTGGGGGCCTCTACGGGTGAGATCGGGACTGGGGGAGCCTTGGGGGCCTCCACGGGCGCGACCGGGGCCTTGGCAGCTTCCACGGGCGAGAACTGGACCTTGGGAGCCCCCGCGGGCTTGGCAGGCTCCTGGGCGGGCCTGGGGGCGTCCTCGGGCGGCCCGCCCCGCGTGAGCTCCGCGGACTTGGGCGGGACCATCGCGAGCTCCAGGGGCGCTTTCGCGGCGGCGGCCGGCGGCGGCAACGGCGGCGCCTTGTCGCGCGGGGGGATCTGCATCTCGGGCTCGCGGCGCGACGGGCGCGGCTCGGAATCGAGCACCATCGGCACGAAGACGATCAGGAGGAGGACGATGGCGACGGCGCCGATCAACCGCCTGCGGCCGCGTCGCCGGATTTCGCTCGCTTCTGGGGACGGGGGAGACGCCATGGGGTCAGCGTGCGGCCGAGGCTTCTGCCACGGTTAGAAACGATCCGAAGACCACGATTCTATCATCGGGACCCGCGTCGGAACGCGCCGCGTCGAGGGCCGCGCGCACGGAAACGAAGGCGCGCGTGGCCTGCGCCAGGCCCCGGGCGGCGAGGGCTTCCTGCACCTTCTGGACCGGGGCCGCGCGATCGGCGGCGGCCGCGGCCACGTACCAGCGGTCGATGCGACCGCGCATCGCATCGATCACGCCGCCGATGTCCTTGTCGGCGAGCATCGCGAACACGGCGAAGGTATTGGCCGCGTAACCCATGTCGCCGAGGCCATCGGCGAGCGCCCGGGCGGCGTGGGGGTTGTGCGCTACGTCGAGGACCACCGAGGGCCGGCCGGGCAGCGCCTGCATCCGGCCCGGAAGCCGCACCGTGGCGAGACCCTTCTTGATCTCCCCGAGCGACACCGGGAGGCGATCGGCCACCTCGTCCAGGGCAGCCAGCGCCGAGGACGCGTTCTTGAGTTGCCAGCGGCCGCGCAGCGCGGGCCACGGCAGCGCGCGATGGGCGCCGCGCTTGCCGATGAAGTCCCACTGGCGCTCGCTCGCCTCGTAGCGAAAATCGCGGCCGAGGAGCTGGAGCTCGGCGCCGATCGCCTGCGCATGGGCCACGAGCTTCGCCGGCGGATCCGCGTCGCCGAAGATCGCGGGGCGTCCCGAGCGGAAGATGCCCGCCTTCTCGAAACCGATGCTGTCGCGGTCGTTGCCGAGATACGACTGATGGTCGAGGTCGACGCTCACCACGATGGCGACGTCGGCGTCGACGATGTTCACCGCGTCCAGCCGCCCGCCGAGGCCCACCTCGAGGATCGCCACTTCCACGCCGGCGGTCGCGAAGACGTCGAGGGCCGCCAGGGTGCCGAACTCGAAATAGGTGAGCTGCGTGTCGCCGCGCGCCCGCTCGACGCGCTCGAACGCGGCCGCGAGGGGCTCATCGGCCACCTCCTCCAGGCCGATGCGCACGCGCTCGTTGTAGCGCAGCAGGTGCGGGGAGGTGTAGAGGCCGGTGCGGTAGCCCGCTTCGGAAAGGATCGCCTCGAGGAAGGCGCAGGTGGAGCCCTTGCCGTTGGTGCCGCCGACGGTGATGACGGGGGGTAATTGGGCCCCCGCCTTCGCGGGGGTGACCAATCTCCCCGAAACCTCCCGAACCCGATCGAGCCCCAGCGCGATCGTGGCGGGGTGCTGCGCCGAGATGAACTCGAGCCAGCCGTCGAGCGTGCGCGGGCTGCTCAAGCTTCGGGCGCGGGCACCCGCTTGAGGAGCGTCACCAGCCGCGCGACCTTGGAGCGGAGCTGCCGGCGGTCGACGATCATGTCGATCGCGCCCTTCTCCAGCAGGAATTCGGCGCGCTGGAAGCCGGCAGGCAGCGTCTCGCGCACGGTCTGCTCGATCACGCGCGGGCCGGCGAAGCCGATCAGCGCCCCGGGCTCGGCGATCACCGCGTCGCCGATGAAGGCGAAGCTCGCCGAGACGCCTCCCATGGTGGGATCGGTCAGGATCGAGATGAACGGCTGGCGCTTGGCCGAAAGCTGGTGCAGCGCCGCGGTGGTCTTGGCCATCTGCATGAGGGAGAGCAGCCCCTCCTGCATGCGCGCCCCACCCGTGGCGGTGAAACAAACGAAGGCCAGCTCCTCGTCGCAGCACATCTGCACGCCGCGCACGAACCGCTCACCCACCACCGAGCCCATCGAGCCGCCGAGGAAGCCGAACTCGAACGCCGCCACGACCATCGGCACGTTCTCCACCGCGCCCTGCATCACCACCAGCGCATCGGTCTCGGAAGTCTCCTTCTCGGCCTCGATGAGGCGCTCGCTGTACTTGCGGCTGTCCTTGAACTTGAGCGGATCGAGCGGCACCACTTCGGTGGCGAACTCGGCGCGGCCCTCGGGATCGAGGAAGAGGTCGAGGCGCTGGCGGGCGGAGACGCGGTTGTGGAAGCCGCACTTGGGGCACACGTGCAGGTTCTTCTCGAGGTCGGTGAAGTACAGCACCGCCTCGCACGACGGACACTTGCTCCACAGCCCCTCGGGCACCGCCTTCTTCTGCTGGCTGGTGCTCTCGCGCTTGATCTTGGGCGGGAGGAGCTTGCGGAACCAGCTCATGACGCCGGCCCTCCCCCAAGGGGCAGGGAGAGTGCGTCGCGGAATTCGCCCATCACCTCGCGAGCGCGCTGCGGGGCGCTCTCCCCCGGTGCGTCGGCCAGCTCCTGGACGATGCGGCTGCCGATGACGACCGCATCGGCGACCTTACCCACCAGCCGGGCCGTGGCGCCATCGCGGATGCCGAAGCCCACGCCCACGGGCACCTGGGTGTGGGTGCGGATGCGCTTCATCATCGCCTCGACCGCGACGGTGTCGATGTTGGCCGCGCCGGTGACGCCCTTCAGCGACACGTAGTAGATGTAGCCGCGCGCCACCTTCGACACCAGGTCGATGCGCGCCTCGCTCGAGGTGGGCGAGAGCAGGAAGATCGGATCGATGGCGCTGCCTTCGAGCGCGGCGAGCCAGTCGTCGCTCTCCTCCGGCGGGTAGTCCACGATCAACACGCCATCGACACCGGCGCTCGAAGCGGCGGCGACGAACGCGGCGTGGCCCATGCGTTCGATGGGATTGGCGTAACCCATCAGCACCACGGGAGTCTGCGAATCGGTGCGGCGGAATTCCGTGACATAGCCCAGGACGTCGCGCAGCCCCACGCCATGCTTCAACGCGCGTTCGGAAGAGCGCTGGATCACCGGGCCATCGGCCATCGGGTCCGAGAACGGCACGCCGAGCTCGATCACGTCGGCGCCGCCCGCGACCAGCGCATGCATCACCGCGACCGCCTGCCGGGGCGAGGGGTCGCCGGCGGTGACGAAGGGAATCAGCGCGGCGCGCTTTGCCGCGCGGGCCCGAGCAAAGGCGCCCGCGATGCGGCTCGCCGTCACAGGGCGAGCCCGGAGGCCTTGGCGACCGTGTGCATGTCCTTGTCACCACGGCCCGAGAGGTTCACGAGGAGGATCTGCTCCTTGCCCATCGTGGGTGCCAACTTCATCGCGTGGGCGATGGCGTGGCTCGACTCGAGCGCGGGGATGATGCCCTCGGTGCGGCACAGCGTGTGGAACGCCGCCAGCGCCTCGTCATCGGTGACCGAGACGTACTCGGCGCGGCCCGCGTCCTTGAGGAACGCGTGCTCGGGGCCCACGCCGGGGTAGTCGAGGCCCGCCGAGATCGAATGCGTCTCGATGATCTGGCCGTCGGCATCCTGCATGAGGTAGGTGCGGTTGCCGTGCAGCACGCCGGGGGTGCCGGCGGAAAGCGTGGCCGCGTGTTTCCCGGATTCGATGCCATGGCCGCCCGCCTCGACGCCGATCAAGCGCACCGACGAATCCGGGATATAGGCGTGGAAGATGCCCAAGGCGTTCGAGCCGCCGCCCACGCAGGCGAGCACGGCATCGGGCTGCTTGCCCGCCATCGCCGGCATCTGCGTCACGCACTCCTTGCCGACGATCGAATTGAAGTCGCGCACCATCATCGGGTACGGGTGGGGGCCCGCCACGGTGCCGATGATGTAGAACGTGTTCTCGACGTTCGTGACCCAGTCGCGCATCGCCTCGTTCAGCGCATCCTTCAGCGTTCGCGAGCCGCTCGTCACCGGCACCACGGTGGCCCCGAGCAGCTTCATGCGGTAGACGTTCTGCGCCTGGCGCTCGATGTCGTCGCTGCCCATGTAGACCACGCACTCCATGCCGTAGCGCGCGGCGACCGTGGCGGTGGCGACCCCATGCTGGCCGGCGCCGGTCTCCGCGATGACGCGGGGCTTGCCCATGCGCTTGGCGAGCAGCGACTGCCCCACGGTGTTGTTCACCTTGTGGGCGCCGGTGTGGTTCAGGTCCTCGCGCTTGAGATAGATCTGCGCCCCGCCCAATTCGGAAGAGAGGCGGCGGGCGTGGTAGATGGGGCTCGGGCGGCCGACGTAGTGCTCGAGCTCCCAGGCGATCTCGGCGGCGAATTGCGGATCGCGGCGGTACTTCTCGTAGGCGGCCGTGAGGTCGTCGAGTGCCGCACGCAGGGTTTCGGCGACGAAAACACCGCCGTAGGGGCCGAAGTGGCCGGTGGCGTCGGGCAGCGCGTAATCCGACCAGGCGCCCTCAGCGGGATGGTTTTGCATCTTCAAGTCGCACGCTCCGAATGAAATCCAAGATCTTCTGGGGGTCCTTCGTTCCGCGGCGCGCTTCCACGCCGCTCGAGACATCCACCGCCCATGGCCTCACCTCGCGCATGGCGCGTCCCACGTTTGCGGCGTCGAGGCCGCCGGAAAGCACGATGGGAAGCGGGAGGTTGCCCGGCACGCTGCCCCAATCGAAGGTGTGTCCGGTGCCGCCGGGCTGCCCGGGAACGTGGGCATCCAGCAACAACGCCTTCGCCCGGGAAAAACGCTGCGCCCATTCTAGCAAATCGGTCCCCTCCTCCATCCGTATCGCCTTGAGATACGGCACGCCGAAGGAAGCGCAGAACTCCGGGGTCTCGTCGCCGTGGAATTGCAGGAGGTCGAGGCGCAGCCCCGCCAGCGCCGCCTCGATGGTGGCCCGGGGGGCGTCGACGAAGAGGCCCACGGCCGTGACGAAGGGCGGGAGCGCCTCGGAGACCGCCCGGGCCTCCCCCAGCGTCACGTTGCGGGGGCTGGCGGCGTGGAACACGAGTCCGATGGCGTCCGCCCCGGCTTCGGCCGCCAGGCGGGCGTGGGCGGGTTCCTTGAGGCCGCAGACCTTGATGCGGGTGCGTTCGTTCATGGGGCCTCCGCAAAGAGCGGCACCGGGCGGAAGGCCGGCAGCGCGTGGATGGCGTCGTACTCGACGTGGGCGAGGTACAACCCGTCGGGCATGAAGGTGGGGGCGGCGGCGGTGCGGTCGCGGGCGGCCAGCAACGAGCCGATCCACTCGGGCCCCTGCTTTGCAGCGCCCACGTAGACGAGGGATCCCACGAGGTTACGGATCATGTGGTGGAGGAATGCGTTGGCGCGGAAGGTGAACGCGATCAGGTTACCGCGTCGCTCGACGGCCACCCCGGTCATGGAGCGCACCGGCGACTTCGCCTGGCATTGCGCATCGCGGAAGGCGCTGAAGTCGTGTTCGCCCACGAGGAGGCGCGCGGCCTGTGCCATGGCGGCCTCGTCGAGGGGGCGGTGGTACCAGCCCACGCGGCCACGCATCACCGCCGGCGCCACGGGCTCGTTAAGCAGGAAATAGCGGTAGGTGCGCGAGCGGGCGCCATAACGCGCGTGGAAATCGGCGGCGACCTCGCGCGCCCAGATGACGCGGGCCGCGGGGTCGAGGTTGGAGTTGGTGCCACGCACCCATGCGTTCTCGTCGCGCCGGGCCTCGGTATCGAAGTGCACCACTTGGGCCGCGGCATGCACGCCGGTATCGGTGCGGCCCGCGGCGACGACTTCCACGGGCGATGCGGCGAGTGCGGCGAGGGCCGCCTGCAAGTGGTCCTGCACGCCGCAGCCCCCGGGCTGGGTCTGCCAGCCACAGAAGGCCGAACCATCGTATTCGAGGCCGAGGGCGATTCTCATAATGGGGTCAGGTGCATTTTCGGACCTGTCCCCATTATCGGCAGGGTCACAAAAGAAAATGGGGACAGGTTCAAAAATGAACCTGACCCCATTAGTGGGGGATCAGAGCGAAGCGATGAGCCTCTGCGCCTCGTCCTTCTGCGCCGCCGAGCCTTCCTTGGCGACTTCCTGGAGGATCTCGCGAGCACCGTCCTTGTCGCCGATCTCCAGGTACGCCTTGGCTAGCTCGAGCTTGGTGCCCACGCCCTCGCCGCCGCCGCCGATATCCGAGGTGCCGGAATCGAGGCTCAGGTCCGCGAGGTTGAAGTCGGTGCTGGAGGACGGCGCCGGCTTGGTGGCGTCGACGTCGAGGTCGGTGCCGCCGCCGGGCTTCGAGCTCGGGAAATCGAGCCCCGAGAGGTCGAAGTCGAACGAAGCGGGCTTCTCTTCCTTCGGCGCTTCCGGCGTGGGTGCGCCGCTCGCCTGCGCGATGTCGAAATCCATCGTGTGCGCGGCGGTAGCGGCCGTCTGCGAGCCGTCGAACGTGTTGGGCGCCTTGCCCGCATCGAGGTCGAGGTCGAAGTCCGGCGCGGGCGCCGTGGCGTCCGACGTGGTCTCGCTGGTGCCGCCGCCCAGGTCGACGTCGAGGTCGGGCTTCGGCGCCGGCGTGGACATGGCGGTGTAGGTGCCGGTGCCCGATCCCGCGCCCGCGTACAGCGGGTTGGTGGGATCGATCTGCGCGCCCATCGCCGCCGCCTTCTGCCACAGCGGGGAGCCATCGCCCACCTGGCCCCTCAGCTCCTTGGCGACGGTCTCGAACGCGGTGGCGCTCTTGCGGGCGTGGTAGATCTCGAGCAGCTTGAGCGGGATCTCGTGGCGGCCCTTGTCGCGCGCCATTGCTTCCTTGAGGATTTCCTCGGCCTGCGCGTCACGGCCGTAGGCGATGTAGACCTCGGCCTCGGCCACGGGATCGACTTCATCCGTGTCGATCGTGCCGGGGCCGGTCTTGTCGAAGTCGGTGAGGAACGAGCTGTTGCCGGTGTCGACCAGCCCACCCCCTGCCTTGCCCGTGTTCGTATTGGGCTTGAGGTCGGAAGGGAACGCGCTGGTCATGGCACTAGGGTTTCCGTAGTCATCCTCTCGGCGGCGGCGCCGCATGAAGAGGAAGCCGCCGATGCCGAGCGCGGCGAGACCCCCGACCACTGCAGCCGGGATCCACGGGTTGTCCATCAGCTCGTCCATGGTGCTCTTGGGCGGCGGCGGAGCTTTCTTGGCGGGGGCCTTGGCGTCGGTCTTCGGCGGCGCGGGCTTGGAGGCGTCGGCGACCTTCGGCGGCTCGCCGGCCTTCGAGGCATCGGTCGTGGTGGTGGTGGTGGTCGTCGTCTTCGAGCTGTCGGTAGACTTCGAAGCGTCGGCCTTGGAGGCATCGGCCGCCTTCGACGCATCGGTGGGCTTCGACGGCTCCGTGGTCTTCACCTCGGCGACCTTCGGCGGCTCGGCCTTGGGCGGCTCCACTTTCGCGGGCTCGACCTTGGCGGGCGTGACGGGCGGCGGGGGCGTAGGCGCCACGGCGACCTTGGTGTCGCCCGGCTTGGCCGCGGTGGCCGGTGCGCCACCCTTCAGGTCCAGCAGGCGCTGCATGTCGCGGATCTGCTTCTCGAGGTCGGACACGCGCGACTGCGATTCGCGCAGCGCCTTGTCCTTGGCGGTGATCTCTTCCTGCAGGGCGTTGGCGCGATCCTGCGCGCCGGAGCCGCCCTTGGCGGAGCCGGCACCCGCCTTGCCCGATGCATCGGACTTGGAGAGCTTGAGCACGTCCTTCGGCTCGGCCGAAGGCGGCGCGGGCGGCGTGACGGCAGCGGTGGTGACGCGTCCCGAGGCGGCGGTGGAGGTTTCCGCGCGCGCCGGGATGGCGGCGACGCCACCCGCCAGCTGCTCGCGATAAGCGCGCCAGTCGGCCACCTGGGTGCGAATTTCCTTGCCGGCGTCGCTCGCGGTGATCTGCGAGACCTGGTCACCCGAGGGGACCTTGAGGATCTGCCCGGTCTTGAGCCGATTCATGTTGTTGCCGGCGAAGGCGGACTGGTTCTCGCGGTAGAGCGCGACCAGCATCTGCTCGAGGCTCACGTTGGAGGGCTTCACCTCCTCCGCGATCTTGCGCAGCGTCTCGCCCTTCTGGATCGGGCCGTAGGTCTCGCCGCTCGCCTGCGAGGGCGTGCCGATGAGCTCCGCGCGGGCGGAAGGCTGCCCGCCAGGCGTGACCGTGGCAACGGGAGGGGACGAAGGAGCGGCCCCAGAAGAAGACGCCGCCGGCGCGGTGGCCGGCGGAGTGGTTGCGGGCTGTGCCGCCGCCACTGGAGGCGGCGATGCCGCCCCCGCGGGCGGCGTGACCGCGCGCTGGTTGTACCCTGGCGGATCCAGCAGGATCGGGTATTCGCGCTGCACGCGTCCCGCGGCCCAGGTGACCTCGATCAGGGCATCGACGAACGGCTCGTTGATCGGCGCCACGCTCGAGAGCCTGAGGTAGGCCTGGCCGTTGGCGCGCTTCTCGATGGAGAAGCGCAGCAGCCGCAGCGACGAGCTGTATTCAATGCGCGCGTCCCGGAAGGCCTCAGGCGAGGCGACTCGTGCGGACAGGTTGTCCAGCTCGCCGGGCTGCAGCGATACCAGGTCGATTTCGGCGTTGAGGATCTGGCCGAGCGACGAGTTGACGGTCAGTTTGCCGAGGCCCGCAGCTTCCGCCGCGAGAGTCGCGCCCATGAAAAGCGCCATGGCGACCGCAGTTTTGATTTTCCTCACCATTTTGCTCCCATCCCCACCCGGTGGCCCGGCAGAATATCGATAGAGATCAAGGTTTTATTCTAGCAACCTAAGCCGATTTTTCACATTATCTCCTAACCGGGACGTTTTTCAACCCTTTTTTCCTTTCCCGGTACGGGGTTACGCCGCGGCCATCGCCGGGACCCGCGCTTTCAGCAGGATGCGCAGCATGCGGCGCAGCGGCTCCGCGGCGCCCCAGAGGAGTTGATCGCCGACGGTGAAAGCGGAAAGGTATTCCGGTCCCATGTTGAGCTTGCGCAGCCGCCCGATGGGCACCGAAAGGGTGCCGGTGACCGCCACGGGGGTGAGGCCCTTCAGCGTTTCCTCGCGCCGGTTCGGGATGACCTTCACCCAGTCGTTGGCCTTCGCGAGGATCGACTCGATCTCGGCGAGCGGCAGGTCGCGGCGCAACTTGATGGTGAGGCCCTGGCTGTGGCAGCGCATGGCACCCACGCGCACGCACAGGCCATCCACGGGGATTTCCTTCCCCGGCGCGCGGCCGAGGATCTTGTTGGTCTCGGCGTGACCCTTCCACTCCTCGCGGCTCTGGCCGTTGCCGAGGTCGGTGTCGATCCAGGGCAGGAGGCTGCCGGCGAGCGGAACGCCGAAGTGCTCGGTCGGGAAGGCGTCGTCGCGCAGGATGCCCGCCACCTCGCGGTCGATGTCGAGGATCGCGGAGGCCGGGTTCTCCAGCAGCGACTGGGCGGCGAAGTGCACCTCGCCCATCTGCTGCAGCAGCTCGCGCATGTTCTGGGCGCCGGCGCCGGAAGCCGCCTGGTAGGTCATCGCGCTCACCCACTCGACCAGGTCTTCCTTCAAGAGGCCATCGATCGCCATCATCATCAGGCTCACCGTGCAGTTGCCGCCGATGAAGTTCCGAACGCCCGAGTTGAGCGCCCTGTCGATCACGGGCTTGTTCACCGGGTCGAGGATGATGACCGCGTCCTTTTCCATGCGCAGCGCGCTGGCGGCATCGATCCAGTAGCCCTTCCAGCCCGCGGCGCGCAGCTTGGGATACACCGCCTTGGTGTAGTCGCCGCCTTGGCAGGTGATGAGGATTTCGTGCTTGGCGAGCTCGGCGATGTCGTTGGCGTCCTTCAGCGGCGCCACCGGCTTGCCGATGGACGGGCCGGGCCCGCCCACGTTGGAAGTGGTGAAGAACACCGGGTCGATGTGCTCGAAGTCGCGCTCCTCGCGCATCCGCTCCATCAATACGGAGCCCACCATGCCACGCCAGCCGATGATTCCAACGCTCGTCATGTTTTTTCCTGTTGCCCTTCTCGGGGCGTTGCGTCGCCCCGGGCGCCGCGGAGGCGGCAATGGCCCGGGGACTGATCAAGAGGCGGTTTCGGGTCCGGGAGGCGGGTCGCCTCTCGAGCCCGTCCTCCCGGTGTTGCTGCTAGAGCGCTTTCACCACCGCGGCGCCCATGGCGGCGGTGGTGGTCGGTTTCGTGCCCTTGACAGCGATGTCGCCGGTGCGAAGGCCCGAGGCCAGGGCCGCGCGCACGGCCTTCTCGATGCGGGCGGCGATTTCGGCCTTGCCGAAGGTGTAGCGGAACATCATCGCCATGGAGAGCAGCATCGCCAGCGGATTGGCGATGCCCTTGCCCGCGATGTCCGGTGCAGAACCGTGGATCGGCTCGTACAGGCCCTTGCCGTTCGCGTCGAGGGACGCGGACGGCAGCATGCCGATGGACCCCGTCAGCATCGAGGCCTCGTCGGAGAGGATGTCGCCAAACATGTTGCCGGTCACGATCACGTCGAATTGTCGCGGGTTGCGCACCAGTTGCATGGCGCAGTTATCCACCAGCATATGGGAAAGCTCGACGTCTTTGTACTCCGACGACATTTCGATGGCGATGTCGCGCCACAGCTGCGTGGTCTCCAGCACGTTCATCTTGTCGACGCTGAGGAGCCTTTTTCCCCGCTGCCGCGCCGTCTTGAAGCCGACGTGCAGGATGCGGCGGATCTGCGGCTCGGTGTAGCGCATCGTGTTGAAGCCCTCGCGGTTGGGCTTCTCGCCCGTGACCCCGCGCGGCTCGCCGAAGTAGATGTCGCCGGTCAACTCGCGGACGATCATGAGGTCCAGTCCGCTGACGAGCTCCGGTTTCAGCGAGGACGCATCGGCCAGCTCCGGAAAGACCGTCGCCGGGCGGAGGTTGGCGAAGAAGTCGCATTCCCTTCGCAGGCCGAGGATGGCGGCTTCCGGGCGCAGCGGCCGATCGAGCTTGTCGTACTGCGGGCCGCCCACCGCGCCGAAGAGCACCGCGTCGGCGGACTTGGCGAGGTCGAGCGTGGCTTTCGGCAGCGGTTCCCTACATGCGTCGTAGGCGGCGCCACCGACGAGTGCTTCCTCGGTCTCGATGGACATGCCCTCGCCGCGGAGGACCTCGAGGACGGCCTTCGCCTGCGTGAGGATCTCGGGGCCGATGCCGTCGCCGGCGAGGAGCGCGATTTTCATTGGGTCATCCCCGCGAAGGCGGGGATCCAATTGGGCCCCCGCCTACGCGGGGGAGACAACTTCACGAGAAGATCCATGGTTCTGACTTCTTCCGCTTCTCTTCGTACGCCTTGATGTCGTCGGAGTGCCGCAACGTGAGGCCGATTTCGTCCCAGCCGTTCACCATGCACTCCTTGCGGGAGGGATCGATGTCGAAGCGCATCGCTCGGGCCCCGGCCTGCGCCGGGGTGACGGTCTGCGACGGCAAGTCGATGGTGAGCCGGTATCCCGGATGCGCCGCTACTTCGTTGAAGATGTGGTCGATCTCGAGCTCCGTCAACACGATCGGCAGGAACCCGTTCTTGAAGCTGTTGGTGAAGAAGATGTCGGCGAAGCTGGGTGCGATGACGGCGCGGAAGCCGTACTGCTGCAGCGCCCACGGCGCGTGCTCGCGCGAAGAGCCGCAGCCGAAGTTCTTCCGCGCGACGAGGATGCTGGCGCCCTTGAACTGCGGGTAGTTCAGCACGAAGTCCGGGTTGGGCCGGCGCGTGGCCGGGTCCTTGCCCGGCTCGCCCACGTCGAGGAAACGCCAGGCGTCGAAGAGGTTCTCGCCAAAGCCGGTGCGCTTGATGGATTTCAGGAACTGCTTCGGGATGATCGCGTCGGTGTCGACGTTGGCGCGGTCGAGGGGGGCGACGAGGCCCGTGTGGACGGTGAATTTTTCCATAGGCTCGATTATAGCGAGGGGCGCTGGGCCACACGCTGCAATGGGCGGCGTACGGGCTTTCGCGGTTGTATGGTTTGTAGGGGGGCGTTGTGGGCGCAGGCGGCCTCAGCGAGGCGCGACTAAGAGCGTTGTCCATGGGTGCCCCCTAAAAACACACTTTTTCATTCGCCTGATCCAGAGGATCACTTTTGTGATCCTCTGGATCAGGCGAACGAAAATCGTGCAAAGAGGGAGGCAGCCTCGATCTCGCCCGCGTTTAGCCACTCGGGGTCATCCCCGCTCCTGGAGCTCGCACGCGCCAGGATGAGACCCGAATCGAGCGGCGACGAGCCACCATTCCTGGACGTGCGGACCCTGCGCAAGCGGATGGACCTCACGCAAAGGCAATTCGCCGGGTGGTTCGGATTCCCCGTCGCCACGTTGCGTCATTGGGAGCGCGGCAACCGCCAGCCGGCCGGAACCGCCCTCGTGCTGCTCCACGTGATCCGCGAAAACCCGCAGGTGGTGCTGCAGGCGGTTCGAAAGGCTCGCCTCTGGCATCCCGAAAGCGTCGCGGGCATCGAGCCGCTGCGCTCCTACCGTGCGCCGCCGGGTTTCAGCGACCGGCCTTTGCCGCGACGAAGGCCTAGGTGAATCAGCCCCGCCGCACGTCCACGAAATGCCCCGCGATCGCCGCCGCCGCCGCCATCTCCGGGCTCACCAGGTGCGTGCGTCCGCCCGCGCCCTGCCGCCCCTCGAAGTTGCGGTTCGACGTGGAGGCGCAGCGTTCGCCGGCCTCGAGCTTGTCGTCGTTCATGGCGAGGCACATGGAGCAGCCCGGCTCGCGCCACTCGAAGCCGGAGTCGCGGAAGATGCGGTCCAGCCCCTCCTGCTCGGCCTGGGCCTTCACCAGCCCCGAGCCCGGCACCACCATCGCGAGCTTCACGTTGCTGGCCACGTGCTTGCCGCGCACGACACCGGCGGCCGCCCGCAGGTCCTCGATGCGCGAGTTGGTGCACGAGCCGATGAACACCTTGTCGATGCGCACGTCGGTCATCGGCATGTTGGGCTTCAGGCCCATGTAGACCAGCGCGCGCTCGATGGCCTCCCGGCGCGTCGGGTCCTTTTCCTTGTCGGGGTCGGGCACGCGCCCGTCGATGGGCAGCACCATCTCGGGGGAGGTACCCCACGTCACCTGCGGCAGGAGGCTCGCTGCATCAATATCGACGATGCGGTCGAATTTCGCGCCGGGGTCCGAGACGAGCGTCCGCCAATATGTCGCGGCACGATCGAACTCCTCACCCTTCGGCGCATAGGGGCGACCACGCAAGTAACTCACGGTCGTGTCGTCCACGGCCACCATGCCGGCGCGCGCGCCCGCCTCGATCGCCATGTTGCAGACGGTCATGCGCCCTTCCATCGAAAGCGCTCGAATCGCCGAGCCGCCGAACTCGATGGCAAATCCGGTGCCGCCCGCGGTGCCGATCCGGCCGATCACGGCGAGCGCCAGGTCCTTCGCCGTCACGCCCGCGGGCAGCGTGCCCTCGGCGCGGATCAGCAGCGTCTTCGACTTCTTCTGCACCAGGCACTGGGTCGCGAGCACGTGCTCGACCTCGGAGGTCCCGATGCCGTGGGCAAGCGCCGCGAACGCACCGTTCGTGCTCGTGTGCGAATCACCGCAAACGACGGTCATGCCGGGCAGCACCGCGCCCTGCTCGGGCGCGATCACGTGCACGATCCCCTGCCGCTGGTCCTTCATGCCGAAATAGGTCTTCACGCGGAACTTCTCGATGTTCCGGTCGAGCGTCTCCACTTGCAGGCGCGAGATGGGATCGGCGATCGGGCGATCGTTGCGGCCCGGCGTGGTCGAAACGTTGTGGTCGGCGGTCGCGATGATCGAGCCGATGCGCCAGGGTTTCCGGTTGGCGACTTCCAGCCCCTCGAAAGCCTGGGGGCTCGTCACCTCGTGGACGACGTGCCGGTCGATGTAGAGGAGCCCGGTGCCGTCCGGTTCGGTGCGGACGAGGTGGGAATCCCAGAGCTTTTCGTAGAGGGTGCGTGCGGGCATGGCGAGACGCTATGGCAAACGAGAATTATAACGTCACGCGACACCCCACCGCCGCGACTACAGGAACCCGATCGAGAGCCAGGGAATCGCCGCCACCAGGATGAGGCCGACCACGAGAGCGGCGAAATAGAGCCAGATCGCCTTGAGGCCCTCGTTCGGATCCACGCGCCCGACAGCGCAGGCGGCGAAGTAGCCCACGCCCACCGGCGGCATGAAGAGGCCGATCCCCATGGCGAGGATCACCACCATCGCGTAGTGCACCTCGTGGATTCCGAGCGCCTTGGCGATCGGGAAGACCAAGGGCCCGAAGAGCACGAGCGCCGGTATGCCCTCGAGCACGCTGCCAAGGATGATGAACGCCACCACCGAGACCGCGAGGAACATCGGCGCGCCGCCGGGGAGGCCCGCCATCATCGCCGCGAGCTCGCGCGAGAAACCCGATTGGGTGAGCGACCAGGCCACCGCGGTCGCGGCGCCGATGATGAAGAGGATCGCGCCTGAAAGGGCCGCGGTCTCCACCAGCATCTGCCCCCAGCGCTTCCCCGGGAAGCTCCGGTACACCACCATGCCGACCACCAGCGCGTAGACGATGCCGATGGTGGAGACCTCGGTCGCGGTCGCGACACCCTCCACCACCGCCGAGCGGATCACGAAAGGCAGTGCCAGGGCCGGGAACGCGAACAGGAAACTCGCGCCGATCTCGCGCTTCGTGGCGCGGCGCACGCCGCTCAGGTCCTCGTCGCGGTTGCGCCACCACACGACCGCGCAGATCATCGCCCCGAGCACCACCGCGGGCACCAGGCCGCCGGTGAAGAGCGCGGCGATCGAGACCCCCACCACCGAGCCGATCGTGATCAGCACGATGCTCGGCGGGATCGTTTCCGTCTGCGCCCCGGTGGCGGACAGCAGCGCCACGAGCTCGCCGGGCCTGGCTCCGCGCTTCTGCATCTCGGGGAAGAGCGCGGGCGCCACCGCCGCCATGTCCGCGGTTTTCGAGCCGGAGATGCCCGAGACGAGATACATCGCGCCGACCAGCACGTACGAGAGTCCGCCGCGCACGTGGCCAAGCAGGGAGGCGAGGAAGCCCACCATCGCCCGCGCCATCCCATTCGACTCGATCTGCAGGCCGAGGAAAACGAACAGCGGCACCGCGAGGAGGATCAAGTGCGACATGCCCTCGTCCATCCGCCCGGCGAGCACCATGAGCGGCGTCCGGGTGGCGAGCGCCACGTAACCGAAGGCGGAAAGGGCGAAGACGAACGCGATCGGGATGCCCATCAGCACGCCGGCGGCGATCGCGCCGACGAAGAAGATCACGAGGTTCCAGTTGCCCAGCTGCGCGAAGATCGGCTTGGCGAACCACAGGGCAGCCGCGATCGCGAGCCCGAGAACGAGCGCCATCGCCATCGGCCGCCACAGCCGCTCGCGCGCGATGCGCCCGAAAGCGAACGCGAGCATGAGGTAAATCCCCACGGGCAGCGCGAAGGCGCGCCACGCCTGCGAGATCTCGAGCGCCGGCGTGATGACGATGCGCTCCTCGAGCGCGTAGTCGGTCGCGGGATAGACCATCGCAAGCAGGAACGCGAGCGGCACCGCGAGTGCGGCGACCTCGAGCACCACGGCGGCGCGGCCGCGTGCACGGCTGGCGAGCGCCGTCATGCGCATGTGCTGGCGTCGCTGGAACGCGATCGCCGTGCCCAGCATCGTGAGCCACACGAACAGGATGGACGCCAGCTCGTCGGACCAGGTGATGGGCGCTCCGACCGCATAACGCGCCACGACGGCCACGAACAGCAGGCCGATCTCGAACACCACCAGCAGCGCGGCCGCCACTTCCACGACCCGGACCAGCACCCTTTCGGGGCTCCAGGCCGTGGGCGGCGGCACCGCGACCGGCTCGTTCATCGCGAGCTGGACGTCCATCGCAGGCTCAGGTGAGCTTGCCGGCGGAGGCCTCGAGCAGCGCCCAGGCCTGTTCGCCCATGCGCCCCTTCCACTCGTTGTAGAAGCCGGACTGCTGCAGGCGCTGGCGGAACGCCTCGGGCTGCACGGCGATGAACTGCACGCCCTTGGCCGTGAGCTCGTTCTTCAGCTCGGAGTTGAGCTTCTCCACGTCGGCCCGCTGCTTGACGGCGGCCTCGTTCACCACCTTGATGATGATGTCGCGGGTGGAGGCGGGCATCGCCTCGAACGACTTGCGGTTGGCGAGGAACCAGAAGCCGTCCCACATGTGGTTGGTGCTCGAAAGGTACTTGCCCACCTCGTGCATCTTGGCGAAGTAAATTCCGGCAAGCGGGTTCTCGAGGCCATCGGCGACCTTGGTCTGCAGCGCGGAGTAGGTCTCGCCCCAGGGGATGGACACGGGAGAGGCGCCGATCGACTTGAACATCGCGGTCCAGAGCGGGCTCGGGGGCACCCGGATCTTGAAGCCATTCAGGTCTTGCGGGGTCCTGATGGGCTTGGCGACCGAAAGGGTCTGGCGGAAGCCGTTGTCCCACATCCGGTCGAAGGCGATGAGGTTCGCCTTGCCGAAGGCGTCGATCACGTGCTTGCCCAGCGGCCCATCCATCGCGCTCCAGACCTTGTCGTAGTCGGAGAACGCGAAGCCGATGCCGTTGATCGAGGCCACGGGCACGAGCGTCGCGAGGATCAACCCGGTCTGCGCGAAGAAGTCGATGCCGCCGGAGCGAAGCTGCGCCAGCATGTCGGCATCGGTGCCGAGCTGGCTCGCGGGAAAGACCTGGATGTCCACCTGCCCGTTGGTGCGCTCCCTGATGGTGGTGGCGGCTTCCCGCATGCGCACGTTGAGCGGATGGTCCACCGGCATGATGTTGGCGAACTTGAGCTTGAACTGCGCCTGCCCGAACGCGATGCCGGGAAGCGCGATCGAGGCGCCGGCTGCGGCGCCACTCAAAAGGAAACTACGACGGTCGATGCTCATGGCTTGCTCCTCCTCCTGGATTTATTCGGGATACGAACGGCTCGCGATCCGGCCTCCTCGCCGAAGAACGCGAGCAACTCATTGGCGACGAACTCGGGCTGCTCCTCGCACACCCAGTGGCCACTGTCGGGCACCAGCCCGCCGCGGACATCCTCCGCGACGCGCTGCAGCGATTCGAGGGTTTCCATGCCGCGGCCGAAGCTCTTGTTGCCGCCGAGCGCCAGCACCGGCATCTTCAATTTCCCCTTCGCGGCGAGGATGGCGCGGTTGTCTTCGGCGTCCTGCGGCAGCGCGCGATAGAAGCCGAACAGCGCACGCATGGCGCCCGGCTTGCGATAGGTGCGCAGGTATTCCTGGCGGTCCCCCTCGGGGATGCAGTCGGGAAGGTAGCCGTAGTTCTCGAACAGCCAGTTGATGACCAGGTGCTCGCGGCCCTCGCCGAAGAGTTGCTCGGGCAGGTCGAGGGTGCGAAACAGCGCGTGGTGCCAGCGGCGGCCGCCTTGCGAAAAATCGGCGCCGTCCCCGGGGATGGCGACGTCGAGGATCGCGAGGCGCTTCACAGCCTCGGGGTGGTGCGCGGCGAGCGAGAACGCCGTGGGGCCGCCCCAATCGTGGCCCACGAGGAAGAACCGGTCGATCTTCAGGTGTTCCCGCACCAGGCGCCAGACGTCGTTGGCGAGGGTCTTCTTGTCGTAGCCGCCCGCGGGGCGGGAGGAATCGCCCACGCCGCGCAGGTCCGGCGCGATGATCGAATATCTGGGAGCCAGGTGCTCGATCACGTGGCGCCACTCGTACCAGGTCTGCGGGATGCCGTGCAGCAGCACGACCGGCTCGCCCTGCCCGGCGGTCACGTAGTGCAGGCGCACGTCGCCCAGGTCCGCGTGGTGATGGCGAATGGGGGTCATTTCGGATCGGCCTTCGCTTGCTCGTAGTGGCGGATGACGGCGGAATCGTCGGCGCGGCCCAGCCCGCGCCCGCTCGCGTCCAGGAACGCGAGATAGGCGGCGTGCGCAAGCGGTGCCGCGTATTTCGATTCGCGCGTGGCGTCGAGGACAAGGCTCATGTCCTTCACGAAGATGTCCACGGCGCTCGTCACGTCGTCGAATGCCCCGCGGATCATGCGCGGCCCGCGGTCGCCGAGCATCCACGAGGAGGCGGCTCCGCTCGAAAGGATCTCGAGGGTGGGCCCGAGCGGCAGGTTCTGGCGCTGCGCCATGGCGAGCGCCTCGCCCGCGGCCGCCAGGTGAACCCCGCACAGCAACTGGTTGATCACCTTCATCTGCGCGCCCGCGCCGTTCTGTTCGCCAAGGTGGTAAATGCGATTGCCGAACGCCTGCAGCACGGGCCTGGCGCGTTCGAAGGCTTGCGCCGGCCCCGCACCCATGATGGTCAGGGTGCCCTTGGCGGCGCCGACCATTCCGCCGGTCACGGGGGCGTCGATGAGCGCCACGCCGAGCGCGGCGAGCCGGGGTGCCAGCGCCCTGGCATACGACGGCGCCACGGTGCTGCACATCACGAACACCGCGCCCTTCTGCAGGTGCGGTGCCAGGCCCTGCGCCCCGAACAGCGCCTCCTCGGTCTGCGCATCGTTCACCACCAGGCTCACGATCACGTCGCACCGGGCGGCGAGGTCCCGGGGACTCGCGGCGAACTCGCCGCCCTGCGCGCGGATCCATTCCCCGGCTTCGACCCGCACGTCGCTGCCCACCACGCCGAAACCCTTCGCGAGCAGGTTCGATGCGACCCCGCGCCCCATGGCGCCGAGGCCGACCAGGCCGACCTTCTGCTTCGCAGCGGGCGTCGTCATGAAACTCTCCTGCGCATTCGAAACTCCTCCGGTGTGCCTACAGCCAACCCTTGATGGATGCCGCGACGGCCTCGGTCGAGATGCCGTAGCGATCGTGGAGCGTGGGAAGCGCACCCGCATCGAGGAACGCATCGGGAAGCGCCACCTGCCGGAAGACGGGCGCGACCCCATTTCGCAGCAGGAGGCTCGCGACCGCCTCGCCCAGGCCCCCCACGACGGAATGGTTTTCGGCGACCACCACCAGCCGGCCCGGCACCCGGGCCTCACCGAGGATCGTCGCCTCGTCGAGCGGCTTGATGGTCGGGACGTGCAGCACCGCGACATCGACGCTGTCCGCCTGGAGCAGGGCCGCCGCCTCGAGGGCCCGCATCGTCATGATGCCGGTGGAGATGATGAGCACGTCCCCGCCGCCACGAATCACCTTGGCGAGGCCGAGCTCGAACTTGTAGTCGTATTCGTCGAGCACCACGGGGACCTGGCCGCGAAGCAGGCGCATGTACACCGGGCCCTGGTGGTTGGCGACCTGGGGCACCGCCTGCTCGATGTCGAGCGCGTCGCAGGGATCGATGATGGTGAGGCCGGGCACGCCGCGCAGGATGGCGATGTCCTCGGTCGCCGTGTGGCTGGGGCCGTAACCCGTGGTGAGCCCCGGCAGCGCGCAGGCGATCTTCACGTTGAGGTTCTCCTCGGCGATCACCTGGTGGATGAAGTCGTAGGCGCGGCGCGCCGCGAACACGGCATAAGTGGTGGCGAACGGGATGAAGCCCTCCTTCGCCATGCCGCCGGCGGCGCCGAACAGCAACTGCTCGGCCATGCCCATCTGGAAGAATCGCTCGGGATGGGCCTGCGCGAAGATGTGCAGGTCGGTGTACTTTGCGAGGTCCGCGGTCATGCCGACGATTTCGGGACGCTGGTCGGCGAGAGCCGCGAGCGCGTGGCCGAAGGGCGCGGGGCGGGTGCGCTGCCCCTCGCCCGCGATGGAGGCGATCATCGCGGAGGTGGTGAGCCGGGGTTTGGCCGCGGTAGTGCTCATGCCTGCGATTCCTCGATGATCCCGAGCGCCGCCTGCCACTCGGCGGGCTCGACGCGCATGAAGTGGTTCTTCTCGCGCGCCTCGAGGAACGGGACGCCCTTGCCCATCTTCGTGTCGAAGAGGATGACGCGGGGCTGCACTCCGGGAGATCGGGCCCCGGCCTTCGCCGGGGAGACCAGCCCGCGCGCGATGTCGAACGCCTCGCGCACCTTGTCGATGTCGTTGCCGTCCAGGCGCTGCACGTGCCAGCCGAAGGCGGCCCACTTGTCGGCGAGCGGCTCGAATCCGAGCGTCTTGCCGGAGTGGCCATCGGCCTGCTGGTTGTTCACGTCCACGAGCGTCACCAGGTTCGAGAGCCCGAAATGGCTCGCGGACATCGCGGCCTCCCACGTGGCGCCCTCGTCCAGCTCGCCGTCGGACATGCTGTTGTAGACGAACGCCGGGTTGCGCTTGTGCCTCAACCCCAGCGCCATGCCCACGGCGATCGCGAGGCCCTGCCCGAGCGAGCCGCCGGACATCTCCATCCCGGGCGTGTAGCTCGCCATGCCCGACATCGGAAGGCGGCTGTCATCGGCGCCATAGGTCTCGAGCTCCTCTTCGGCCAGGATCTTCGCGTCGATGAGCGCCGCGTAGAAGGCGATGGCGTAATGCCCGTGGGAGAGCAGGAATCGGTCGCGCCCTTCCCATGCCGGATCCTCGGGGCGGTAATTCATCGCGTGGCCGTAGGCGACGGCCAGCACGTCGGCCCAGCCGAGGGCCTGGCCGATGTAACCCTGGCCCTGGACCTCCCCCATGCGAAGCGCCAGGCGGCGGATGTTCCGGGCGCGGTCTGCGAGGGGAACGGCGGTCTGTGCACCGGGATGGGATGTCATGGGCTGAGATGGTGCGCACTTGACTGCAACACCTCAAGCGAATTAAAAGGCTGGATAGATGAAATGGATTCACCTTGAATCGTGAGGAAGCTCCCTCCCCTCAAGTCGCTCCACGCATTCGAGGCGTCCGCGCGCCTCGGCTCGTTCATGCGCGCGGCCGAAGAGCTGCACATCACGCCCTCGGCGGTGAGCCACCGCATCCGCGAGCTCGAGCAGCACCTCGGACTCAACCTCTTCCATCGCATCCACCGGTCGATCGTGATCACCGACGCCGGCAAGCGGTATGCGCAGGAGATCTCGGAGGCGTTCGGGCGCATGGAGGCCGCGACCGAGCATGCATCGCGCCGCGGCAAGAGCGACCTCCTCACCGTGCACGTCGTGCCCAGCTTCGCGGCGCTGTGGCTCATGCCCCGCATGGCGCGATTCAGCGCGCTGCACCCCGACATCGACCTGCGCCTCAACGCCTCGACCGACGCCGTGGACCTCGACGATGGCGCGGTCGACTTCGACATCCGCTACGGCGCAGTGCTCGAGCAGGCGGGGATGGTGGTGGAGAAACTCCCGAAGGAGACCATCGTGGCCCTGTGCGCGCCGAAGCTCGTCGAAGGGCGCGCGGGCTTGAAAAAGCCGAAGGACCTCGGCCACCACATGCTGATCCACTCCGAGGTGAACCTGTACCGCTGGCGCGACTGGCAGCGCGACCACCCCGGCGTGGAGTTGAACCTCGATCGCGGCCCGCGGTTCGATCGCACCTTCATGGCGATCGGCGCCGCGATCGACGGGCTGGGCGTGTGCCTCGAAAGCCTGATGCTCGCGCAACGGGAGCTCGACTCGGGCCGTCTGGTGCTGCCTTTCGGCGCCCAAGGACCCAAGGCGCACTGCCACAGCCTCACCTATCTCGGCAGCAGGATGCGCTTGCCGAAGATGCGGCTGTTTCGGGAGTGGCTGCTGGAAGCGCTGTCAAAATAGCGAATGCTTCGAGCCACCTTCCGATCTCTCACCGGTTTCAACTATCGCCTGTGGGCCGCGGGCGCGCTGGTATCCAACGTCGGCGCCTGGATGCAGCGCACGGCGCAGGACTGGATCGTGTTCACGGAGCTCACGCACCACGACGCGACCGCCGTGGGCTTCACCATGGCGCTGCAGTTCGGGCCGTCGCTCTTCCTGCTGCCCCTCTCGGGCTACATCGCCGACCATTTCGACCGCCGTCGGGTGCTGCTGGTCACCCAGGCCCTGCAAGGCGCGCTGGCGCTGGGCCTGGGCCTCCTCACGTTGAGCGGACAGGTGCAGCTGTGGCACGTCTACGCCTTCGCGCTGATGCTGGGATGCGTCACCGCCATCGAGGGCCCGGTGCGCCAGACCTTCGTGGCCGAGCTGGTCTCGGACGCCAACCTCTCCAACGCCGTGGCGCTCAACTCGACGTCGTACCAGCTGGCCCGCATGCTGGGCCCTGCGCTCTCGGGGCTCCTCATCGCCGGCGTGGGCACGGGATGGGTCTTCATCATCAACGCGGCGAGCTTCTGCGGGGTGCTCGCCTCGCTGATGGCGTTGCGCGTGGCCGAGCTGCACCGGCATGGACGCACCGCGCGCAAGCCCGCCGGCCTGCTCGAGGGCTTCCGTTACGTACGCGGGCGTCCCGACCTCATGGCGGTCTTCGGCATGCTGTTCCTCATGGCGACCTTCGCCATGAATTTCGCGGTGTTCGTGTCGTCGATGGCGGTGACGGTCTTCGGCGCGGGCTCCGGCGGCTTCGGCCTCCTCTCGTCGATGCTCGCGATCGGCGCCATCGCGGGCGCGCTGGGCTCCGCGCGGCGCGAGAAGCCGCGGGCGATCCTGCTGCTGGCGAGCGCCTTCCTGATGGGCACGATCTTCGTGGTGGCGGCCATGACGCCCACCTACCTCACCTTCGGCCTGGCGCTCGTGGCACTCGGCTTCGCGCAGCAGACCTTCATGACCACCGCCAACAGCACGGTGCAGCTCTGGACCGAGCCCGCCATGCGCGGAAGGGTGATGGCGATCTACATGGCCATCGTGAACGGCTGCACGCTGATCGGCGCCCCGTTCGTTGGGTGGGTCGCCAATCGCTACGGCGCGCGATGGTCGCTCGCCGTGGGCGCCACGGC
Source organism: Burkholderiales bacterium (assembly GCA_031375445.1). Lineage (GTDB taxonomy): Bacteria > Pseudomonadota > Gammaproteobacteria > Burkholderiales > Usitatibacteraceae > Usitatibacter. Next base: position 4,762 of record JANMHV010000258.1, on the reverse strand, counting down.
CGGCATGCTGGCGGCCGGCGTCGGGCTTCACTATCTCGTTCGCCATCGCGGCCTCCAGGCGAAGCGCGAGGGATGGCGCCTGAGATTCACCCTGACCGAGCCGCGGCTGGCCGGCACTTTCCGCTCCGACGAGCCACGCGCGCACTGAAACCGTGCGGGCAGACCCATCCCGGGGCGCGCGCACCGGGGAGAAGCGCCGCCTTGCTAACGGGGCGCCTGCTGTGGCATACGTCTTGCACGGTCCCCCCTGCGCCCGTCGTCGGCGCCGCACCCACAAAAAGGAACCCCCCATGTCCGCGCCCCTCCCGCTCAAAACCCGCGCCGCGCTCGTATTGGGCACGGCCGCCCTCGCCGCCTCGCTCGCCGTACCCGCCTTCGCGCAGGAGAAGATCCTGCGCATCGCCATGACGGCGGCCGACATCCCCCGCACGCTGGGACAGCCCGACCAGGGCTTCGAAGGCAACCGCTTCACCGGCATTCCGATGTACGACGCGCTCACGCAGTGGGACCTCACCAAGGCCGACGCGCCCAGCGTGCTGATCCCGGGCCTCGCGACTTCATGGGCGGTGGATGCCGGCGACAAGACCAAGTGGACCTTCAAGCTGCGCCCGGGCGTCAGATTCCACGACGGCTCGGCATTTACCGCCGACGCGGTGGTCTGGAACGTCCAGAAGGTGCTCGACAAGGATGCCGTGCACTTCGATGCGAGCCAGGTCGGCGTGACCGCCTCGCGCATGCCGACGCTGCGCAGCGCGCGCAAGATCGACGACCTCACGGTCGAGCTCACCACCTCGGAACCGGATTCGTTCCTGCCGATCAACCTGTCCAACCTGTTCATGGCCTCCCCCGCGCACTGGCAGAAGAAGTTCGACGCGGCGCCCGGCGCCACCCCCGCCGACAAGTCCAAGGCCGCCTGGACCGCCTTCGCCGGCGACGCCTCGGGCAGCGGCCCCTTCAAGATGACGCGCTTCGTGCCGCGTGAGCGCCTCGAGGTCGTCGCGAACAAGGCCTACTGGGACCCCAAGCGCGTGCCGAAGATCGACCGCGTCGTGATGCTTCCGATGCCGGAAGCCAACGCGCGCACTGCCGCATTGCTGTCGGGCCAGGTCGACTGGATCGAGGCGCCGGCGCCGGACGCGATGGCGCAGATCAAGAGCCGCGGCTTCACGATGTACAGCAACCCGCAGCCGCACGTTTGGCCGTGGCAGCTTTCCTTCGCCGAGGGCTCGCCCTGGCTCAACAAGGACGTGCGCTACGCGGCCAACCTGTGCGTCGACCGCGACGGGTTGTCGAAGCTCCTCGGCGGGATGATGGGCGCGCCCAAGGGCACGGTTGGGCCCGGGCATCCGTGGTGGGGCAACCCCAAGTTCGACATCAAGTACGACCCGAAGGCAGCCCAGGCGCTCATGTCCAAGGCGGGCTTCTCGGCCGCCAAGCCGCTGAAGGTCAAGGTGCAGATCTCCGCGTCGGGCTCGGGCCAGATGCAACCGCTGCCGATGAACGAGTTCGTGCAGCAGTCGCTCAAGGCGTGCTTCTTCGATGTCGAGTTCGACGTGATCGAGTGGAACACGCTCTTCACCAACTGGCGCAAGGGTGCCAAGGACCCGAGCGCCAACGGCGCCAACGCGACCAACGTGAGCTTCGCGGCGATGGACCCGTTCTTCGCGATGGTGCGGTTCGTGAGCACCAAGGCCTTCCCGCCGGTATCGAACAACTGGGGCTACTACGGCAACGAGACCGTCGACAAGCTGGTGGCCGATGCGCGCACCAGCTTCGACGAGAAGCAGCGAGACGCGGCGCTGGCCCGCTTGCACGCGTACATCGTCGACGACGCGCCGTTCGTGTGGATCGCCCACGACGTGGGCCCGCGCGCGATGAGCGCCAAGGTGAAGGGCGTGGTGCAGCCGAAGAGCTGGTTCATCGACATCGCAACGATGTCGATGCAGTAGTCGCAGCCGCCGGCCCGCCTCGGCGGGCCGGCGCTCACGCATGTTCGCAACCCACGCGCGCCGCATCACGTACACGCTGCCGATCATGGTGGGCGTGGCCCTCGTGTGCTTCCTCCTCGTGCACCTGGCGCCGGGCGATCCGCTGATCTCGGTGCTGCCCCCGGACGCCTCGGCCGAGCTGCAGAAGCAGCTCATCGCGCTCTACGGCTTCGATCGCTCGCTCCCGGAGCAGTTCTTCACCTGGGTGTGGAGGGCGCTGCACGGCGACCTCGGCACCTCGATCGCCACCGGGCGCCCGGTAGCGACCGAGGTCATCAAGGCGGTCGGCAACACCTTCATGCTGGCGGCCGTCGCGACACTGATCGGCTTCTTCTTCGGGTGTCTCTTCGGCTTCGTCGCCGGCTACTTCCGCGACTCGTGGGTCGACCGGGGTGCGTCGCTCCTCTCCATCGTCGGCGTGAGCGTGCCGCACTACTGGCTCGGCATGGTGCTGGTGATCGTCTTCGCCGTGCAGCTGAACTGGCTGCCCGCCACCGGCGCGGGACCGGGCAGCTCGGCCGACTGGAAGTGGAACTGGGAACACGTTCGCTACCTGATCCTGCCGGCCGTCACGATGAGCGTGATCCCGATGGGCATCATCGCCCGCACGGTGCGGGCACTTGTGGCCGAGATGCTGGCGCAGGAGTTCGTGGTGGGACTGCGTGCCAAGGGGCTGACCGATGTGGGTGTCTTCGGCCACATCGTGAAAAACGTGGCCCCCACGGCGCTCGCCGTGATGGGCTTGCAGCTGGGGTATCTTCTCGGCGGCTCGATCCTGATCGAGACCGTGTTCTCGTGGCCGGGCACGGGGTCGCTCCTCAACAGCGCCATCTTCCAGCGCGACCTGCCGCTGCTGCAGGGCACGATCCTGGTGCTGGCGATGTTCTTCGTGCTGTTGAACCTCATCGTGGACATCGTGCAGGGCATGCTCGACCCGCGCATCTCGAGGGCCTGAGATGGCCGCCATCCTGATCCCCGAACCCACCGCCGCCGCGGCTGTCTTCGAGCGCAGCCCGGGCTACTGGGCAACGGTGTGGCGGAAGCTGCGCCGCAACAAGGTGGCGATGGCCGCCGGCGCCGTGGTGCTGCTGCTGGTCCTGATGGCGCTGCTGGGGCCCTACATCACACCCGCCGATCCCTACAAGTCGTCGATGCTGAGCCGGCTCAAGCCCATCGGCACCCAGGGATTCCCGCTGGGCACCGACGAGCTCGGCCGCGACATGCTCTCGCGCCTGATGGTCGGCGCGCGCCTGTCGCTCTTCATGGGCATCACGCCGGTGCTGGCCGCGTTCTTCCTCGGCTCGACGATCGGCATCCTCGCCGGCTACGCGGGCGGGCGCCTCAACACGCTGATCATGCGGACGATCGACGTGTTCTACGCCTTCCCGTCGGTGCTGCTGGCGATCGCGCTGTCGGGCACGCTCGGCGCGGGCATCACCAACGCGCTCCTCTCGCTCACGATCGTGTTCATCCCGCCGATCGCGCGCGTCGCCGAAAGCGTCACCGCCCAGGTGCGCGGGCGCGAGTTCGTCGAGGCGGCGCGCGCCTCGGGCGCGGGGGCGCTCACGATCGTGCGCGTGCACGTGCTGGGCAACGTGCTGGGACCCATTTTCGTCTACGCCACGAGCCTGATCTCGGTCTCCATGATCCTGGCCTCGGGCCTGAGCTTCCTCGGCCTGGGTGTGAAACCGCCCGAGCCCGAGTGGGGGCTGATGCTCAATACGCTGCGCACCGCGATCTACACGCAGCCCTGGGTCGCCGCACTCCCGGGCCTGATGATCTTCGTCACCTCGATCTCGTTCAACGTGCTGACCGATGGGCTGCGTTCCGCCATGGACGTGAAGCAATGAGCGCGGCGCCGATTCCCGACGTGGGCGGCCCGCGCCAGCCGCTCTTGCGAGTCGAGGGCCTGATCAAGCACTACGCGCTCCGGGGTGGCGCGTTCGGCCGCGGAGCGGGCGTGGTGCGCGCGGTCGACGGCATCGACTTCGAGGTGATGAAGGGCGAGACGCTGGGCGTGGTCGGCGAGTCGGGCTGCGGCAAGAGCACCGCGGCGCGGCTGCTGATGCACCTGATCCAGCCAAGCGCAGGCGCGATCGACTTCGACGGCCGCACCGTCGGCGGCCGCGACCTGCCGCTCAAGGAATTCCGCCGGCAGGTGCAGATGGTGTTCCAGGACAGCTACTCGTCGCTCAACCCGCGGCTCACGATCGAGGACTCGGTGGCCTTCGGGCCGCAGGTCCACGGCGTCGACTCGCGCACCGCCGTCACGCGCGCACGCGACCTGCTCGCGCGTGTGGGGTTGGAGCCGCGGCGCTTCGCCGAGCGCTATCCCCACGAGCTTTCCGGCGGCCAACGACAACGCGTCAATATCGCACGGGCGCTTGCCCTGCAGCCGCGCCTCATCATTCTCGACGAGGCGGTCTCCGCGCTCGACAAGTCGGTGGAGGCGCAGGTGCTCAACCTGCTGCTGGACCTCAAGGAGGAATTCGGCCTCACCTACATCTTCATCAGCCATGATCTCAACGTAGTGCGCTACATCTCCGACCGCGTGCTGGTCATGTACCTCGGGCAGGTGGTCGAGCTCGCCGGGTCCGAGGACCTCTTCGCGGCGCCGCGCCATCCGTACACGCAGGCCCTCCTCGCCTCGATGCCGACCATGGATCCCGACCGGCGCACCGAGGAGGCGCCGCTCGCCGGCGACCCGCCCAACCCGATCAACCCGCCCAGCGGCTGCCGCTTCCACCCGCGCTGCGCGCTGGCGGCGCCGGTGT
>JANMHV010000244.1:0-5120 GCA_031375445.1 Burkholderiales bacterium | reverse complement strand
GCCGAAAGCGCCACGCGCGAGCAGCGCTTCGCAGATCGCGAGATCTTCGTCATGGCTGTGGGTCATCACCAGCGCCCATGCGCCGGGCGGCATTGCGGACACCTCGTCGGCGGGGTGGGGGGCGTGCAGCCGCGAGATTGGATCCCGGGCCACCGCTGCGATTGCAGCGCCCGGGATGACGGACGGAGCAGCGCCCGCATGTGCAGCGCCCGGGATGACGGACGGAGGAGCGTCCGGGAAGAAGCCTTCGCGGCTGTCGACCCAGGTGATCGCGAAAGGCAGGGGCGCCAGGATGTTCACCAGCGCACGCCCGACGTGGCCGGCGCCGAAGAGCCACAGGGCCGTATCGTCGGGACTGAAGCGCTCGTAGCGCACGGCGCGCGGGTCCCGCGAGGCATGGGCGGCAATCGCCTCGGCGCTGGCGCCCGATGAACGTAGCTGGATCGCGTGGGCGAGGCGTTGGGCGTCGGAGGACTCGTAACGCTCGAACCACAGCTCGACGATGCCGCCGCAGCATTGTCCGAGAGAGGCAGCCAGCGGGAAGCGATCCGCGCGCATGCCTTCGGCGCCGGGAAGCAGCATATCGCGGGCGATTCGCGTCGCCACCAGCTCGAGGTGCCCGCCGCCGATGCTGCCCTGCTCACCGCGCGAAGTGACGAGCATGCTGGCGCCGGGCTCGCGCGGCGCCGAGCCGCGCACCACCGCGACCACCACGCGTACCACCGGACCTTCGCCCGCGGCAAGCGTGTCGTGGAGCGCCTGGAGCCAGTCCCTCATGCCATGGCCCCTTTGCCGGACGAGGGCTGGGGCGTGGAGAGCGAATCGATCGCATCGAGAAGCGCCTCGGGTGTAGCGGGCGCGCGCAGCTGAGTCCGCCCCGGCCCGCACGCCGCCACGGCGTCGCGCAGCGCGAAGAACACCGACATCGCGAGCATCAGCGGCGGCTCTCCGACGGCTTTCGAGCGGCCGATGGTGTCCTCGACGTTGGGCGAATCCGCGAGGAAGCGCACGTGGGCCTCGGCGGGCCAGTCGCGGGCGGCGGGAATCTTGTAGGTCGACGGCGCGTGGGTGGTGAGCTGGCCGCGCTCGTTCCAGCGCAGCTCCTCGGTGGTGAGCCAGCCCACGCCCTGGAGGAAGCCCCCTTCGATTTGTCCGAGATCGATGGCGGGATTCAGCGAGCTGCCGACGTCGTGGAGGATGTCCACGCGCAGGAGGCGGTTCTCGCCCGTGCGGGTGTCGATCTCCACCTCGGCCACCGCCGCGCCGTAGGCGAAGTAGAAGAACGGACGGCCGCGCAGCGCCTCGCGGTCCCAGAAGATCTTGGGCGTGCGATAGAAGCCGGTGGCGGAGAGCGAGATGCGCTGCTCGTGGGCTTTCTTGGCGAGTGCGCCGAAGGCGATGCATCCCGTTCCGCCATGGACCCCGCCATCCCGGAAGAGCACCTCCGCGACGGGGACTCCCAGCTCCTTCGCCGCGAGCTCCGCGAGGCGCGCCTTCACGATGAGCGCCGCCGCCTCCGCCGCCTTGCCATTGAGGTCACTCCCCGACGACGCCGCTGTGGCCGAGGTGTTCGGCACCTTGCTGGTATCTGTGGTGGTGGCCCGCACGTGCTCCCGCGGCAATCCGAAGGTCTCGGCCACCACGCCCAGCACCTTGGTGTGCAGGCCCTGGCCCATCTCGGTGCCGCCGTGATTCACGAGCACCGTGCCATCGGTGTAGACGTTGACGAGCGCCCCGGCCTGGTTGAAGAGCGTCGCGTTGAAGGAGACACCGAACTTGACCGGGGTGAGGGCGAGGCCGCGCTTCTTCGGCCCACTCACCGCGTTGTGCTTCGCCACCGCGGCGCGCCGGGCGCGATAGTCGCTCGAGGCCTCGAGCTCGTCGGCGATCCGGTCGAGCACGTTGTCCTCGACCTGCATGCCGTAGTGGGTCACGTTGCGTTCGGCGATGCCGTAGAAGTTCGCGCGCCGAACGTCGAGCGGGTCCTTACCCAGCGCGCGGGCCACGTCGTCGAGGATGGTCTCGATGATCATCATCCCCTGGGGCGCGCCGAAGCCGCGAAACGCGGTGTTGGAAACCGTGTTTGTCTTGCAGCGATGGGACACGAGCAGCACGTGCTCGAGGTAATAGGCGTTGTCGACGTGGCAGAGCGCGCGGTCGTTCACCGCCGCCGAGAGGTCGAGGGAGTAGCCGCAGCGCGAGGCCATCATCACCGAGAGTGCCGTGAGGCGCCCGTTCGCATCGAAGCCTACGTCGTAGTCGGCGAGAAACTCGTGGCGCTTGCCGGTCACGATCATGTCGTCGTCGCGGTCGAGGCGCAGCTTCACCGGGCAGCGCAGGAGCGCCGCGGATACCGCCGCAGCGCAGGCGATCAGCGCCGCCTGGCTCTCCTTGCCGCCGAAGGCGCCGCCCATGCGCCGGCACTCCACCGTCACCTGGTTCACGTGGAGCCCGAGCGCGTGGGCCACCAGGTGCTGCACTTCGGTGGGATGCTGGGTCGAGCTCACCACCCGCATGCCGCCCGCTTCCTGGGGCAGCGCGAAGGCGACCTGGCCCTCGAGATAAAAGTGGTCCTGGCCGCCGAGCTCGAGGGATCCCTGCAGCCGATGGGGCGCGGCAGCCAGGCGCGCCTCGGGCGCCCCCTGGCGGATGGTGTGGGTGGGCGAGATGAAGCGCCCCGCGGCGATCGCCCCGCGGATGTCGAGGATCACGGGCAGCGGCTCATAGGTCACCTTCGCCAACCGCGCGGCGCGGCGCGCGTGCTCGTGGGAATCGGCGACCACCAGGAACATCGTCTGCCCGGCGTACTCCACCAGGCCATCAGCGAGGATCGGGTCGTCCTTCACCACCGGGGCGCAGTTGTTCTCGCCGGGGAGGTCGGCAGCCGTGAGCACCGCGTGCACGCCGGGGGCTGCAGCCACGGCGGCGAGGTCGAGCTTGAATCTTGCGTGGGCGTTGTCGCAGATCCCGAACGCGGCGTGGAGCGTGTTCGCCGGCAGCGCCACGTCGTCGGCGTAGAGCGCCGCGCCGCTTACGTGCAGGCGCGCGCTCTCGTGGACGTCGGCTTCGCGGTGGCTCATTTCAATTCGAGGAAGCGTTCGAGGAGTACCCCGGCCATGCGGCTGCGGTAGGCCGCGCTGGCGCGCATGTCGTCGATGGGCGAGAAGTCGCGTTGCAGCGCCTCGATTGCGGCCCGCCGTGTCTCCGGCGAGAGGGGCTTGCCCACCAGCGCTGCCTCCGCCGCGGCGGCCCGCTTCGGCACCGCCGCCATGCCGCCGAAGGCGAGCCTTGCCTCGGTCACGGTGCCGGCCTCGACCGTGAGCGCGAATCCCGCGCACACCGACGAGATGTCCTGGTCGAAGCGCTTCGAGATCTTGAACGTGGCCACGCGGCGGTTCGCGTGCGGCAGCGGCACGCGCACCGCGCGCACGAACTCGCCGGCCGCGAGCGCCGTCTTGCGATAGTCGAGGTAGAGCGCCTCCAGCGGCAGCGTCCGCTCCACCGCCCCGCGTCGCAACACCACCGAAGCTCCCAGCGCGATCAGGATCGGCATCGAGTCGCCGATGGGCGAGCCGTTGGCCACGTTGCCGCACAGGGTGCCGGAGTTGCGCACGGGCGGTGAGCCGAAGCGGCTGGCGAGCTCGGCGACCATCGGGTAACGCTCGACGATTGCGGCATAGCCATCGGTGAGGCTCGCACCGGCGCCGATCTCGAGGTGCCCGCCGCGCTCTTCGATGGCGTCGAGTCCGGCCACGTCGCCGAGGTAGAGGATCGGCGGCAGGTCGCGCAATTGCTTGGTGACCCAGAGCCCCACGTCGGTGCCACCGGCGAGCAGCAGCGATTCGGGGGCGCGCAGGTAGGCATCGGCCAGGGCCTCGAGCGTCCGGGGCGCGAGGAATCCGGGCAGGGCGCAGGGCTCCGCGTCTTTGGGCAGTGCGGCGAGGCGCTTGCCGTCGTGATCGCGGCCCTTCGGCCACCCCGCCGCGGGCCCGAGGGCATGCATCGAGAGCCCCGCGTCGATGATCGGGCGGTAGCCGGTGCAGCGGCAGAGGTTTCCCGCGAGCGCCTCCACGACATCTTCGCGGGTGACCGCGTCGCGCTCGAGCCACAGCGCGAAGAGCGACATCACGAAGCCCGGGGTGCAGAAGCCGCACTGCGACGCGTGGGCATCGACCATCGCCTGCTGTACCGGGTGCAGCGTCCCATCGGGGGCGGCGAGGCTTTCTACCGTGACGACCTCCTTGCCATCGAGGGTCGGCAGGAAGCGGATGCACGAGTTGATCGCGCGGTAGCGCATGGCGCCGCCCACTGGCTCGCCCACCACCACCGTGCACGCACCACAATCGCCTTCGGCGCAGCCCTCCTTGGTGCCGCAGCGGCCGAGGGGCCCGCGCAGGTATTGCAGCAGCGTCGTGGTGGCGGATGCGTCCCGCGCCTCGACAATGGCGCCATCGAGCAGGAAGCGCGGAAAACGGGCCGGGACCCCCGGGTCGCGCGTCCCCATCAGCTGCCGCGGTAGGTGGAGTAGCTCCAGGGCGAAGCGAGCAGCGGCACGTGATAGTGCGAGCCGGCGTCGGCGATGCCGATGCGGATCACCACGGTGGAGAGGAACGCGGGCTGCGGCAGCGGGACACCCTTGCCGCGGAAGTAGGCCTCGAGGTCGAACGCGAGGTCGTAGATGCCGGCCTGCATCGCGTCCCCGGACAGCAGCGGTTGCGCACACCGCCCCTCGGCGTTGGTGGTGGTGCGGGCCAGCGAGCCGCCGCCCACGCGCGTGAGCTCGATGGGCACGCCCGCGGCGGCGATGCCGTGGTACGTGTCCAGCACATGAGTCGTCAACATGCCCATGAAGGTACGATATAGCACAGTGCATGCCAAGGAGTACCTCGCCTCGTGACCCACGCATTCCCTCCGCGCGACCTCGTCGGCTACGGCGCGCGGCCGCCCCAGGCGGACTGGCCCGGCGGGGCCCGCATCGCGCTGCAGTTCGTCCTCAACTATGAGGAAGGGGCCGAGAGCTCCGTCCTCCATGGCGACGCCGCCTCGGAGGTTTTCCTTTCCGAGATCGTGGGCGCGCAGCCGTACCTGAAGGCGCGCCACATGAGCATGGAGTCGCTCTA
>JANMHV010000240.1:0-10257 GCA_031375445.1 Burkholderiales bacterium | reverse complement strand
CCGGTGCTCGACACGCTCGTGGACCTCAGGCACGAGACCGGCGTGTGGTTCGAGATCACCACGCTGCTGATCCCGGGGAAGAACGATTCGCCCGAGGAGGTGCGGGCGATGTCGCGGTGGATCATGAAGGAGCTCGGCCCGGACGTGCCGCTGCACTTCACCGCCTTCCACCCCGACTTCAGGATGACCGACATCGCGCCCACGCCCGCCGCCACGCTGTCACGCTCGCGCCGCATCGCGATCGAGGAGGGGGTGCGGCACGTCTACACCGGCAACGTGCACGACCGGGAAGGGGGGACAACCTCCTGCCCCTCGTGCGCGTCGCCGCTGGTGGTGCGCGATTGGCATCGCATCCTCGAGTACCGGTTGACGCAGGACGGCGCGTGCCCGAAGTGCGGGACTGCGATTCCGGGCCGCTTCGGAAGGTTCGAGTTGGCCGCGCAGTTCGGACGCCGTCGCATCCCGGTCACGCTCGCGCGCTAGCGCCGGGGCGGCGATCGCTAGCGGGACCACTCCGGATGCGCTTCGTGCAGCTCGCGGTGCTGCTCGATCAGCACCTGGTAGAACGACAACCGCGCGGCGGTGATCTTGCCCTTGCCTGCGGCGCCGATGATCGCGCAGCCCGGCTCGTTCAGGTGCGAGCAGTCGTTGAACTTGCAGGTCCCGAGGAATGGCCTGAATTCCGGCATCGCTTCCCCGATCTGGTCTTCGGTCAGATGGAACAGGCCGAAGGACTGGAACCCGGGCGTGTCGATGATGGCGGTGTCGCGGTCGAGCCGGTAGAAGCGCGAAAAGGTCGTCGTATGGGTGCCGGCGTCGCGCGAGGCGGTGAGCTCGCCCACGCGCGCCACGTCGGACAGGACGAGCGCGTTCACGGTCTTCGACTTCCCCATGCCGCTTTGCCCCACCAGCAGCGTGAGCTTGCCCTCGAGGGCGGGCAGCAGCGGCGACACGTCGTTCTTGGCCGAGAGCAGGATCAGCGTGTAGCCGATCTTCACGTAGGGCTCGAGCAACCTGCGCGTCTCGACGTGCTCCGGGAGGTCGACCTTGTTGAGCGCGATGGTGACGGGGATGCGCGCCGCCTCGCAGGCCACGAGCGAGAGGTTCAGGAACGCCTCGCTGAATGGCGGCTTGGGCGCCAGCAGGATCACCACCTGGTCCACGTTGGCGGCGAGCGTCTTCTCGCGCCACTGGTCGGAGCGGTAGAGGAGGTTCCTGCGGGTACCGACGCGCTCGATCGAGCCCTGGGCGGAGCCGGTGAGCCGCACCTCGACGAAATCGCCGCAGGTGGCGTCCTGGCGCTTGCCCTTGCGGGTGCACACCACCTGGCGGCGGTCGGCGAATTCGACCAGGAACTCGCGCCCGAAATCGGCGACGACGCGGCCTTCGATGACGACCGACTCGCTTCTCTCGCGGCGGGTGGTCATCCGCGCTTCAGATCTCGAACAGCGCGTCGAGCTTGGCCGCGCAGATGAAGTCGTTTTCGGACAGGCCGTCGATCGCGTGGGTCACGTAGGAGACGCGGCATTCGTTGTATTTCACCACCAGGTCGGGATGGTGGTCCTCGCGGTGGGAGACCCACGCCGCGGCGTTCACGAACGCCATGGTCTCGAAGTAGTTGGCGAAGCGGTAGGTGCGCGAGATGAACTTGCCATCCGCCTCCCAACCCGCGAGGCCCTTCAGGAGCGGCTTCACCTGCTCGGGACCGAGGGGCTCGATGCCGCCTTCGCAGGGCTTGCACTTCTTGCGCGCGAGGTCGTTCAAGACGCGGCTTTCCTCAGGTGGTCGATGCGCAGGGTCGCGGGAGGATGCGAATCATACACCAGCGAATGCAGCGGATCGGGGGTGAGGGTGGCCGCGTTGTCGCGGTAGAGCTTGGCGAGCGCGCTCACCAGGTCGGCGGCCGAGGCGTGCCGCGCCGCGAAGGCGTCGGCCTCGAATTCCTGCCGGCGCGCCAGGAGGCTCGCGAGCGGCTGGAACGGGAAGGTGAAGGCCGGAATCACGAGCGCGAAACCCGCGAGGGCCGCACCGATCCCGGGCTCGGCGATCCCCAGCGCCTCGAAGAACGCGGTCTCGCCGTAGAGCCACCCGAGCACCGCGAGGAGGAGTAGGGCGAGGGCGAAGCGCATCGCCAGCAGGCGCGGGATGTGGCCGCGGGCGAAGTGGCCGAGCTCGTGGGCGAGCACCGCCTCGATTTCCGGCGTGGTGAGGCGCTCGATCAGCGTGTCGAAGAACACGATGCGCTTGGTGCGCCCGAAGCCCGTGAAGTACGCGTTGCCGTGGCTCGAGCGCTTCGAGCCGTCCATCACGTAGAGGCCCGAAGCGGTGAACCCGCAACGCTCGAGGAGGGCCTCGATGCGGCTCCTCAGGTCGCCTTGCTCGAGCGGCGTGAAGCGGTTGAAGAGCGGCGCGATCCAGCGCGGGAAGAGGACCACCAGCAACAGCGTGAAGACGATCCACGCCATCCACGCGTACAGCCACCAGAGCGGTCCCGACGTCTCCACCAGCCAGAAGATGGCGAGCAGCAGCGGCGAACCGATCGCCGCGGCGAGGAGCATGCCGCGCACGATGTCGCCCACGAAGAGCCTCCCCGTCATGCGGTTGAAGCCGTGGCGCGCCTCGATCGCGAAGGTGCGCCAGGCATCGAAGGGCATGGAGGCGAGCGTGCTCGCGGCGAGCACGCCGAAGACCGTGGCGAGGTGGCGCCCGTAGCTGTCGCCGAAAAGGTGGCCGGAAACGGCGTCGATCGCCGCCACCCCGCCGCCCAGCGTGAGGAGGAGGAGCACCGCGCCGTCGACGACCCAGGTTTCGACGAGGCCCACGCGCTGCTTGTCGAGGGTGTAGTCGGCCGCCTTGTGGTGGGCATCGAGCGGAATCATCCCGGCGAAATCCGCCGGCACGGCGCCGCGATGGGCCGCGACGTGGCGCGACTGGCGCAGCGTGAGCCAGGTTCGCCACAGGAGGGCCGCCACCACGAAGGCGGCGAAGACGGCGGAGAAGGCGGATGCGCTCAATTCGCTTGGTGAACCTCGAAGGGCCGTGACACAATCGGCGCGGCTCGATGAAGGTGGATTCTATGGCACAGGACGCAGCGCCGCTGGTTTGGGTAGACATGGAGATGTCGGGGCTCGTTCCCGACCGCGATCGCATACTCGAAGTGGCTATCGTGGTCACCGGGGCCGACCTGGAGGTCATCGCCGAGGCGCCGGTGTACGTGATCCACCAGCCCGACGCCGTCCTGGACGCCATGGACTCCTGGAACAAGTCGACCCACGGCAAGTCCGGCCTCGTCGACAAGGTTCGCGCCTCGAGGTTCGCGGAGGCCGAGGTCGAGGCCCTGATCGTCGAGTTCCTGAAGCCCCTGGTCCCCGCGGGCGTGGCCCCCCTGGCCGGCAACACCGTGCACCAGGACCGGCGCTTCATGGCGCGCTACATGCCGCTTTTCGATGCCCACCTGCACTACCGCATCGTCGACGTGTCGACGTTGAAGGAGCTCGCGCGACGCTGGCGCCCGGACGTGATCCAGGGCTTCGTGAAGGAGGGCAAGCACGAGGCGCTCGCCGACGTGCACGAGTCGATCCGCGAGCTGCGGCACTACCGGGATCACTTCCTGCGGCTGGAGAAGCCGCTGCCGCCCACGCCTCCCGGGGCCTAGGCCCGCGCCCAGTCGCGCGAGCGCTCCACCGCGAGGCGCCAGCGCTCGAGGCGCGCCGCGGCCTCCCCCCGGGACAGGTTGGGCTCGAAGACCCGGTCGCGCGCCCATAGCGCCGCGATCTCCTCCTCGTCGCGCCAGAAGCCCACCGCCAGTCCTGCGAGGTAGGCCGCTCCCAGCGCGGTGGTCTCGGTGACCTTCGGCCGCACCACCGGGACCCCGAGCAGGTCCGCCTGGACCTGCATCAGGAGGTTGGAGGCGGTGGCGCCACCGTCGACGCGCAGCTCCTTCAGCGGGATTCCGGAATCGGCGCCCATCGCCTCGATCAGCTCGGCGCTCTGGAACGCGATCGCCTCGAGGGTGGCGCGCGCCAGGTGCGCCCGGGTGGTGCCGCGAGTGATGCCGACGATGGTGCCGCGCGCGTTGGCGTCCCAGTACGGTGCGCCCAGGCCCGAAAGCGCAGGTACGAAATACACGTCGCCGGCGTCGGGGACGCTCGCGGCGAGGGCGTCGATTTCGGCAGCCTTGCCGATGATGCCGAGGCCATCGCGCAGCCACTGGATCGCGGCACCCGCGATGAACACGCTGCCCTCGAGGGCGTAGGCGCGCGAGGTGCCGCGGCGCCACGCGACGGTGGTGAGCAGCCGGTGGCGCGAGGCGGCCGCGCGCTCGCCGGTGTTCATCAGCAGGAAACAGCCGGTGCCGTAGGTGTTCTTCGCCATCCCCGGGTGGTGGCAAGCCTGCCCGAACAGCGCCGCCTGCTGGTCGCCGGCGATGCCCGCGATGCGCAACCCTTTCGGCAGGCCCTCGCACGCGATCGCGCCTACCTCGCCGCTCGAATCGACCACCCGCGGCAGGACTTCGCGCGGAATGCCGAGGATCCCGAGGAGCTCGGGGTCCCAGTCGAGCGTGTGGATGTCGAAGAGCAGCGTGCGCGATGCGTTGGAGACGTCGGTCACGTGGACCGCGCCCGCGGTGAGGTTCCACGTGAGCCACGAATCGATGGTGCCGAAGGCGAGCTCGCCCCGGCGAGCCCGCTCGAGGGCTCCGGGGACATTGGCCAGCATCCATTCCAGCTTGGTGCCCGAGAAGTACGCGTCGAGGAGGAGGCCGGTCTTGCGGGCGAAGATGCCCTCGTGGCCTGCCTGTCGCAGAGCGTCACATCGCGCCGCGGTTCGTCGGTCCTGCCACACGATGGCGTTGCAGACCGGCTCCCCGGTGGCGCGGTCCCAGAGGACCGTGGTCTCGCGCTGGTTGGTGATTCCCACGGCGGCCACGTCGCGCGCGGCGAGGCCCGCGGAGGCGAGGGCCTGGGCGGCCACGTCGCGCTGCGTGCGCCATATTTCGGTCGCGTCGTGCTCTACCCAGCCTGGACGTGGGAAAATCTGGCGGAATTCTTGCTGCGAGCTGGCGAGGATTCGGCCATCGTGGCCGAAGGCGATGGCGCGCGAGCTGGTGGTGCCCTGGTCGAGGGCCAGAATCGCGTTCATTGGGTTACGGCTGAAGCGCCTTTGGTTTTTGCGGCGATCATACGTTAAAATTCGCCGGGTACAGCCGGAATCTCAGGAGGGTTCCGTGGGACTTCTAGACGATCTCAAGAAACAGGCGGACGCGGTAAAAGCACAGGACGTCGACAAGACGGAGAGCCTGCGCACGACCGCGGTCCAGACCGACCACGCGCTTCGCCGCGCGTTCCTGTACCTGAACGACCTGGGCAAGCAGCTCAACGTCGTGCAGATGCCGAGCACGTTCACGTTCGAGCTTCCCACGGTGGGCAAGATCGAGAACCTGGTGATCCGCGACTTCTTCTGCGACTTCCGCAGCAAGCATTTCATCGACAAGGACTACTACGGCGAGGTGCACGTGGCCTACCGCTGCTTCTCCGAGAACGTGATCACGGTGAAGAAGGGCCCCGATGACATGGAGAAGTTCCGCGACCTTTTGTGGCAGTCCAACGTCGAGCACAAGAGCGAGCAGTTCAGGAACGAGCGCAAGGTCATCACGCACGAGGTGTTCAAGGTCAAGTGCGACTTCCGCGTGCAGGCCAAGATCGACGGCGACCACGAGGGCGGCAAGCTCAAGATCTCCACCAAGAACGTGGGCGGCTTCAACGTCGATTTCTACAACCTCCTCTCCGCCGAGATGAACGACCAGGCAGTGGAGGAGTTCGCCAAGCACTTCATTGGCCGGCCGAACCAGTTCGAGGAGATCGCCAAGCGCTCGGTGCTGGTGCGCCGCCCGGTCGCGGCCCCCCCCCCGGCCCAAGACCGCCACGCCCAATTACGTGGTGCAGAAGGCCGCCCCGGAGCCCGCGCCGACGGAAGAAAAGCGCAGCCTCCTGGGCTCGATCAAGTCCTTCATCAAGAAAGACTAGCGGGTCCGCGGGCGCGCCCGTCTTGCAGCGCCTCCTCCTCGTCGCGACACGCAAGGGCCTCTTCGCCCTGCGATCCGGCGCCGACCGCCGACATTGGACGCTCGAGGGCCCCTGGTTCAACGGCCAGGTCGTGAACCACGCTGTGATGGATCCACGCGACGGGCGCACGCTGCTTGCTGCCGTGCGTGCCGGCCACCTCGGTCCCACGGTCTACCGGTCGGAAGACCAGGGCCGAAGCTGGAGCGAGGCCGCGCGCCCGCCGGCCTTCGCACCCGGCTCGGGCGATGGCGATGCCGTATCCCACGTCTTCTGGATCACGCCCGGGCCCGCTTCGGAGCCCGGCCGCTGGTACGCGGGCACCTCGCCCCAGGGCCTGTTCGCCTCCGACGATGGCGGGCGCACCTGGGAGGGCATCGAGGGTTTCAACGCCCACCCCGACCGCCGCCGCTGGATCGGCGGGCCCCAGGATGCACCGCCCGACGGCGGCACGCTCCACTCGATCCACGTCGATCCGTTCGATCCCCGGCACCTGTACATGGGAATGTCCGCCGGCGGGGTGTTCGAGTCGCGCGATCGCGGTGCCACGTGGTCGCCGCTCAACGCGGGCTGCGCCGCCGATTTCCTGCCGGATCCCGATGCGGCCTTCGGCCACGATCCCCACTGCGTGCGCGTGCATCCCTGCGTTCGCGACGCGGTGTACCAGCAGAACCATTGCGGCATCTACCGCCTCGAGCGAGAACGCGCGCGCTGGAACCGGGTGGGAGATGCGATGCCGCGGGATATAGGCGACATCGGTTTCCCGCTGGCGCTCCACCCCCGCGACTCGCGCACCCTGTGGGTGTTTCCCATGGATGGAGGCACGGTCTGGCCGCGAACGCCCATCGGCGGCAAGCCCGCGGTGTACCGCTCGCGCGACGCGGGCGCTTCCTGGGAGCGCCAGGACGCGGGCCTCCCCGCATCCCAGGCCTGGTTCACGGTGAAGCGCCAGGCGCTCACCGCTGACGACGGGGACCCCGTGGGCCTCTATTTCGGGACCACCTCGGGGGAGGTGTGGGCGAGCGGGGACGAGGGTGCGAGCTGGCGTTGCCTCACGCTGCACCTGCCCCACATCTACGCGCTCGAAGCGGCCGGGCACGAGTGAAGGTGCGGCTTCCCACGCCGCTGGCCGAGTACACCGGGCATCGCCGCGAGGTGGAGGGCGAGGGCGCCGACCTCGCGGCACTCCTCCATGACCTCGACCGCCGCCATCCCGGCATGCGTTTCCGCATCGTCGACGAGCGCGGAGCGGTGCGACCGCACATCAAGATCTTCGTGAACCGCGTCCAGGCCACGGGTCTGGACGCCGCCCTGTGCGCCTCGGACGATGTGATGGTGGTGGCGGCGCTCTCGGGCGGATAGCGGCCCCGCGGATGCGGCGGTGCGTCATAAACCTGTCGCCTTCGGGAGCGTCGAACTTGGTAACATGGCGCCGTCGCGGACCCCAACGAATACCATAACGCCCGCGCGCCGAAATCCACTCGAAGGAGATTCCCGCATGATCGTGAAACAGATCGCCGCGGCGCTTGCCGCATTCGGCGTCGCAGGCGTGGCGCACGCACAGACCGAGATCCAGTTCTGGCACTCCATGGGTGGCGCGCTGGGTGACAAGGTGGCCGAGCTCGCCAACAAGTACAACGCGAGCCAGAAGGACTACAAGGTGGTCCCGACCTTCAAGGGCACCTACCCCGAATCGATGACCGCCGCCATCGCCGCCTACCGCGCCGGAAACGCGCCCCACATCCTGCAGGTCTTCGAGGTCGGCACCGCCACCATGATGGCCGCCAAGGGCGCGGTCGTTCCGGTGTACAAGCTGATGAAGGACGCCGACGAGCCGTTCGACCCGAAGGCCTACCTCGGCCCCGTCGCGGGCTACTACACCGACTCGAAGGGCAACATGCTGTCGTTCCCCTTCAACAGCTCCACCGCGATCTTCTACTGGAACAAGGACGCCTTCAAGAAGGCGGGGCTGGATCCCGAGAAGCCGCCGAAGACCTGGAAGGAAGTGGTCGCGGCCGCGGAGAAGCTGAAGGCCTCGGGCCACGCCTGCGCCTACACCACGTCGTGGCCTTCGTGGGTGCACATCGAGAACTTCTCGGCCTGGCACAACGTCCCCATCGGCTCCAAGGAGAACGGGCTCGCCGGCCTCGACACGCAGTTCCAGGTCAATACGCCGCTGCACGTGCGCCATCTCACCATGCTCCAGGACCTCGCCAAGCGCGGCATGTTCAGCTATGCCGGGCGCACCAACCAGGGCGGCGCCAAGTTCGGCAGTGGCGAGTGCGCCATGCTGACCGAGAGCACCGGCGGCCAGGCCAACGTGCGCCGCCAGGCCAAGTTCGACTGGGCCGTCACCCAGATCCCGTACTGGGACGACGTGAAGGGCGCGCCGCAGAACGCGATCATCGGCGGCGCGTCGCTGTGGGTGATGGGCGGCAAGACCAACAACGCGTACAAGGGGGTGGCCAAGTTCTTCGCCTTCCTGTCGCGCCCCGAGGTGCAGATGGAGTGGCACAAGGACACGGGCTACGTGCCCATCACCTATGCCGCCTACGAGATGACCAAGAAGAGCGGCTTCTACGACAAGAACCCGGGGGCGGAAGTGGCGGTCAAGATGCTCGCCAACAAGCCGGCGACACCGAACTCCAAGGGCCTGCGCTTCGGCAATTACGTGCAGGGCCGCGAGGTGATCGAGGAGGAGATGGAGGCCGTGTTCTCCGGCAAGAAGGAGCCGAAGGCGGCGCTCGACGAGGCGGTGAAGCGCGGCAACGAGATCCTGCGCAAGTTCGAAGCCGCCAACAAGGGTTGATCGGGACGCGGCGGGCAGCTGGCCGCCGCGCCCGATCAGCTGCCGGCGTTGGATCGGACTTGAGCCGATCGACGCCGGCGACGGACCGGGACATGCGGGCCTGAGGGATGGAAAAACGCGTCGTCTTCCAGTCGAAGTGGCTGCCATACGCGCTGGTGGCGCCGCAGATCGCCGTGACGGTGATCTTCTTCTTCTGGCCGGCGATCCAGGCGGTGTACTGGTCGTTCCTGGTGCAGGATCCGTTCGGGCTCTCCACCACCTTCGTGTGGTTCCAGAACTACCAGGAGCTGCTGAGGGACTCCCACTACCTCGACTCGTTCCGCATCACCGCGATCTTCAGCACGCTGGTGGCGGTGTCCGGCATCGCCATCTCGCTCATGCTCGCGGTCATGGCCGACCACGTGCTGCGCGGGGCGCTCGCCTACAAGACGCTGCTGATCTGGCCGTACGCGGTTGCGCCCGCCATCGCCGGCATCCTTTGGGCGTTCATTTTCGCGCCCTCGATCGGCATCGCGACCTATTTCCTCAAGCGTTTCGGCATCGACTGGAACTGGATCGTGAACGGCGACCAGGCGATGCTGCTGATCGTGGTGGCGGCGACCTGGAAGCAGATCAGCTACAACTTCCTTTTCTTCCTGGCGGGGCTGCAGTCGATCCCGCGCTCGCTCCTCGAGGCCGCGGCCATCGACGGCGCGACCCCCTTCCACCGCTTCCGCACCGTGGTTTTCCCGCTGCTGTCGCCGGTCACGTTCTACTTGCTGGTGATCAACATCGTGTACGCGTTCTTCGGCACCTTCGGCGTGGTCGACGCCACCACCCAGGGCGGGCCGGCGGGAACCACGCAGATCCTCGTCTACAAGGTCTACCACGACGGCGTGAAGGCCGCCGACCTCGGCAGCTCCGCGGCGCAGTCGGTGATCCTCATGATCATCGTGATCCTGCTCACGGTGATCCAGTTCCGCTTCGTCGAGAAGAAGGTGCAGTACTGAGATGGTCGAGAATCGTCCCTGGCTCGATTTCCTCGCCCACGCGATCCTGATCCTGGGCGTGATCCTGGTCGCCTTCCCCCTGTACGTGACGTTCGTGGCCTCCACCCTCACCTACGAGCAGATCGTCGACGTGCCCATGTCGCTCGTTCCCGGCGACCAGATGATCAAGAATTACACCCAGGTGCTCACCTCGGGCTCGGAGAAGGGGTCGGCCGCCCCCGTGGGGACGATGCTGTTCAACAGCCTCGTGATGGCGCTGGGTGTCGCGCTGGGCAAGATCGCGATCTCGATCCTGTCGGCGTTCGCGATCGTCTATTTCCGCTTCCCGCTGCGCAACTTCTTCTTCTGGATGATCTTCGTCACGCTGATGCTGCCAATCGAGGTGCGCATCATCCCC
>JANMHV010000218.1:0-11237 GCA_031375445.1 Burkholderiales bacterium | reverse complement strand
GTCGATCGGGGCGCCCTTCTGCTTCAGCTGCTCGGCCTTGTAGTTGTACACCGTGAGGGCCAGCGGAATCTCGCCGGACGAGACCAGCTGCGTGAGGAGCGTGTGCCCCTTGCGCACCGAGATGCCGTTGGCGGCGACGATGTCGCGGAAGATCTTGGCGGCCTTCTCCTCGCCGATTTCGGCGAACTGCCCGGCGAGCCAGTCGGCATCTTCCTGCTCGATGCCGAGCTTGCCCTTCCACTTCGGGTCGGCCAGGTCCTCCCAGCGCTTGGGCAGGTCGGCTTTTTTCACTTCCTTCGTGTTGTAGGCCTGGACGAAGACGTTGAGGCGCGTTCCGACCCACTCGCCGTGGGGGCGGATCGCAGGCGCGATGAGGTCCACCAGGTGGGGCGACTTCACCGCCTGAAGGATCTGCTCGCGGTGGAGCGATTCGAGCTCGGGGCCGTTGGTCTCGACCACGTCCACGGTGAAGCGGTTGCCGCGCGTTTCCTGGATGGCGCGCTGCAGCACCTTCTCGCTGGAGGAACGCCAGACATTGACCTTGAGGCCGTATTTCTTCTCGAAGCCCGCCACCAGGGCTCCCATGTCGTCGCTTTGCGCCGAGGTGTAGATGTTGAGGGGACCTTCCTTCTTCGCCCCTTCATGGAGCCTCTGCTCCCGGTCGGGCCCGGTGATGCCGGCGACATCAGCGGCCGTAACTCCGCCTTTGACCTGGGCACCAGCTGGCAGGAGCGTTGCGGCGAGGGCGACCGCGAGCAGCCGCAAGGTGTGGCGTTTGAGGCTCATTCGGATTCCTTTTGCAGTTTCTTTCCCTTGAGGAAAAGGTCAGACCAGAGTTTTTCCCATTTATCGTTTTCGTCGAGGGTAATGACCGGGTCGATCATCTGGAAGGGAAACTTGTTGAGGTGGGTGTCGACCTTGAGGCTGGAAGGCACGCGGTTGCGCTCCTTGAGGATGGTCTGGCCTTCCTTGGAAAGCATGAAATCGGCAAACAGCATCGCGGCATGCGGGTGCGGCGCGTTGCGGGCGAGGCCGATCGCGTTGGGACGGCCGAAGGTGGGGGTGAGCGGCTTCCACTTCACCGGGGCGCCCTTGACCGTGAGGCGCTCGACGTTGTGGTTGTACAGCGTGGCGGCGAGCGGGATTTCGCCCGAGGCCACGAGCTCCGCCATGAGCGTGTGCCCGGTTCGAATCTGCGGCCGGTTCTCCGCGATCTTGCGGAACATCGCCAACCCTTTCTCCTCTCCCATGGACTTCACGATCGCCCCGAACCAGTCGACATCGCTGCCTTCGATACCAACGCGCCCGGCCCACCGCGGGTGGACAAGGTCTTCGTAGGAATTGGGCACTTCCTCGGGCTTCACGAGGTTGGTGTTGTACCCGATGGTGAAGAAATTGAAGCGCGTGGCGACGTAGTGCCGGTGCGCGGGGAAGGCGGCCGGCGGCAGGTCGGCGAAATGGGGGGAAGTGAAGGCCTCCAGCATCTTCTCGCGATAGAGCGCCTCCATCTCGGGGCCGTTGGTCTCGAGGACGTCGCAGGTATGGCGCCCGGCGCGCGCCTCGGTGATCGCGCGCTGCAGCACTTTCTCGCTGGAAGCGCGCCACAAGCTCACCTTGACGCCAGTCGCCTTCTCGAAGGCCTCGGTGAGCGGCACCGAATCCTTGAGGTTGAGCGAGGTGTAGACCGCCACCTGCCCCTCGCGGGCGGCACCGGAGCGCAGCTTCGCTTCGCGGTCGGAGCCCTGGTGCTGGTAGAGCGCCTTGTGGGGCGATTCGTTACCGCGCTGGGCGCGTGCAAGCCCGGGCAAGGCGAGTGCCGCGAGGGCCGCGGCGGTGAAGGCGCGGCGCCCTGGACGGTGGCCGCGGAAAGGCTGGTTCATGTCGCGTCTCCTCGTTTCCGGGGCCCTCTTTGGGGGTCCTCAAAAAAACGGGCGCCCGTGGCGCCCGCCGAACGGCCTCTACTTCGGTGCTGCCTCGCCCGCGGTATATCCGCGCGCTAGAACGACGTGTGCAGGCCCAGGCCGACCTGGCGCAGGTCCTCGCCAACATTCAGGCTCTGCTGGTTGCTGCTGTTGAAGCGCGCGGACTTGTCGTTCTTCACCACGCTTGCCAGGAGGAAGACGAAGGTCCTGCGGGAAAAGTAGTACGCCGCGCCGGCCGAGATCTGCGTGCCCTCGAGTCCGTCGGTATTGCATGCCGCGCCCACCAGCTGGCAGGTGCCCGCATCCGCGTGGACGTAGTGCAGCTGCGTCGCCCACCGGGAGGACCACTTGGCCTGCCAGTTGAGCAGCCACGCGTTGTTCTTGTAAGACTGGAAACGCCCGGTCGCGATCGCGCCACTCTCGTCGTACTTCTTGGTGATGTAATCGGCCTCGAGCGTGTGCACGCCAATCTTATATTTGACGGTGCCCTGGACCGCCTTGTCCTTGGAATTCACCGCCAGATTGGCGAAGTTCGTTTGCGACGAGCCCACGTTGCGCGAGCCGCCGAACAGGTCCTTGTGCTCCTCGTACGCGAGCGCGAAGTACCAGGGGCCGCGTTCGTACTTGCCGGCGAAGGAGGTCACGCGCGGGTCGCGCGTGGCCGTCTTGGCTTCGTCGGTCGAATACATCGCCGCCAGCTGGAAGCCCGCGATCTCCTCCGTCTCGTACTGGACGGCATTCACGCGGCGCAGGTGGAAGCTCGACGCCGAACTGGTGCCGAACCCGGTCTTGCGCAGCACTTCGCTCGTGGAGACGAAGTTGCCGCTGGATACGCTGAGGAAGGAGAGGTCGTCGCCATAGTTCTTGAACGGCGTGTCCATCCGCCCGAGCTTCACCGTGCCCCAGGAGGAATGCAGCCCCACGAAGGAGTCGCGCTGGGCGAAGCGCGAATCGTTCGAATCGACGTGGAACTCGGTTTCCAGCTGGAAGATCGCGCTGAGGGAACCGCCGAGCTTCTGGTGCCCGCGCACGCCGAAGCGTGAATTGCTCGATTCCATCTCGGTGCGCTTGATCACGGCGTTCGTGCCGGCGGCCGCCGCGCAGATGGTGCACGTGGGGGTGCCCGCCGAGGTCGCCCCGGAGGAGCTCGGGAACACGAACTCGGGGTAGATCTTGCCGTAGAGCGTCACCACGGTCTCGGCTTCGTCACCCGCTTTGGCCAGGGCGGTCGCCGGCAGCGCCAGCACGGCCGCCATCGCGACCCAAAGCTTCTTCTTGTTCATTTCGCGTCCCCTCCGTTAGGTCTTTTGTACGCCGTTCCTGTACGCGGAACGAATGTCTCTTACATGGAACAGCCTGCGGCTAGGTTAGTGGCGCCCCCGAAGAGCGTCAAGCGCTAATCGCACCATTCCGCCCCCAAGAACGGCTTCGGCTCACGCCGCGCGCGCCGCCTTGGGCGGCAGCTCCACAAGCTCGTTCGTGTAGGCCTCCTGCATGCGTGATTCGAGGCCGTTCTTCGCCAGCGCCTCGGCGAACAGCGCGCGCACCTCCGCCGACTCGTCGGCGTAGTCGATCTGGTCGCCCCCCAGGCGCTTGCTGATCCACGCCTTGGGCACGCCTTGGGCGTTGCGGATCGCGACCCCCTCCTGCTTGAATGCGAGGTAACGCGCCGGCGTGGTTCCGGTGTTGAAGTGCTGGTGGAACCACATGTTGGGCGGAGTGATGAGCGTGCCTTCGCTCCAGTCGTAGCGGCGCGGCTTCTCGCCCTCCGGCCACATGAGGCTGAAACCCTCGCCGCTCATCACGATCACGTAGGCCCCCGGCCCATGGGCGTGCGCCTTCTTGTAGGTTCCCACCGGGAACTGGGAGATGTGGCTGTTCATCGAGCCCTTCGCCATGTTGAAGCGGATGTGGCCTCCGCCCGCGCCCCGCTCCTTGGCCGCGATGAGGGGCAGGTTCACCGCGTCGGCCACGAAGTTGGTGTCCAGCAGCAGGCCCTTCTGCTCGCCCTTGTTGGCGAAGTAGTCGGGCTCGCCGCCGAAGCGGTCGCGGAAATCGTGCTTCGAGCCGAAGACGAAATCCAGGTCGCCGAAGGCGTTGATGATCGCCGGGGCGTTGGTGACCGAGACGAAGCGCGCCGCCTCCTTCCCGGAGGCGTTGAAATGCTGGTGGCTCGCGTTCAGCGGGATCGCGAAAATCGCGCCCTTCTTCCACTCGAACGTGACCTTCGCACCGCTGTCGTTCCACACCGCCGTGGAGCCGCGGCCGTCCAGCACGTAGACCATCTCCTCGAACAGCTGCCGGCGGGGCGCGAGCTCCTTGCCGGGCGGGATCTCGCAGACATAGGCGTCATTCGAGGTGCGCGATGCATCGTGGTTCAGGAACACCCCGCGCCCGCCGCGGGCGGGCCAGTCGCGCAGCTCCACGGCATGCAGGTTCTCCTGGAAGATCGCGCTGCCGATCTCCAGGCCCTGGGCGGCGACCCAACGGGTGTACGGGGTCTCCTTCTCGGTGGCGAACTTCTTCGCCATCTCGTCCGAGACCATCGCCGTCTTCAGCTCTTCGGCGGCTGCCATGTCAGGCCTCGACCCTGAACTTGCCGGTGAGGAACTGCTCCACCAGCTCCGGCGTCACCTTCACGCCCGGGCGATACTCCGGCGCGTCCTCCAGCTGCTCCAGGTCGTTCAAACCCGCGTGCTTGAAGATGCGGTTCACGGCCGAGATGAGTCGCGCCGGCCGGCTGGGGTCCGAGTTGAAGTGCTGCGTCGCGGTGTTCGGCGGCACGTAAATCACGTCGCCCGCCTCCCATTCGTAACGCTTTTCCTCTTTCTGCGGCGACCAGTGGTAAGTGTCGGTGATCTCCACGTCGTAGTCGACGTGGATGTCGTAGCCCCGGCCCTCGACCACGTACAGGCACTCCTCGGCCAGCTGGCGGTGCTTGCCGGAGCGGCTGCCCGGGGGGATCACCAGCATGTAGGCGTCCACGGTTTCCATGCGCGTATTCATGCCCTCGTTCATGAGGTGCTTCAGCAGCCCGTGGCGCGACAGCTCCCAGGGCATGTCCTCCGGGCGCACCACCTTCTTGCGCTTGGCGTTTCTCGCCGGCGCCTGCTCCGCGTCATCCAGCAGCGCCTGGTAGAGCGCCTGGTTGGCCGTGCCCCGCTTCCAGCTCTTCGATTCGTCCCATGCCATCTTCTTCTCCTCGACTTATTGGGCCCCCGCCTTCGCGGGGGTGACGCGTGTCTTCCCCGCGAAGGCGGGGATCCAATTTCAATGATTGAAATCCGTCTCGCCCTCGCGCGCCGCGAACGCGGCGGCCTCGGGCCCCGCAGCGGGCTCCGTGGGGCGGGGCTCGACCTGGTGCTGGAACAGCATGTTCATGAACATGTACATCGGCTTGGTCTTGATCACGAGCGCGCGGGCCGGGCGCGTCGGGCTCGCGTTGAAGTGCTGGTGCACGCAATTGTTATGCACGATCGCCACGTCACCCGCCTTCCAGTCGTAGCGAATGCCGTCGTGCACCTCGTAGCCCTCGCCGTCGAGGATGTAGAACGCCGCCTCGTTCACGTGGCCGTGCTTCTGGCTCCTCGCGCCGGGGCCGTATTCCTCCAGGTGGAGGTGGAAGGTCTGCGTGATGCCGTCCTTGGGCTCGACGTAGTGCCGGCTGTAGGTCTGCGGGCCATCGCGGAACTTGATGTCCTTCGCGCGGCGCACCCGCGGCATCTCGCGCAGCCGCGCGAGCTCGTCCTTGAGGCTGTATTGCCCCTGGATGCCGCGCACGAAGATGCGGTTCTTCTTGCTGTGGTAGTGCGACTCGGTCGCCGCCGCCTGCCCCGGTGTCGAGATGGCTGGTGTCGCGAGGTCGTCGAGCTTGCCCATGTGTTCCTCCGGATCGTGATTCGGCTAGATACCGTACTCATCGAGTTTGAACCGTTTCGGCTTGAGCGCGCGGCACAGCTCCCGATTGAGTCCCGCCTGCGGCAGCGCGATGCCCTTGCCCGCGGCCATCGACTGGACGATCGCCATGTCGTCCTCGGCCCAGGCCATCGTATTGACGCCCCAGTTGCGGAGCACGTAGTTGTCGGCGCTCGAAAGCTTCAGCGCCTCTCGCAGCGCCCCGGCGTCCATGCCGTGGCGGTGCGCGAGTGCCAGCGCCTCGTGGTTGGCGATGAGGCACGACCACATGATCATGTTGTTGGCCGCCTTCGCCACCTGCGCGGTCCCCACCTTGCCTGTATGGACGATGTCGGTGGAGTAGGCCGAAAGGACCGGGGTCAGCCGGGCGACCACGGCCGCATCCCCCGCCACGAAGCTGAGCAGCGTGCCTTCGTCCGCGGCCTTGCCGCCGCGGCACACGGTGGAGTCGACGACATGCACGCCTCGCGGGGCGCCCAGCGCCGCGAGCTCCATCACCGTTTCGGGGTTGACCGTGGAGAGGATCGCGACGATACATCCGGCGGGCATCTCCTTCAGCCCGCCGTCGGCGGCGAGCAACTGGCGAAGCTCCCGGTCGTAGCCCACGCACACCAGGATCGCCTCGCAGCTTCGCGCGAGCTCGCCCAGGTCCGCCTCCCAACGCCCGCCGCGCGATTCCACCGCCGAGCGCTTGCCCTCATCGATGTCGTGGGCGGCCACCTCGAAACCCTTCTTCACGAGGTGGCCAATCATGGGCTGGCCCATGCGCCCGGCGCCGATCATGCCCACTCGGGTAATGCGTGTGGAAGGCCTGGAGGCCAAGGGGGTCGAGGCGCTCATCGTTTTTGCGTGATCGTATCGATCAGCGCCGGCTGCCCGGACTTCACCTTGGCGATCGCGCGCTTCAGCGCCGCCGCCACTTTTTTCGGGTCGTCGATCGGGCCTTCCCCATACCAGCCCATGGACTGGGCGAGCTTGCCGAAATCCGGATCGGGGTCGGTCATGTCCATGCCGATGTGCGCGCGCTCCACCGGGGTGCCACGCAGCTTCGCCATGCGGATCTGGTGCTCCCAGTCGTTGTAATAGGCGCGGTTGTTGTACATCACGACCAGCATGGGGATGCGATGCTTGGCCGCGACCCACAAGGCGCCGGCGTCGAACATGAGGTCGCCGTCGGGCTGGATGTCGACCACCAGCCGCTTCTCGTCGCGGTGCGCGAGTGCCACGCCGAGCGAGATGCCGATCTGGGTCGATGTGCCGAGCGAGCGGCCCGGGTGGCGGTAAGGCTTGTCGAAGTCCCAGAGCTTGCGCGTCCACTCCTCGAGCGTGCCGGCGGTAAGGACCCAATCGTGGTCCTTGATCGCGTTCCACACCTCGGTTGCGAGGCGCGGCAGGGCGATCGGGCTCGCATCCCAATCCTCCTTCGCCTGCTCGGCCCACCTGGCGCGGCGCGCCTTCGTCTTCGCGGCGGTGGCGGCGGCACGCGCCTTCACCTTGGCGGCAAGCTTGCGGTCCTTGTCGATGCGGGCCTTGAGGAGCGCGGTGAGCATCGGGATCGCGAGCGTGGTGTCGGCCATCACGCGCAGGTCGGCGTGGTTCATTCGCTGGTAATCGAGCGCCCAGCTGGAAAGCTCGAGGTCGCCGAAGCCGATCTCGATCCACTTCGCGCCCGAAGGCACGACCGAGGTGAGCTCCCGGGTGGTGCTCACCAGCTCGGTGGTGGGCTTCTCCCAATCGCGCGCATCCAGGCACACCACCAGGTCGGCCTCGCGGAAAGCGTCCTTGGACATGCTCACGTTGAGCGGATGCCGGCTCGGGAAGGAGAGCCTGCTGTTGATGTCGTAGACCGGAATGCCCGCGGTTTCGGCGAGCTCGACCAGGGTGTGGAAAGCTTCGCGGTCGCGGCCGGTGTACTCGGTGATGATCACCGGGCGCTCGGCGGCGGCGATCATGTCGGCAGCTTTCAGGAGCGCCTGCGGATCGGGGCCCAGGCGCGAGGGCACCTTCACCTTGTCGGGCGGCGGCAGCTTCACCTCGTGATCGAGCTTCTGCTCCTGGAGCCACGCGTCGTAGATCATGTACACCGGCCCCTGGGGCTGGGTCATCATCACGCCGTAGGCGCGCGCGAACGATTCCGGAACGCCGTCGATGGTGTGCGGCTGGTAGTCCCACTTGGTGTATTGCCGCACCGCCTCGCCCTGCCCCTGCGCGGTGTGGATCCAGTCGATGCGCGGGCGGCGCTTGGTCTCGTCCATGGGCCCCGTGGCGCCGACGATGAAAACGGGCGCGCGGTCGATGTAGGCGTAGTAGATCGCCATGTTGGCGTGCAGGAGGCCCACCAGGTTGTGCACGATCGCGATCATCGGCTCGCCCGTCGCCTTGGCGTAGCCGTGGGCGATCTGGACCGCGGTCTCCTCGTGCTGGCACAGCATCATCGTCGGCCGGTTCTGGCCGTAGTTGACGATGGAGTCGTGCAGGCCCCGGTAGCTCGCGCCCGGGTTCAACGCCGCATGCGGCAGGTCGTAGGCATGCATCAGGTCCACGATCACGTCGGATGCCCAGCGATCCTTCGTGGGCGAAACCGCGTACTTCGACGCGCGGGCATGGGCCTCGAGCTTCACCGGGCTGGTTTTCTTCTGCATGCTTGGCGGTTCCCTAGACGGCCCGGAGGGCCACGCACTTCTCGGGGTCCAACTGGATGAAGATTGCGCTGCCGATCGGGGTGCGCAACGTGGGATGCTGGCGCGAGAGCAGCATTCGATCGCCCAATTTCACCTGGAAATCGAGCACCTCCCCCAGGAATACCTTCTGGTCGACGACCCCCTGCCAGATGTTGGTGGCGCCCGCCGGGCGCGCCTCCGTGAGGCTCACGTCCTCCGGCCGCACGGAGACCAGCACCTTGGCGTCCTGCGCGAGGGGCTCCGAGCCCAGCACCGAGAGGTCGCCGATCGGCGTGCGAACGCGCCAGCGCTGCTCGCCTTCCTCCGCGCCGAGGACCACGCCGTCCAGGAAGTTGGTGGATCCTACGAAGTCCGCGACGAACGCGTTGCGCGGGCGCTCGTACACCTCGCGCGGGGTTCCAATCTGCTGGATGCGGCCCTCGCTCATCACCGCGATCTCGTGCGACAGGGCGAGCGCCTCGCTCTGGTCGTGCGTCACGTACACCGTGGTGATGCCAAGCTCGCGCTGCAGGCGCTTCAACTCGAAGCGCATGCGCTCGCGCAGCTTGGCGTCGAGGTTCGACAGCGGCTCGTCCAGCAGCAGCAGCGCCGGCTCCATCACCAGCGCGCGCGCGAGTGCGAGTCGCTGCTGCTGGCCTCCGGACAGCTTGGTCGCTTCGCGGTCGGCGAGGTGGTCGAGCTGCACCGCCTTCAGCACCCCCATCACCTTCTCGCGCACCTGCTCGCGCGAATAGCGCTTGTCGCCCACCTGCAGCGGGAAAGCGGTGTTGCCGAACACGTCCATGTGTGGCCAGATCGCATAGGACTGGAACACCATGCCGAAGCCGCGCCGGTTGGGGGCCACGAACACCTTGCCGGCCGAGGAGTAGACGACGCGGTCGTTGACGGTGATCTGGCCCAGGCGCGGCTTCTCCAGCCCCGCGATGGAACGCAGCGTGGTGGTCTTGCCGCACCCGCTGGGCCCGAGCAGCGTGAAGAGCTTGCCCTCCGGGACCGTGAAGCTCACGTCCTGGGCCGCCTTCACGATCTCGCCCTTCTCGTTCGGGTACTCCGTGTAGAGTCCCTCGACTTTCAGCACAGCATCCTCCTCCTTGTCATCCCGGCCGCGGCTACCGCCGCAACGGGCCGGGACCCGATCATTCCTTCACGCCGTACTTGCTGCCCAACCACTGCGCCAGCATCACCATCACGAACAGCGCCACGATGAACAGCACGCCCAGCGCCGAGAGCTCGACGTACTGGCCGTTCTCCCACAGCTCCCAGATCACGATCGACACCACCTCGGTCCCGGGGCTGTACAGCAGGATCGAGGAGGACAGCTCGCGGATCGAGACGATCATCACGTAGATCCAGCCCGCCAGCAGGCCGGGCTTGAGCAGCGGCAGGATGATGCGGCGGAAGGTCGTGCCCCACGACGCCCCGCTCATCGCGGCACTCTCCTCGAGCTCCTTGTGGATCTGCAGCATCGAGGTCGTGTTGTAGCGCAGACCGTAAGGCATGAAGCGCGTCACGTAGGCGATGAACATGATCCAGAGCGTCCCGTACACGCCGATGTCGAAGTACAGGTAGAAGATCATGATCGCGAGGCCGAGCACGAGCCCCGGGAACACCATCGGCAGCGACGCCACGTTGTCCAGCAGCCAGCGGCCGGGCAGCTTGGTCTTCACCACGATCCAGCAGATGACGGAGGTCACCAGCATGATGAGGGTCGCCGATCCGAGCGCCAGCAGGAGGCTGTTCACCACCGAACGCGTGAGGTTCGGGTAGGTGAGGATGAAGCGGTAGGGGTCGAGTGTCAGGTTCTGCAGCGCCTGCCACGATGGCACCGAGTAGAACTTCTGCAGGCTCGACCACACCAGCACCGCGAACGGCAGCACCACGATCAGCAGGAAATAGACGATGAAGATGCCCGCGGTCACGTAGCGCCAGGGCCCCAGGTCGATCTGCCGCGGGCGGAAACCCTTGCCGGTCATGGTCGCGTACTTGGAGCCCCGGCTCGAAAGGCGCGACTGGAAGTACACGCCCCCGGTCGTGATCAGCAGCAGGATCACCGCGTACGCGGAGGCAAGGCCGATCTGGCTCGGGTATTTGTGCACCGCCTGGTAGATCGACGAGGTGAACACCTGGATGCCCACCGGCAGGCCGAGCAGCGCCGGCACCTCGAACGACTCGATGGCGCGCACGAAGAGGATCAGGATCGTGGCGAAGATCGCCGGCCACGACAGGCGCAGCGTGATGCGATAGGCCACCTGGAACACGTTGGCCCCGCTCATCATGGCGCTCTCCTCCAGCGCCGGGTCCATGGAGCGGAAGGCCGCGGACATGAGCAGGAACGCCATCGGCGAGTAGTGCAGCCCGTCGACCCAGATCATTCCCCCCATCGAGTAGATGTCGAAGGGCGCGGCATCGAGCCCGAAAGCGCCTTTCAGCACCAGGTTGATGATGCCGATCTTGGGGCTGGCGAGCAGGATCCAGGCGACCGTGAAAAGGATGCCCGGGATGACCAGCGGTATGAGGGAGAGCGCGAAGAAAAGCCTCTTGAAGGGCGTGTTGGTGCGCTCGTTCATCCAGGCAAGCGCGGTGCCGAGCACGAAGGCGAAGATCGCGGTGCCGGTCGCGAACTTCATCGAGTTCCAGAACAGCCGCGCCGTCTCCGGGCTGCCGTAGGCCTCGCGATAGTTGCCGAAAGTGAACTCGGCGGCCTTGGCCGCGGTCTGCG
>JANMHV010000191.1:0-24205 GCA_031375445.1 Burkholderiales bacterium | reverse complement strand
GGCGCTTCGTGCAGCTCCTCTACCGCGAGAAGGAGATCGCGGACATCGAGGCCGCGGTGAAGCGCCTCCTCAAGATCCCCAGCCTGCCGCCGCAGCTCGCGGCCGACGTGCTCGAGGGCCTGCCAGAAGGTCCCGGCGTCTACCGCTTCTACGGCGTGAACGACCTGCCGATCTACATCGGCAAGAGCATCAACCTGCGCGAGCGCGTGCGCTCGCACTTCTCGAGCGACCATCGCTCGGCCAACGACATCCGGCTCTCCGGCGAGATCCAGCGCATCGAGGTCGATGAGACCGCGGGCGAGCTGGGCGCGCTGCTGCGCGAAGCGCGCCTGGTGAAGGAGCTGCTGCCGCTGCACAACCACCGGCTGCGCCGCAAGGCCAACGCCTGCTTCCTGCGGCTGCCGGACCTGTGCTCGGCGCCCGAGGTGCTGGTCAACAAGGACATCGACTGGGGCGCGCGCGGCGAGGGCGCCGAGACGATCTTCGGTCCCTTCGCCACCAAGCTCAACGTGAAGCAGATGCTGGAGGCGCTGGCCGCCGAGCATGGCCTGTGCTGGCGCCAGCTGGGGTGGGAGAAGCGCGGCGGGCCCTGTTTCGCGCGCCAGGTGCGCAAGTGCCGCGGCGCCTGCATCGGGGAGGAATCTCCCGAGGCGCACAACGTGCGCCTCGCCACGGCATTGGCACCCTGGAAGGTGGCGGACTGGCCGTTTGCGGGGCGGATCGTGATCCGCGAGCGCCACGACGACGGCAGGATCGAGGAGGCCCACGTCTTCGACCGCTGGTGCCATTTGGGCACCGCACGCGACGCGATGGACCTCGAGGGGATCCTGGAAGCGCGAGCCGAGATCGGCTTCGACCCCGACATCTACAAGATCGTGCTGTCCTTCATCGCGAAGCACCGGTCACGGGTGCAAGTGGTGCCGGTGGCTGCGGCTGAGATGGCCTATGAGGAAGCATTTTATTGACCACAAAGGATACGAAGGTCCACAAAGGTCCACAAAGGAAATCGAAGGGTTGAACGCACGTGGAAACCTCGGCGGGCGCTCACCGAACAAATTTCGCCGCCCTCCCTGTTTATGCGTTCCTTCGTGGACCTTTGTGGACCTTCGTGACCTTCGTGGTTCAACCCACGCTCGCACATCGTTGCCGCCCGTCAGGTTTCACAGCAGCGACCCCTGCCGAGGCTCATCCCACGTGGGCTCGGCATCGTCGAGGCACTCGGGCCCCTCGTGATTCACGTTGCTCACGTAGCGCCCCACGGGCCGCAGCGCCACCTCGCCCGCGTAGGGCGTCAGCAGCGCCAGCGCCGCCTCGGCGGGGCCCGTGAGCCACGTCTCCACCGCATCGGCGGGCAGGATCACCGGCATCCGGTCGTGGATGCGCGTGATGGCCTCGTTGGCCTCGGTGGTCACTATGGTGAAGGTTTCCACCGCCGGTCCCGCCTCCGGCCGCCAGCTCTCCCACAGGCCCGCGAAGGCGAGGAGCGGTTGCTGCGGCACCGTGATGGCGAAGGGCTGCTTGGCACCCGGCTCGCCCTGCCACTCGAAGAACCCGGTGGCGGGCACGATGCAGCGGCGCTGCTTCATCGCGGCGCGGAAGGCGGGCTTCTCGGCGACGGTCTCGCCGCGTGCGTTGATCATCCTGGTGCCGACCTTTAGCTCCTTGGCCCAGGAGGGCACCAGGCCCCAGCGCAGCAGCGCCACCTCGCGCACGCCGCTGTCGCCCACCCTCACGACGGGCGCCTCCTGGGTGGGGGCGATGTTGAAGCGCTTGCGGACGCGATCGTGCACCGGCACGTGGAACGTGTAGGCAATGATGTTCCCGTCGGCATCGAGAAAGTAACGGCTGCACATGACTTCAATTATATTGGCGCCAGGGGAGAGGTCCGATGATCAAGATAATCCAATGGACCCTGGCGATCCTGGGGATCCTGGCGCTGGCGGTGGTGGGCGCGGGATTCCTGCTGCCCACGAGCTTCGCGGTCAAGCGCTCGGTGGAGATCGCGGCACCGGCGCCGCGCGTCTTCAACTACGTGGTCGACCCGCGGGAGTGGAAGAAGTGGACGGTTTGGAACGAGCGCGACCCGAACATGGAGACCACCTACGGTGGCCCCCCGTTCGGCCAGGGCGCGCGCTGGGCGTGGAAGAGCGCCACCCAGGGCTCGGGGCGCATGACCTTCACCCGCGTGGTGCCCAACGAGCGCCTCGGCTACGAACTCGTCTTCGCCGACTACAACATGAAGTCGGAGGGTGAGCTGATCCTCGAGCCCGCCGGGAGCGGCACGCGCCTTACCTGGACCAACGGCGGGGACGTGGGCGGCAACCCGCTCAAGCGCTACCTCGCCTTCTTCATGGACCGCATCGTCGGCCCCGACTTCGAGCGCGGCCTCGCGAACCTCAAGGCGCTCGCCGAGCGCTCTCCATGATCGGCTGCCCCTCGTGCTCGGCGCCCATGGGACGCCAGCGGCTCGCACGCCGGCCGGAGGGAGAGCTGGAGGTCGACACCTGCCACGGCTGCCACCTGCTCTGGTTCGATCCGTTCGAGAGCACGGCACTCACTCCAGGCGCGGTGATGGAGCTCTTCAGGCAGATCCACGAGAACCACGCCACGCCGCCGCGCCCCGTGGCGGAGAAGACCCGCTGCCCCCATTGCCGCACGCAGCTCGCACTCACCCACGACCTGCAGCGCACCAATCGCATCACCTACCATCGTTGCCCTTCCGGCTGCGGAAGGCTCACCACGTTCTACCAGTTCCTGCGCGAGAAGGAGTTCGTGCGCTCGCTAACGGGTCCCGAGATTGCGCGGCTGCGGGCGCAGGTGACGCAGGTGCGGTGCTCCTCGTGCGGGGCGCCGGTGGACCTCGAGGGCGATGCCTGCGCCCATTGCCGTGCGCCGATCTCGATCCTCGATGCCGACGCGGTGGCCAAGACCCTGGCGCAGCTCTCGCGCGCCGAGGCCACGCCGCGCACCGTGGACCCGGCCGCCGCCGTGGAGGCGGCGCTCGCGGGCAAGCGTGTCGAGCGGCGCCTGGCGAAGGCCGAAGGTCGCCACGACCCGGCGCGCGTGGATTCGGTGGAGCTCGTGGGCGATGCCCTCGACCTCCTGGTGGAACTCTTCAATTGACCGGAGCATTCAGATGAAATGGATTTCGCTGGCCGTCGTGGCCCTGGTGTCGTGCGGGTGCGGCGTCATGAAGGCGATCGACCAGAAGGAGCCGCCGCCGCTGCCCTTCATCGGCACACGCTGGCAGGTGCTGCTGGAGCTGCCCCAGCCGGGCGAGCAGCCGTGGGTGCGCTTTGGCGACGGGCGCATGGAAGGCTTCGGCGGCTGCAGCCGCTTCAGCGCCCCGATCATCCAGGACGCGGTGGGCGCCAAGGCCATCGCGGTGATGCGCATCGAGCGCACACCGCAGCAGGTGTGCGAGGCGCGCATCGTGGCGGCGGAGCGGCGCGTGATCGACGTGCTGCAGTCGGTGTCGAGCTACTCGATCACCGTCGATGCGATGACGATGTCGGGCTCCGGGGGCAGCCTCAAGTTCCGCGCCGTCTCCGAGGAGGCACGGCGATGAGCCGCGTTCGCATCGGGCTCGCGGCGTCATCGCTCGCGCTGGCGGCGTGCGCCGCGACGCAACCCCCTTCGACGCCGGGCGTGTCACCGGCCCCCGCATCGCTCGCGGGCACCAAGTGGGTCGCGGCCCCCGGGAATACGAGCGACAGCCGCCAGGTGGCGCGGCTGGAATTCGTGCGCGAAGGCCGCATCTCCGGCTACACCGGCTGCAACATGCTCTCCAGCAGCTGGGTCGTCGAGGGCGGGGCCATTCGCCTGGGGCCCGTGATCACCACCAAGCGAGCCTGCGTGGGCCCGGAGATGGAAGTGGAGCGCCGGTTGCTCGCCGCGATGGGCGAGAAGACGCGCGTGGTGCGGGAGGACGGCAAGCTGGTGTTCGTGTCCGATGGCGCCCGCTTCGAGTTCGTGCCGGGGCAGGCACAGGAGTAACGCAGGGGGCGGGAAAGAGCAGGGACGCCGATGGCCGCAGATCCAGGGGCGATAAAGGCAGATACGACATTCAAAGTCACGGCGTCCTGATCGCCAGCCCCGATACTCTTGGCAATTGCATCCGCGTTTATCGTCCCGGGATCTGCGGCCATCGGCGCCCGTGCTCTTTCCCGCTCCCTGCTCGTTTCCCGCCCCCCGCTACTCCCCCAGCCGCTTTGCCGCATCCTCGAGCGTCTGCGCCGCGGTGAAGTAGGCCTTCCACGGGTCGGCGCGCTGGCGCTTCAACCGCTCGAGCACGTTGAAGATGTTCCATTGGTCCGCGGAGGAGAGCCCGGGGAGCTCCTTCCAGGTGACGGGCACCGAGACCCCCATCCCCGGCCGCGCGCGCGCCGAGAAGGCCGCCACCGTGGTGGCGCCGCGCCCGTTTCGCAGGTAGTCGATGAAGATGCGGCCGACCCGGTTGCGCGCGCCGCTCTTCGCCACGAACAGCGTCGGAATCGTGCGCGTCATGTGCACCACCAGGCGCTGCGAGAAGTCCTTCACGCGCTCGTAGTCCCATTTCGGCGTGAGGGGCACGACCACGTGCAGGCCCTTGCCGCCGCTGGTCTTCAGGAAGGACTTCAGTCCCAGCAGCTCGAGCATCTTGTGGGTGAGCGCCGTGGCTTCCCTCACCGTCGCCCAGTCGATGCCCTCGCCCGGGTCGAGGTCGAAGATCACGCGGTCGGGGTGCGTGATGTCCTTCGTGGTCGAATTCCAGGTGTGCATCTCGATCACGTTCATCTGCGCCGCGCCCACCAGCGCTTCGCGGCTCGCGACTTCCAGCATCTCGGGATGGCCCGGCCAGTACTTGCGGTCGAGCTGGACGATGCCGGGAATGCTGATCTTCTCGCCGTGCTTCTGGAAGAAGAGCTCGCCGCCGATGCCGCCGGGCGCCCGCACCAGCGCAATCGGGCGGCCGTCCAGGTGCGGCACCATGTGGGGCGCGATGGCGTCGTAGTAGCGCGCGAGGTCGAGCTTGGTGGCTCCGCTCGCGGCGTCGATCACGCGCTCGGGGTGGGTGACCAGGATTCCGGCAAGCGCCTCGCCGGACTTGCCGACGCGCTTCGCCTGGGTGGCCGCGTCCGGGGGCGGCACCGGCGCGCGCGATGGCGGGGCGGTTTTCGCGGGGGACTTCGCGGGTTTCGCGTTGGGGGCCTTCACGGGCTTCGCGTCCGGGGTCTTCGCCTGCTCCCGCGTGATGGCGCGCGGCTCCTTGTCGGTGCGCAGGCCATGGAACACCGGGTGGCGGATGCGTCCCTCGCTCGTCCACTCCGTGAACGCCACCTCGGCGATGAGCTTGGGCTTTACCCAATGGCCCTTCACGCCTTTTGGCGGTTGGGCGAACGGTGACTTCGTCACGTCCAGCGGCGTGAGCTTCGCGTAGAGCGAATCCAGCAGCCGGTCGTCGAAGCCGGTGCCGACGTTCCCGGCATAGACCAGGTCTCCGCCGGCGTCGTGGATGCCGAGGAGGAGCGAGCCGAAGCCCTTGCGGCTCCCCTTGGGATCGGTGTATCCCGCGATCACGAACTCCTGGCGCTTGGTGCACTTCAACTTGATCCACGTCGCGTTGCGCGCCGAGGAGTACGGCGCCTGGGCCCGCTTGCCGATGAGGCCCTCGAGGCCCTTGCGGCACGCGCCCTCCAGCAGATCGGCGACCGGTGCGTCGAAGGCCTCGCTGAAGCGCACGTGCGCCGAGCGGTTGCCCGCGAGTGCCGCCTCGAGGACGCGGCGGCGCTCCACCAGCGGCACGGCGGTGAGGTCGTAGCCGCCGAAGTGCGGCAGGTCGAAGGCGAAGTAGACGATGTCTTTCGTGCGCGCCGAGTCGAAGGCCCCCTGGAGGGCCTGGAAGTCCGGGTTGCCGTCGGCATTCATCACCACGATCTC
Source organism: Burkholderiales bacterium (assembly GCA_031375445.1). Taxonomy (GTDB): domain Bacteria; phylum Pseudomonadota; class Gammaproteobacteria; order Burkholderiales; family Usitatibacteraceae; genus Usitatibacter. The sequence goes on along the minus strand of JANMHV010000191.1, from coordinate 18,286 downwards.
GCCGTCGATCCAGCCGGTGGCGGGCCCGAGCGAAGCGATCTCGTCGCGCAGCGGTTTCATCCGCGAGGTCCAGTCGTTGCCGTTGCGCGTGAAGAGCCGCACGTCGTCGCCGTCGAGGCGCGCGAGGAGGCGGTAGCCGTCGAACTTGACCTCGTAGATCCAGTCGCCCGATGCGGGGGGCCCTTCCACCAGGGTGGCGAGCTGCGGCGCGAAGGCGAGCGGCAGGGCCGCCTTTCGCGCGCCGGGCGGGATCTCCGGGGCGTCAGGGCTGCGGGATTTCGCTTTCGCTGCCGGCGTCTTCTTCGAGGCCGCAGGCTTCTTGACCACGGCAGGCTTCTTCGCCGCCGCTCCCGAAAGCACGCTGTCGGGCAGCGCTTCGGTCACGTCGTAATCGGCCGCCGTGCGCGCCTCGCCATCGTTTTCCTTGATGAGGAGCCAGGGCTCCTGGCGCTCGCCCTCGCGCGCCTTAATGCGCACCAGCGCCCAGCGCCCGCGCAGCTTCTCGCCGTGGAGCTCGAACTTGAGCTTGCCCGCGCGGTAGCCCGTGGCCGGATCCTCCACCGGCACCCATTCGCCGCGGTCCCACACGATCACCGTGCCGGCGCCGTACTGCCCCTTGGGGATGACGCCTTCGAAGCCGCCATAGGAGATCGGGTGGTCCTCCACATGGACCGCCATGCGCTTCACCCTGGGATCGAAGCTCGGGCCCTTGGGGACCGCCCAGCTCTTGAGGGTCCCGTCTAGTTCGAGGCGAAAGTCGTAATGCAGGCGCGAGGCGGCGTGCTTCTGCACCACGAACGAGAGCCGCTTGCCCACGCGTCCCACCGTGCCCCTGGGCTCGGCGGTGACGCCGAAGTCGCGCTTCTTCCGGTAATCCGAGAGTGATCCGGCCATTTTTGAATAATTGGGTCAGAACAGATTTTCAGGAGTCAGCGATAAAGCTGTTCTGACCCAATTATTCGAAGTCAGTTGTCGAGGAAGAGGCGGCCGTTCTCGATCACGATGCGGTCGCCGCGCGATACGGGCGGGGGCGTGGTGTAGAGGATCTTGCGTCGCGAGCCGTCGCTGAAGCGCAGGTGCACCTCCCATTCGCCGACGTACTGGCTCACGGCGGTCACCACCGCGCAGTTGTTGCAGAGGTTGTTGCGTCGGCGCGGCTCGTCGCGAGCCTGCGACTCCTCGCTGGCGAGCCGGTCCCGCGGGCGGATCTCGGCGCGGGAGAGCTCCTCGCGAGGCGGTGGCACGGGCTCGGGCCGGGCGGCGGGCGGCACGGGAGCGGGGCGCGGGCCGGATGCGAGGTAGGGATTGCGCGGCACGCCGGTGGGCCGGGTCGCGTCGCTGGCGGGTGGCGCCGGGAGCGGGGCCGCGGGAGCGCCGTACCTGGGAAACATCGGATCGGGGCGGGCGGGGGTGGAGGGCTCCCCGGCCGGCGCCGTCTCCGCCACCAGGGATTCGCCCGGCAGCAGGTCGATCGCGGGGGCCCGGGCAACGGGTGCGACGGCCGGGGCAGGCGCGGGAGCGGCGGCCGCAGGACCCTCGCGCGGAATCCAGCCCAGCAAGTGAGCGGTGCCCACCACCGCGAAGACCGCGACCGCGATCGCCGCCACGATGGCGGCGACGACGACGGGGCGGTTGTGGCGCAAGGCCTGCAGCTCGGCATTCATGGCAAGCGCTTAGATTTCGACGTGCGTCCCGAGTTCGACCACCCGGTTGGCGGGAATGTTGAAGAAATCCGTGGCCCGCGTGGCATTGCGGGTCATCCAGGCAAAGAGATGGTCGCGCCAGTAGGCCATGCCGGGGGTGTCCGCCACCGGGATCACCGTCTCCCGGGACAGGAAGAAGGAGGTATCCATCACGTCGAAGGTCATGCCATAGCGCATCCGGCACGCGTTCAGGATCCCGTCGATGTCCGGTTGCTCCTTGAAGCCGTACCAGGCCTCGAGCTTGTAGAAACCGCTCACCAGGCGCTCGAACTGCACCCGGTCCTCGTCGGGGACGTAGGGCACGTCGTGGGTCACGATGGTGAGGAAGACCGTCTCGTCGTGCAGCACCTTGTTGTGCTTCAGGTTGTGCAGCAGCGCGTGGGGCACGGCGTCGGGCGTGCTGGTCATGAAGATCGCGGTGCCCGGGACCTTTTGCGGCGGATGGGCGGCCAGCCCCTCGAGGAAGGGCTTCAACGGGATGCCGTGCTCCGACAGGCGCTTGAACATGAGGGTGCGCCCGCGTTTCCACGTCATCAGCATCGTGAAGATGATCGCCCCGATCACCAGCGGGAACCAGCCGCCGGTGAGGATCTTCATCGCGTTGGATGCGAGGAAGATGCAGTCGACCAGCAACATGGCGCCGAGCACGAAGATCACCATCGTGCGCGACCATTTCCACAGGTAGCGGGCGACCACCATGGCCAGCAGGCACTCGATCACCATCGTGGAGGCCACGGCGATGCCGTACGCGTCGGCGAGACTTTCGGAATCCTGGAAGGCGAGCACCAGCGCGATCACCGACACCAGCAGCGTCCAGTTGACGAACGGAACGTAGATCTGCCCGATCGCGCGCTCCGAGGTGTGCGTGATCTCGAGGCGCGGCACATACCCCAGCTGGATCGCCTGGCGCGTCACCGAAAAGGCGCCCGTGATGACCGCCTGCGAGGCGATCACCGCCGCGCAGGTGGCAAGGCCCACCATCGGCAGCAGCGCCCATCCCGGAAGCATCAGGAAGAATGGATTCTTGATCGCCTCGGGGTTGGCCAGGACCACGGCCGCCTGGCCGAAGTAATTGAGGAGGAGCGAGGGCATCACGAGCCCGAACCACCCGATGCGGATGGCCTTGCGGCCGAAGTGGCCCATGTCCGCGTAGAGCGCCTCGCCCCCGGTGAGCACCAGGAATACCGCGCTCAGGACGAGAAAGCCCGCCTTGGGGTAGGTGAAGACGAAATCGACGGCGTAGGAGGGATTGACCGCGCGCAGGACCGCTGGATCCTGCACGATCTGGAGCACGCCGAAGCCCGCGAGGCAGAGAAACCAAAGCACCATGACCGGCCCGAAGAACGAGCCCACCCGGGAGGTGCCATGGCGCTGGATGAAGAAGAGCCCGGCGATGACACCGATGGTCGCCGGGATCACATAGGGCGCCAACGCCGGGGAATACTCCTTCAGGCCCTCCATCGAGGAGAGAACCGTGATCGCCGGAGTGATCATGCTGTCGCCGTAGAACATGGCGGCGCCGAAGATGCCCAGCGAGATGATGGTCCATTTCACCACCGGCCTGCGGTCGGTCTCGCGCAGTGCGAGGGCGAGGAGCGCGAGGATGCCGCCCTCGCCGTTGTTGTCGGCGCGCATGATCACCGACAGGTACTTCAGCGCGATCACCCAGGCCATCGACCACACGATCATCGACAGCAGGCCGTAGACGTTGTCCTGCGTCAATGGGATGCCGTAATGCGGACTGAAGGCCTGCTTCAGCGCGTAGAGGGGGCTCGTTCCGATGTCGCCGAAAACGACCCCGATGGCACCGATCACCAGCACGGCGTTGGCCTGGTGGTGACCGGAAGAATGTGCCGGAGCGACGGTGGCTGCATTCATCGGTAGAGGCGCCGGACTATACGCCCGTTTGCTGCGGCGCACAACGCAAGGCCGAACCCAAAACCGGGGTCAGACACCGGTTTCGTGAATCCAGGCCGCGCGGCCGTGCATCGAAACCGGAGTCCGACCCCGGTTTTGCGCCTCCGGTCGCAAGGGGATTGCCCGGCACCGCACCGGCAGGTAACCTCCGCGCAGCCTGCAACCTGCTGATAAAAATGACAAATCGACTCCTGCTGGTGGTTGTTGCCGTGATGCTTGCCTGGGCCCTCCCGGCCCGCGCGCTCGAGGCCCTGAAGCTGCAAAGCGGGGAAGCGATCGTGGTGGATGGGAATCTGGACGAGGCCGCGTGGCAGAAAGCCCCGCTGATCGACCGCTTCTGGGAGTTGTTTCCGGTGGCGGAGGTTCCGGCGCGGGTGAAGACCGAGGGCCGCATCGCCTACGATCGGGGCGCGCTGTACGTGGCGGTGAAGGCGTGGGACCCGGACATGTCGCAGCTTCGGGCGCCCTTCGCGCGCCGCGACAACGTGCTGGCCGACCAGGACATGATCGTTGTCTTCGTCGATCCCGTCGGCAACCGGAAATTCTCGCACTTCTTCCGCGTGAATCCGCGCGGGAGCGTGGGCGACGGCCTCTACAACGAGGACTCCGGCACCGAGGACTTCTCCCCCGACATCGAGTTCGAGGTGGCCACCGGCCGCTTCGATGGCGGCTGGACGGCGGAATTCCGCATCCCCTTCTCGTCGCTGCGCTACGGCGATCCGCCCTCCAAGCAGTGGAGCGTGATGTTGTTCCGCAACTATCCGCGCGACCAACGTTACCGCATGTCCACCAGCAAGCTGCCCCGGGAGCAGAACTGCTTCATCTGCTTGAACGAGCCGCTGACGGGGCTGGACGACCTGCCGTCCACGCGGCACCTGGTGGTCACGCCGAACGCCACGGTGCGCAGCGTCACCACGCGGGAGGGAGATGTGCCCTCGCGCCGCGAGAACGACGTGGTCCCGAGCCTCGACATCAAGTGGCGTCCCCGCCCGGACCTGGTGGTCGATGCCACCCTCAACCCCGATTTCTCGCAGGTGGAGCTCGATACGCCGCAGCTGTCGGGCAACGCGCAGTTCGCGCTCTTCTTCCCGGAGAAGCGGCCGTTCTTCCTCGAGGGCGCGGACATCCTCGAAGGCCCGTTCCGGGCCATCTACACGCGCACCGTCACCGATCCGGCGTGGGGCGTGCGTGCGACCCAGCGCGCGGAGCGCTTCGACGGCACGGTGATGGTGACGAAGGACGACGGCGGCGGGCTGGTGCTGCTGCCCAACACGTATACGACAAATTTCGCGCGCCAGGACTTCAGGTCCGTCGCCACGTTCGCGCGCGGACGCTGGCAAGTGGGCGGCGCTACTGTCGCGGGCCTCTTCACCGACCGCACGCTCGAAGGCGGCGCCTACAACCGCGTCGCCGGCCCCGACGTGGTGTGGTTTCCGGATACCGAGAATCGCTTTCGCGCCCAGGCGCTGGGATCGTGGACCACCGCGCAGCCGGTGGCGGGGCACCTCGTGAAGGCCGGCCTCGAGACCGGGCACGCGGTGATGGCGGACTGGAGCTTCCGCGGCAAGGCGTGGGAGCAGTTCCTCAACTACGAGGACGTGGGGCGGGAGTTCCGCGCCGACAACGGCTTCTTCGGCCAGAACGGCTACCGGCGGATCTACAGCGAGACCACGCGCAAGTTCATCGACGCCTTCGGCTTCAACGAGGTCTCGCCGTACCTGAACGCCGAGTACAAGACCGATCCCGACGGCAACGTGCAGTACCAACAGAACAACCTGGGCCTCAAGGTCGGTCTGCCGCGCGCGACAACGCTCTTCTTCGAGACGCGTCGCAACAACCTGGTGGCGGTGCGCGAGGGCGGGGGGCTGAGGAAGCGCGACCAGTGGTTCTTCGGGATCGAGAGCAACCCGTGGCCGTGGCTCGCCAAGCTCTACAGCGAGGCCGCGTTCGGGGACCGCGTGGACGTGGCGAACAACCGGTTGGGCAAGGGCGCCTTCGTGACGGTGCAGGCGAACCTGCGTCCGCACCCGCGCGCCGAAGTCGAATACCGCATCGACAACGACACCATCAACTCGATTGAGCCCGTGGAAGGCGCGAAGCGCATCCTCACCCAGCGGGTCCAGCAGATGCTCGCGATCTGGCACTTCACCGCCCGGGACAGCGTGCGCACCATCTGGCAGGCGGTCTCGACGCGGCGCGCGCCTTCCCTCTGGGTGGAGCCGGTCCCTTCGCGGGACGACGCAAAGACCCTATCGGTCGTATACGGCCACCGCCGCGGCATCGGCACCACGTTCTACGTCGGCGCCACCTTCAGCCGCACCCGCGACTTCGACGCCGGCTCGCGCCACTACCAGACCGAGGTATTCGCCAAGGGATCCTGGGCGTTCGACATCCTGTGACCCTGTACCTGGTTTGGCTAGATCGAGTGCGAATCCTTGTCTCGCATGCGGGCGACGACGGTGAATAAGCCGATGCCGAGCAGGATCACGGCGCCGATCATGACGTAGGTCTGCGACACGCCGGCCACGGTGGCGAGCCACGCGAGGCCGGTGATGAAGACGATGAACCCGATGAGATAGAGCAGGAAGGACATGCTTGCCTCCGTTCGCTGCAGCACGACGCTGCCCTTGTTGGGCGGCCGGAGCGGGGGCTTGGTTCCGGGTGGTTCGGCTACATGTGGCGCCAGACTGCGCCTACAAGGGGGTAAAGAGAGGAGGGGGACGCAGATGGCCGCAGATCCTAAGGCGATAACTGCAAATGCGATATTCAAGGTCACGGTGCTCTAATCGCCTGCCTCGACGTTCTTGAGAGCTGCATCCGCTTTTATCGCTTCTGGATCTGCGGCCATCAGCGTCCCCTTCTTGCTCCTCAGAAAACCATTCGGGTGATGGTCTTGCTCACGGGGATGTTGTTCACGTTGTATGTGAACAAGGCCTTGCCCCGATTCGCCGGTGCGTTGGTGAAGTCCAGCGTCGCCTGCCCCGCCGCCTGGATCAACACCAGCCTGGGGTCGAAGTCCGGCGAAGAGAACGACGGCCCGGTGGTGAGGTACAGCGTTCCCGTCCAGCGCGTTGCGCTCGTCCACTGCCCGCCCTGCAGCGTGAACCATAGCGGCTGGTTATTGCCGCCATAGACGAAGCCCGCGCCGAAGACCACGTGGTCGGGTGCCTGGTGGATCGAGAGTCCCCAGCCCGATTCGCTCTCGGTCCACCACACGCCGGTGTAATCGGTGAGCGGCCGCGTGATCGGCGGGAACACGGCGGCCTCGGGCCGCTCGGCGACCGTGAAGCGCAGGCTCTCGGCGGGCGGTCCGTTGGTCGCGGGGGAGGCGAACACCTCCACGTGGTAGTCACCGGCGGCAAGGGTGCCCAGGCGTACATCGACCACGACGGGTGTGCCCGCCACGAGGCAGGCGTTGGTCTGCTGCGTCACGCGCAGCACGGTGCCGCTGGCGGTGACGCGCACGGTGGCGGGCACGTAGGTGCACGAGTCCACGGTCATGCGCAGGTTCACGGGATCGAAAGACGACGGCTGCGCCGGGACGATGGTGGAAATTGCACCGGCGAGCGCCGGGAGGGTGGCGGCGGCGAGCGCCGCGGCGGTCAGCGGGAAACGGGGTTTCATTCCTTGGGGGCTCCGTTTGTCGATGTTCGCAAAGCCCCTGTATTTTCGCCGATGCCCCCCCGGATCCGGTTACCGAATGTTCCGCGAAATGTGCGCTTCGTCCTATTCCAGGCGGCTGAAATCGGGCTTGCGCTTCTGCGCGAAGGCTTCCAGCGCCTCGCGTGCCGCGGGCTCGCCGAGCATGCGGCGAAAGTGCTCGCCCTCGGTGCGCAGTTGCGCCTGCACCTGGTCTGCATGGGCGCGCTTCATCAGCGACTTGGTGAGGCGGATCGATTTGGGCGGGAGGGAGGCCACGCGCTCGGCGGCCTTGCGCGCGGCGGGCAGTGCCTCGGCGGCCGGCACCACGCGGGTCACGAACCCAGCGGCTTCGGCGCGCGCGGCGTCGAAGGGCTCGGCGAGCAGCAGGATCTCGGCCGCGCGGTGATAGCCGCCCGCGAGCGGCAGCAGGTAGCTCGACGCGAACTCGGGCACCACGCCCAGGCTCGCGAAGGGCAGCTGGAATCGGGCGTTGTCGCCGGCATACACGAGGTCGCAGTGCAGCAGCATCGTGGTGCCGATGCCGATTGCCGGACCGGTGACGGCGGCCACGATGGGTTTTTCCGCGCGGCTCATGGTGCGCAGGAAACGGAACACCGGCGTGTCGTCTTCCAGCGGCGGGCGTTCGAGGAAATCGTCGAGGTCGTTGCCCGCGGTGAACGCTTCCGGCGTGCCGTGCAGCAGCATCACGCGCACCGTCCCATCGGCCTCCGCGGCGGCGATGGCCGCGGCGAGCGCGTCGTACATCTCCGCGGTGATGGCGTTGCGCTTCTGCGGGCGGTCGATGGCGATGGTCGCGATGGCGCCTTCGCGGGAGGTGCGGATGGACATGTTCAGGGTCTCTTGTCGGTGCGGTGGAGTGGATTCAGCGCCCGCCGGAGACGTCGATGAACGATCCGGTGCAGTAGGAGCTCTCGTCGGATAGCAGCCACAGGATCGCGGCCGCCACCTCGTGGGGCTCGCCGCCGCGCTTCATCGGCACCGACCCCTTCACGCGGTCGACGCGCCCGGGCTCGCCGCCCGAGGCATGTATGTCGGTGTAGATAACGCCGGGGCGCACGGCGTTGACGCGGATGCCTTCGCCCGCCACCTCGCGGGCGAGGCCGATGGTGAGGGCATCGATGGCCCCCTTCGAGGCCGCGTAGTCGACGTACTCGCCGGGGGCGCCGAGGCGCGCGGCGATCGAGGAGACGTTGACGATGCCGCCGCCCCGGGCGCCGTGGCGCGTGGACATGCGGCGCACCGCTTCGCGCGCGCACAGGAAGGAGCCGGTGATATTGGTGGCGAAGACGCGCTCGAAGCGCGACGCCTCCATCTCGTCCAGGCGGCCCTGGCGCTCGAGGATGCCGGCGTTGTTGACCAGCGCCGTGAGGGGCCCGAGGGTCGCGGCGGCGTCGAAGAGCCGCAGCACGTCGGCCTCGCGAGCCACGTCGCCCGCGACCGCGAGGGCTTCTCCCCCCGCGGCGCGAATCTCCGCCACGACCGCTTCGGCGGCGCCCGCATTGGAGCGGTAGTTCACGCACACGCGATAGCCGCGTTCCGCGGCCAGCTTCGCGGTGGCGGCGCCGATGCCGCGCGCCCCGCCCGTGACCACCACCACGCGATTCGATTCTTGCGCCATGCTCCGCCGCTTGCCGAGGCCGTTTCGAGGGCTTACTTTGTACCATGAGAACCCGCGAGGATCCGGCGAGTCCGATGGGAATGCGAGACCGGTGGCGAAGCGAGTGGGAAGAGTTCCGGGCGAGTGCCCCCGGTGAGCGCTTCCGCGAGCGTTACGAGCGGGTGAGGTGCCTCGAGCGGGCCCCCGCCGAGCGCATCGCGCGCTGCGGCGCGGGCATCGTGATCGTGCTGGTGGGCATCGTGCTGATTCCGTTGCCGGGGCCGGGTTGGCTCATCGTGGGATTCGGCGTGACGATGCTGGCGCAGGAGTCGCGGCCGATCGCGCGCGGCTGCGACCGGCTCGAGATGCGCGCCCGCGGCTATATCGCGCGCTGGCGCCGCTGGCGTGCCGGAAGGAAAGATCCCCCTGCGCGATAATGGCGCGATGAACCTCTACGTCGTCACTGGAACCACGCAGGGATTGGGAGCGGCGCTCGCCGCGGCCATCGCGGGCGATCGCGACAACCGGCTAGTGGCCCTGTCGCGCGGCACCGAGGGCGCCATCCCGGGGGGGCATCTCTTCGCCGTGGACCTCGCCGACACGGCGGCGCTCGACGGCGCCTATGACCGCGTGCAGGCGCACCTCGCCGGGCAAGCGTTCGACAAGGCGGTGCTGATCAACAACGCGGGGGTCGTGGCGCCCGTGGGGCCCATCGACCAGGTGGATGCCGCCCTTCTCGAGCGCAATCTCGTGGTGAACCTGGTGGCGCCCCTGCTGCTCATGCGCCGCTTCCTGCGCGCGACCGAAGGCGTGGCCTTGCGGCGAGTCATCAACATCTCCTCCGGCGCGGGCCGCCGGCCGATCTTCGGCTGGGGCGGCTATTGCGCGGCGAAGGCGGGCCTCGACATGGCATCGCGCGTAGCGGCGGCGGAGGCCGAGACGCGCGGCACCGGGGTGGAGGTGGTGAGCCTCGCCCCGGGCGTCATCGACACCTCGATGCAGGGGGTGGTGCGCGGCGCGGCGGTGGAGGATTTCGTCGACGTCGAGCGCTTCCGCCAGATGAAGAGCGAGGGGGCGTTGCGCGATGCGGCCGACGTGGCCGCCGACATCCTGCGGCTCGAGCGCGAGGGCAAGCTCAAGGGCGACCCGGTGGCGGACCTGCGCTCCCTGGTCTAGCTTCCGTTTTGCGGGTTCGCGGCGGTTCGAGTAAACTTTGCCGCGCCCCAACCACCCAAGGAGGAAATCGAACAATGAAACGTATCCTGGCCCTGGCAACGACCCTGCTCTTCGCGTCCGCCACCGCGTTCGCCATGCACTGCCCGAAGGACATGAAGGAGATCGACGACGCGCTGGCGAAGAAGCCCAAGCTCACGGAAGCGCAGATGAAGGACGTCACCAAGTGGCGCGCCGAAGGCGAGGCCTTCCACAAGGCCGGCAAGCACCAGGAGTCGATCGACACCCTGGCGAAGGCGAAGAAGGCGCTCGACCTCAAGTAACGCGGGTCCGGCACGAGAACGCCGCGCTTGCGCGGCGTTTTTTTTCGCCCTACGCCGGCCGGCGCAGGAACGCGATCCAGATCGCCGTCGCGGCGAACAGCAGGTACCAGGCGAGCGCCCATTCCGGGATCGAGAGCCCGAGGAAGCGCCAGTCCACTGTCGAGCAGCTGCCGGTGCCCTGGAAGATCTTGGGCAGCGCCTGCGTGAGCGGCAGGTTGCTCACCAGGAAGTCGAGGTCGCTGCCGCAGCTCTCGACCTTCGGCGGGAAATGCTGCACGTAAGAGTGGCGGATCGAGACCCCCATGCCGATCACGGCGAGCAGCGCCACGACGCCGCCCCACACCTTGAGCGCCACGCCTCGCGGGCCATGGATCGCGGCGGCGAGTGCCGCGATGCCGAGCACGATGAACACGTAGCGCGACAGGATGCACATCGGGCAGGGATCGAGCCCCATCTCCTCCTGCATGTAGATGCCGTACCCGATGAGGGCGGCGCACGCGAGGAAGATGGCGGCGAAAGCGATGCGGGGCGTGATTTTCATCGCCCGATTTTCCCATAACCGGAAATACCCGCGTAAAGTGCGCCCGCATGAGCCTCCAACTCCCCACCCGCAAGACCCTCACCCTCGAGGCGGCGAAGCTCGCCATGTCCGCTTGCGAGGCCGAAGCCCTGCGGGGTGGATGGAAGGTCGTGATCGCCATCGTGGACGAGGGCGGCCACACGATCCTCATGCAGAAGCTCGATGGGGCGCAGTGGTCGAGTTGCGACACGGCGGTGGCGAAGGCCCGGGCGGCCGTGGCCTGGAAGCGGCCCACGCGGCTGCTCGAGGAATCGGTCAACAACGGCCGCTTCGCGTTCCTGTCGATCACCCAGGGCATGGGGGTGCTCCAGGGCGGGGTGCCGATCGAGCTCGAGGGGACGATCCTGGGCGCGATCGGGGTCTCGGGAGTCAAGGCTTCCGACGACGAAATCGTGGCTTTGGCCGGCGTCCAGGCCCTTCAATCCGCACTGGCTTGAGGTAGCAATCGCTTCCGACCCCTATCCTTTGGGGGCGCAGGTCGGCAAAATGGCGTCCTCGCGCCGTTTTTCCACAGAATAACAATGGATTTCCACTCTCTCGGACTGCTGGACACCCTCCGGATCTATCGGGAAGGCCGTGCCACGGTTCAGGATTACGTCTCCGGCCTGTCGGCCCGCATCACCGCGCTGGAGCCCCGCATCCAGGCCTGGGAGTGGTTCGAAACCTCCCGCGCCATGGCCGAAGCCGAGGAGCGTGCGGGTGGCATCCTCCAGGACCTGCCGCTCTTCGGCATCCCGGTCGGGATCAAGGACATCATCACCACCCGGGGCATCCCCACCCGGATGGGCTCCCGGATCTTCGCGACCAACGTGCCGACCACCTCGGCCTGGGTGGTGCGCCGCCTCGAGGCCCTGGGCGGGCTGGTGATGGGCAAGACGGTCACGACAGAATTCGCCTTCCGAGCGGCGGGCAAGACAAAAAACCCTTGGAATCAATCACATACACCCGGTGGCTCGTCCTCGGGCTCGGCCGCGGCGGTGGCGGCGGGGTTCGTGCCCGTGGCTATCGGCACCCAGACCCTGGGCTCGGTCATCCGGCCGGCGGCCTTCTGCGGAGTGGTGGGTTACAAACCCAGCCATGGAGCCATCCCCCGCACCGGTATCCAGCCCTTCAGCGCCACCCTGGACACCGTGGGGGTGTTCGCCCGTTCCGTAGCCGATGCCGCGTGGTTCGGGGCCTGCCTCATGGGCCCCGACGGCCGGGATGACGCCACCACCACCCGCGGGCCCCAGCGCATGCTGCACGTCCCCCTGGAGCCCCTGCCGGCGGCACCCAAGCTCGCCGTGGTCCGCACGCCCAAGTGGAACCTCGCCTCGGAGGTCCAGCGCGAGCATTTCGACCGCTGCGTGGGCCAGCTCAAGGATGCCGGGGCCGATGCGCGCGAAGTGTCCCTGCCGAAGATGTTCGAGAAGGCCTGGGACAACGTGATGACGATCATGGCTTTCGACGCCGTGAAGAGCTTCCAGCTGATCGAGTCGCGCCACCGCATCCGTCTCTCGCCGCCGCTGATCCAGCTGCTCGACCGGGGCCATCGCATCGGCCCCGACGAGTACGCCCGCGCCCGTGCGGAGCGTGACCACTACCGTGCCTGGTTCGACGAGCTGATCGGCCGCTTTGACGCGATCGTGACGATTCCCGCGTCGGGCGAGGCGCCCGAGGGGCTCGCCAATACCGGGGACGCGTCTTTCTGCTCGCTGTGGACGCAGACCGGAATGCCCGCGGTGAACATCCCGTCGGGGTTCGGTCCGAAGGGGCTGCCGCTGGGCATCCAGGTGGTCGGCGGCTGGCGCGACGACGAGCGCGCCTTGCGCGTCGCCGCTTGGGTCGAGGCGACGCTCGGGTTCAAGCCGGGGCTTGCTGGCGGCTGATCTGCTTTGCGCCCGGGCGAGGGCCGCGGTCCTTGATCGAGCCGGGCGCTACTCACCAGCGTAGAGCGGGAGTCGATAAGGTCAAGCGGTTATCGTTCCTGCGAGCACCGCCCAGCGCCCTCTCGATCAAGGACCGCAAGGCCCTTCCCGAGCTTCCTCCGTCCATGTCGACCGTCCCCAACACTTTGAGAGGGGAGTGGCGCTGCGCTACCCCACGCGGCTATCCAGCGGCGCTGCGCTACCCCGCAACCAACGTCAGTTGCTCATCTTGGATCGGGGTGTGCATCGAAAGGCGTTTGTAGGGAGGTGATGTGCGCGCGGCGGGGCTGCGATGTCGTGTCGTGATGCTCGGGACAGCGCAGCGCCGCTCGAAAACTTCGTGGGGTAGCGCAGCGCCACTCCCTCATTAGAGTTGACGGTCGACATGGACGGAGGAAGCTCGGACGAGGCCTTGCGGGATCTGATTGAGAGGCCGTGGAGTGTCGCCCGCAAGATCTCCGCTCGAATAGCTATCTCATCCCGCCCTGTGCTGGAGAGACGGCCGGCTCAATCAGGTCCCGCGGCCTCCGTCCGGGCGCAAAACGAATGATCAGTCCCCCGCGGTCTCCACCGCCGTCGCCAGCGCCACGGCCTCCGGCGTCTTCACCACTCTCCCCATCCCGCACGTCGAAATCACCAGCAAATCCAGCATGCAGTAGAAGGCGCCACCCGCGAGCGGCGGGTTGCCGGCCGTGAGTCCCGTGAAAGGCACGTTCGCCACCCACGTCCAGTTGCCGAGCCACGTGCCCCATACCTCCATCACCAGCGAGATCACGAACATCGTGGCGTAGAGGCTGCGTCCCCGCGGCGAGCCCACCATGCAGGCGAGGAATATCGCGTAGAGGATCGGCCCCGAAGTGTCGTGCCCCGACCACCACAGGCTGGCCACCACGGGAAGCGCCACCAGCGGAACCCACCACTCGTGCCCTGCGGGCACGTGCGGCGCCATGCGGGTGCCGAGGTAGAACAGCAGCACGTGGCCCGGCGGCACGTAGAGCGGGATGTTGAAGAGGCGATAGTCGTAGATCCCCCACACCAGCGAGAGGACCACTTCCCCGGCGGTGGCGAAGGCGAGGCACGCCACCAGGGCGGGCCTCTCCTCGTGGGGGCGCCATGCGACGAGGATGAAGAGCAGCGCCCAGGCCAGCAGGCTCATCGCGAGCTGCCCGTGGGCCCAGTGCATGTCCACCCACAGGCCCACCGCGATGGTGAGCACGATCATCGTTTTCAGGCGGGCTCCCTTCGCAGCTCGAGGGGCGCGGGGTCGACCGCCGCCACCTGGCCCGCCACCACGCGGGCCCCGAGGCGCGCGCTGTGGCCGGCGCCTCGCTTTTCGATCACGCACACCGAGTCGTAGAAGGCGACCGAGGCGATGTCGCGCGCGATCGACGCATCTACCGTCGCTCCCATCGGAAGGTGCGGCGCGGCGAGCTCCGCGAAGTTCGCGTCGTCCCTCCAGTACTCGTGGTGCAGTCCGTCCACCAGCAGCTTCAGGAACCCCATCGCGGAGCCGGTCGCGATGCCGCCGCCCCAGCCGCTGAAGTAGGCGCAGTGCAGGTCCTCGATGAGGTACACGCCGCCCGGCTTCACATGGCGGAAGTAGTTGCAGAAGGCGAGCACGATGTCCGCGCTCACATGGGAGCCGTCGTCGATGAAGACGTCGAACGCCGGTGCGCGCTCGAGGAGGGCGCGTGCGGCGGCCGCGGTATTCACCGGCGCCACCACCACGGCGATGCGCGGGTCGTCGAATGCGAGCGCTGCGCAGCGCGCATCGACGTCGCAGCCCGTGAGCGTGCGCGCCGCGGGGAAAAAGCGCGCCCAGATCTCGAGCGAGCCGCCGTTCTGCACTCCCACCTCGACGAAGTCGATCGGGCGCTCACGCAGCGGGGCGAGGACGCGGTCGTAGACGTCGAGGTAGAGGTCCCATTTGTCGGAGACCTTGCCGGCGTGGCGGGCGTAGAGGGAGCGCAGCGTTTCCATGCAGCCGGAACGCTAGCACACCCCCCCCTGCCGTGCGGAGTAGGACAGGACCCACCCGGGGGGGGCGGCAGGGGCTACCGCAGGTTAGGAGGTGGCCGACTGAATGAATCGCGCCGCGTTTGCATAGTGGAGTCACTTCAAGGAGGACACATGAACTACCGCAAATTCGCCGCTTCCCTCGCTGCTTCCCTCGCTGCCTGCGGCGCGGCATCCACGACGGCCATCGCCGCCCCCGCTCCGGTCACGACTGCAGCCCCCACGAATTCGTCCGACGGCTCCCGCCTGGCCAACCAGTACTCGGGGTGGGCGGGCAGCCGCTCCAACGCCGATGCCATCATCAACGGCCTGCGCAGCGGCTCGTCGATCACCATCGTGACCACCGACGCCGAGCGCAAGGTGAACCTCGCGGGCTTTACCCCGCCGGCCGCGATGAGCGATAGCCAGATCTCTTCGGCCCTGGGCAGCGCGCAACGCTCGCTCACGCGCCTCGGGATCCAGCGCCCCACCGCCGAGCAGATCCAGGCCGCGCTCATCGGCGGCGAAGTGATGCTGCCCAATGGCCGCAGCGCCATGATCCAGGGCCCGGTCGCCGTCGCCGGCATGCAGAGCACCTCGGGCCGGGTCGCCTCGCGCTGATCGCGGTTCGGCGGTCGCGGTATTGATATAGTGCGCGTGCCGCATTGGCGGCACGCGCGCGCATGACCCAAACCTATCGCTTCGGCGTCGATCTCGGCGGCACCAAGATCGAGCTGGCCGCGCTCGACGCGGGCGGCGCGATCGCGTTGCGGCGACGCATCGACAGCCCGCGTGATTACGCCTCGATCGTCGAGGCCATCGGCACCCTGGTCGAGGGCGCGGAGCGCGAGCTCGACACCAGGGGCACCGTGGGTATCGCTAACCCGGGAGCAATCGCCCCCGGCACCGGCCGCATCAAGAATGCGAATTCCACTGTCCTGAACGGCAAGCCGCTGCGCGAGGACCTCGAGCGCCGCCTCGCGCGCCCGGTGCGCCTGGCCAACGACGCCGATTGCTTCGCATGGTCCGAGGCGGTGGATGGCGCCGCACGCGGCGCCCGCAGCGTCTTCGGCGTGATCCTGGGCACGGGCGTCGGCGGGGGCATCGTTGTCAATGGCAAGCTGCTGTCCGGCCCCAACGCGATCGCGGGCGAGTGGGGCCACAACCCGTTGCCCGCTCCGGGCACCGACGACCTGCCGCTGCCGGCCTGTTATTGCGGGCGGCGAGGCTGCATCGAGACCTACCTCTCCGGCCCGGGACTCGCCGCGGACCATGCGCGGGCCACGGGCGAGAGTGCCGATGCAGCGACGATCGAGCGGCGCGCGGCCGCAGGCGATGCGGGATGCGAGGCGAGCCTTGCGCGCTACGAGGCGCGCCTTGCGCGTGCCCTCGCAAGCGTGATCAACATCCTCGATCCGGAGGTGGTGGTGCTGGGTGGCGGCCTGTCGAAGATGGAGCGCCTGTACCGGAACGTCCCGCGCCTCTGGGGCGCCCACGTCTTCTCCGACGAGGCTCGCACGGGGCTCGTGGCGCCGCTCCACGGGGATTCCAGCGGCGTGCGGGGCGCCGCGTGGCTGTGGGCGCCCGACGAGGCCCATGGGAGCGACCGGGCTCCGGTGACGCTGCGCGAGGTGCAGGAGGCGAACATCGATCTCGTCGCCGACCTGCGGGTCGCGCCGCACCAGGTCTACCACGTGGCGAGCGTCGGCAAGACCTTCTGGCAGGCGGGCGGGCGGCCCGACGTGTGGGTGCGCGCGATCTACGCCGGCGAGACGCCGGTGGGCCTGCTGGCGTTGGTGGACCCGGCGCTCCAGGGCGATGCCGGTCCCCACGAGCTCTACCTCGCGCGCCTGCTGGTGGACCAGCGCTACCAGGGGCGGGGATACGGCGCCGCGGCGATGGAGCAGCTGCTCGCGGGGGTGCGCGACCGGTCCGACGTTCCTTCCATCCGCCTCTCGCACATGCCCGACAACGAGGCCGTGGGACGTTTCTACGAGCGCTTCGGCTTCCGCCACACCGGGAAGGTGGACGAGGATGGCGAGCTGGAGATGCGCCGGCCGAATCCGTAAGCCGGGGCCTGGACGTACGACACAATGGGAACCTACCGAATCGGAGAACATATGCACCGCGTCCTCGCAGCCCTTGCCACTTTCCTCGCCCTCGCGGCCCACGCCGCGCCCACCGTGCCACCAGGCCACGCCGTCGCCACCTTCGCCGGCGGCTGCTTCTGGTGCATGGAGCCTCCCTTCGACAAGCTGCCCGGGGTCACCGCCACCCTTTCCGGCTACATGGGCGGCAAGACCGCGCGCCCCACCTACGAGTCGGTGAGCTCCGGCTCCACCGGCCACGCCGAGGTGGTGCAGGTGATCTACGATCCGAAGAAGGTGACCTACGAGAAGCTGCTGGAGGTGTTCTGGGTCAACATCGACCCCACGGTGCGCGACCGCCAGTTCTGCGACGCGGGCACCCAGTACCGCACCGGGATCTTCTTCCACGACGACGCGCAGCGCAAAGCCGCCGAGGCATCGAAGGCGGCGCTGGAGAAGTCGAAACCCTTCAAGGAGGCGATCGTGACGCCGATCGAGATGGCCACCGCATTCACGGAGGCCGAGGATTACCACCAGGACTACTACAAGAAGCAGCCGGTGAAGTACAAGCTCTACCGCGGCGGCTGCGGACGCGATGCGCGCCTGAAGCAGCTGTGGGGCGACCGCGCGGGAGGCTGAATGATGGAAGTGGCGACCGAAACCGGCTTCGACCTCGCGAGCGCCGTGGCGCGGTTGCGGGAAATGCCCCCTTTCCTCGAGGGAGCGTTGGCGCGCATGGAGCCGGGCGCCGTGATGCGCCGGCCGTCGCCGCAGGCTTTTTCGCTCGGCGAGCACGCCTGCCACTTGCGTGATCTCGAGCGCGAGGGGTACCTCGCGCGGGTGCGGCGCCTGCTCGCCGAGGAGGTTCCGGCCCTCCAGGGCTTCGACGGCGATGCCGTCGCTGCCGCGCGGGGGGAGCTGCTTGCCTTGCTGGCGCCGCTCACCGCCTCGCAGTTGTCGCGCCCCGCCACGTTCGAAGGCGAGCCCGTCACCTTCGCTCGCGTGGTGGCGATGATCGTCGAGCACGATCGCGAGCACCGTGAAGAGATCGGAAGGCTGCCATGGAAATGAAGCCGCTGCGCGGCTCGGGCCTCAAGGCCGCGGGCTATGACGAGAGGGATCGCAAGCTCGTGGTGGAGACCACCGCCGGGACCTTCGAGTACGCGAACGTCTCCCCGGAGATCTACCGGAGGCTGATGAATTCACCCACGCCGGCGAGTTACTACAAGGAAGAGATCCACGAGGAGTTCACGCCCCGGCGGGTGCGGTAGCGTTCGGGGTCAGACTCCTAGCGCTTAGGCATAGCCTGACGTTCGACGACCTCGATGCGCTAGGAGTCTG
>JANMHV010000185.1:0-10035 GCA_031375445.1 Burkholderiales bacterium | reverse complement strand
ACGTGGCGCACCTCGCCAAGCGCTCCGTGGTGGATGGCATCGGTCTCGCCCTCGCTGGCGCCGCGTCGGAGTGCGCGCATCTCACGCACCGCTACCTCGGCACCATCGGCCTGTTGCAAGGCGAGGGCGCAACAGTGATCGGCACGCAACTGCGCCTTCCGGCCCGCTTCGCCGCCTTCGCCAACGGGCTCGCGATCCACGCCGACGATTACGACGACACGCAGCTCGCGGTGGCGAAGGATCGCGTCTACGGGCTCCTCACCCATCCCACGGCGCCGGCGCTGCCGCCCGTGCTCGCCCTCGCCGAACGCGACCGCAGGAGCGGTGCCGACCTGATGCTCGCCTACCAGGTCGGGGTCGAAGTCGAATGCAAGGTGGCCGAGGCGATCGATCCGCGCCACTACCAGCACGGCTTCCACAGCACCGCGACCTGTGGATCCATCGGGGCCGCGGCTGGCGCTGCCAAGCTGCTCGGCCTCGATCGCGAAGCCATGCGCCGAGCGCTGAGTCTCGGTGCCACCCAGGCCGGCGGCTTTCGCGAGAACTTCGGCACGATGACGAAGCCCTTCCACGCCGGGCGCGCCGCCGAGAATGGCGTCGTCGCGGCGGAGATGGCGGCGCTCGGATTCACGGCTTCCCCCAACGGACTTGAGGCCGAGCGCGGGTTTTTTCGTGCCGCGGGCGGCGGCTTCGACCCGGCGGCGATCGTGGGCAAGCTCGGGAACCCCTGGACCTTCGGCGAACCGGGCGTCTCGATCAAGCCGCACCCTTCCGGCTCGCTCACGCACCCGGGCATGGCGGTGATGATGCGATTGATCGGCGAGCACGATATCCGGCCCGCGCAGGTGAATCGCGTGCGCGTGGGCACCAACCACAACATGCCCAACACGCTGATCCATCGCCAGCCAGCGAACGAACTGCAGGCCAAGTTCAGCATGGAGTTCAGCATGGCGATCCTGCTGATCGAACGTGCGGCAGGCCTCGAACAGTACACCGACGAGGTGGTCAACCGGGCCGACGTGCAGGCGATGATCGCGAAGGTGGAGTTCGGCGTGTACCCCGAGGCCGTGGCCGCCGGCTTCGACAAGATGACGACGATCATCGAGGTCGACCTCGAGGGCGGCCGGGTGGTGAGGGGGCAGGCCGACTACGGGAAGGGAAGCCCCGCCAATCCGATGACGGACGAAGAGCTTTCGGAGAAGTTCCGCCAGTGCGCGGCTTGGGGCGGGTTCGATCGTGCGCGCGCCGATGCGGTGCTGGCGCTGTTGTGGAGGCTAGACGAGCTCGCCGATGTCGGCGAGCTCGCCGCGCTGTTGCGCACCTAGCTGATTGGGTTCCCGCCTTCGCGGGAATGACAGGGGTGGCGCAAGCGACCCCTCAGGCCTTCAGGTTCGCCCGGAACAAGTCCAGCGTGCGCTGCCACGAAAGCTTCGCCGCCGCCTCGTCGTAGCGCGGCGTGGTGTCGTTGTGGAAGCCGTGCTGGGTCTTCGGATAGATGAACGCCTGGTGCTTGACGCCTGCCTGCTTCAGCGCCGCCTCGTACGCGGGCCACCCGGCATTCACGCGCTCGTCCTCCGAGGCGTAGTGGATCAGCATCGCCGCCTTGATCTTCGGCACGTCCGCCGCGGGCGGCTGGGCGCCGTAGTAGGGAGCGCCCGCGGCCATGTCGGGGAAGCGCGTCGCCATGGCGTTCACGATACCGCCGCCGAAGCAGAAGCCCACGGCGCCGAACTTGCCGCTGAAGTCGGGACGCAGCTTCACGTAGTCGACCGCCGCCATCAGGTCTTCCGTGCGCTTCTTCGCATCGAGCTTGCTGAACAGGTCACGCGCCAGGTCCTCGTTGCCCGGGTATCCGCCCGCCGGCGTCAGCGCGTCGGGGGCGAACGCCGTGTAGCCCTCGGTGGCGAGGCGGCGCGCGACATCCTCGATGTAGGGATTGAGGCCGCGGTTTTCGTGGATCACGATGACGGCCGGAGCCCTGCCGGCCTTGGCGGGCCGCGCGAGGTAGCCGCGCATCTTTCCCGAGCCTTCGGGCGAGAGGTAGCCCACGTACTCGACGGCGATGCGCGGATCAGCTGCCTTCACTTGCTGCGCCCAAGCGAAGTTGGGGGCGAGGGATTGAAGCATCGCCGCGGCGGAGACGCCGCCCACGGCGTAGCGCGCGGCACGGTCGAGGAACTCGCGGCGGGTGATGCCGCCGTGCACGTAACCGTCGAAAAGCTTCAGGACTTCGGGCGGGAAATCGGCTGCGGTCTTGCGTTCCATGCGGGGGCTCCTGGGGGAAGGTTCCCCCGCAGCTTACCGTCCCCGCCGTGCTGCCGCCGCCATGGCCGGCGGCACGCCCGACGTGAGTGCCAGGCTTCCCACCACGAAGTCGTTGTAGCCGGCGCCCGCCGCGCGGTCCGGGTTGATGCGGTAGCTCATTCCGATCCATTGCCCCGTCGGCCCCGCGAACAGCCCGTTCACCGTGCCGAGGTAAGCACTGCTCGTGCAGCTCCCGGTGCAATTGATGTTGAGGGTCGAGAGCGAAGACGCGAACGTGAAGCGCGGATTGCCCGGCGCCAGGTCGCTGGTTCCCGCCAGCGCATAGTTCGCGCCATTCACGTTGAGCGCGATGTTGCCGGTGACGGTGCGGGTTCCGAAGTTGGCATTCACCGTGGCGCTGGTGACGGTGCCCGCGTTGCCCGCGGCGTCGGTGGGCGCGGTGGCGGCGGCGAGCGAATAACCGGCGGTGCCGGTGAAGGCGCCGATCACGTTCGAGGGCGTGGGCGAGGTGATGTCGTAGGTGACGCTGCGCGGTCCGAGGTCCAGGCGGGTTTGCGTGCCCGCGCTGTCGGTCACCACCACGACGCCGCCGCTCCAGCGGCCGAGGATTACGCTGCCGTCCGGCGAGCGGAAGGCATCGCGATGCTCGCCGTCCGCGAACGACAGCGTGCCCGCGAGGTTGGTCTCCGCGTAGCCCGGGGGGGTGGCGCCCGGACCGCCGAGGAACGTGCCCACGATCGCGTTGGATACCTGCACCAGGCGGCCGCCGGCATCGAGCACGATGCGCCCGCCGTCGTTGGAGCTGGCGCTCGCCAGCACCCCTTCGTAGCCACCGCCGCCGAGCGGGCGGAAGAAACGCAGCGTGGTCTCGTAGGGCAGGTCGGTGGCGGGCTGCGCCGCGACGATCGCGGCACCCACCGTTGCGGTGGTCGCCTGGGAGGTGCTGGTGGAGGCGCTGCCGCCGGAGAGACCCGTCGCGCTACCGTCGCCGCCGGAGCCGGCGATCGCGCCGGCCGAGGGCACCGTGACCGGCGTTCCGGTATCGCCCGAGGGCGCCGCCGGCGTGGAAGATGAGGGTGTAGTGCCTGAAGCCGAGGTGCTTGAAGACGAGGTGCCGCCGGAAGTCGCCGCCGGCGACTCCGCCGGGGCCGTGCCGGACGAAGCCGAAGACGCAGCCGTTGCGGGGGCGGTGGCCGCGGCCGCCGCGTCCGACGTGGATGAGCGGCTCGCGGTCTCGGCACGGGAGGCCGGTGCCGCGGCCGCCATGATCAGCGGCGGTGTCGGGATGTAGCGCGGCGGCAGGCCCGCGCGCACCTGCACCGTCTGCCCCGGGAACGAGATCAACGTGCGCTCGATGCCGCCCACCAGCGAGGTGACGCTGTGGGCCCCGGTGAGGGTGTGGTTGATGGTGCCGGTCTCCTCCAGGTGCGCGAGGATGTTGCCGGAGCCGCGGATGCCGATGGAGGCGAGCGGCGTGCGCATCTGGAAGCGCTCGCGGCGCTGCTCGGCGATGTCGCCCGTGAAGGCGTGCATCGCTCCCGTGAGGAGGGACAACATCGCCTTCACGTTGCCGCGCCCGGTGGTGTCGTGCTCGTAGTCGTCGATGCGCATGCGCGAGCGGGGCCGCAGCGAGATCACCGCCGCGTCCACCATCCGTACCTGCACGTGGCCGTCGGCACCGGTGGCGAGGAGGTCGCCGCGTTGCACTTCGCTGCCCGCCCCGATCGGCACGCGCTCGGTGCCGCGTTCGGCACGCACTTCGCCGGAAGCGAACTGGACTCGGCCGACGCCTTGCGCGGCCGCGATCGACGCGAACGCGAGGAGCAGGAGGGACACGGTGAGGCGCAGGCTCTTCATGGCATTCCCCTAGCGGAACTCGCGGCGGAGCGCGATGCCGCCCTCGGCCTTGCGGAAGGTGTAGAGCTCGATGTTGGAGCGGTTGTACGCGTAGGCGAAGTACGGTTGCAGCGACCATGCGTCGCGCAGCCGAATCGCGCCCTGCACGTAGGCTTCGAAAAGGTCGTCGCGTCCGGTGCGCACGAGGGAAGCACGCGCGAACGGGTCGTCGTCGATGCGCCGCGACCATCCGGCCGCGGCCAGCCACGACACTCGCCCGCGCGGTTCGCTCGCCGCGGTGAGGCGCAGCCCGGCCGTGTGGCGCGAGGCGGTGGTGTCGGTGAAGGCGTTGAGGGGCCGCCGGGCATCATCGTGGGCATAGAGCGCCCGGGCCACCAGGGTGCCCTCGGGCCACCACTCGGGCCGATGCTCGACCGCTGCCGACATCGTGACCAGGCGCGTGTCCTGCCCGGGATTGGTGGGATAACGGCCCAGGGCGAACTGCACGCCCACGGCCACGCTCCAGCGCGAGTCGATTGGCCGGCGCGCCTCGAACCCGATGCCGAAGGCGTTGCGGTCGTTCTTGATCGCGTCCACGTCGAGCGCGTCGACGAGCGCGCCATCCTGGCGGAAGCCCTGGGCGAAGGCGGTGGCGGTGCACACCATCTCGGCGCTGCGGGCCTGGTAACCCACGACGACGTTGCCGACGAGATAGTCGTAATCGTCGAATTCCGAGTAGCGCCGCCAGCGCAGCTCCGCCACCGCGAAGGCGACGCGGTCCTCCGCCACGCGGTACGCCATCTCGACCGCGCCGTTCACGGCGCCGAAGTTGTCCTGGCGGTGGATCGAGTTGCCGGTGGCCACGATTCCCGGAAGCCCGAAGGACGACTGGATCGCGCCGGGGAAATCGCGCGTGCTGCTGGAGAGGTTATTGTCGCGGCCGCCGCCCACCTCGATGAAGGCCGAGATCGCGTAGCGCTGCCGTTCCTTGCGCTTTCGGATCTCCTCGAGGTACCCGGCAATGACCTGTCGCGCCGCATCGTCGGCCGCGCGCGGCACGAGGCGCTGGAATTCCTGCGCCGCGATGTCGAGCGAGCCCATGGCGAGGTAGGTGCGCCCCAAGTCCAGGCGCGCGGCATCGGCATCGGGATTGCGCACCAGCACGCGCTCGAAGGCGATGGCGGCGCGCTCGAGGTGGCCGGACTCCAGCGCCGCGACACCGAGCCAGTAGTCGAACTCCGGATCGCCCGCCGATCGCGCTTCCAGCGGGGCCAGCAGGTCCCAGGCGCGCGCGGGCTGTTTCGCCTCGATGAGGGCCCGGGCCTGCGGAACGGGTGAGGGCGCCTGGGCCAGGGCCGTTGCGGTTGCGCACGCGGCCACCAGCCCGAGGGCTCGCGCGACGACATGGGACGCCAAAGCGTTGGTGCGCATCCGGGCAACCTCCCTCGCTTCTTGGTTTTCGTATCGCGATCGCCGCCTCGGAGAGTATGCTCCTCGACGAAACCCATCAAGCAGGGGAGCGACATGGGACCGAACCTCCGCAGCGCAATGCTGGCCCTGTCACTCGCGGCCGTTGCCCCGGGCGTGCTCGCGTTGCCCAACACCTACGCGGGCTGCCCGCTGTTCCCGGGCGACAACTACTGGAACACCCGCGTCGACGCTTTGCCGGTGCATCCCAGCTCCACCGCGTGGGTGGCGAGCGTGGGCAACGCCACGCGGCTCCACCCCGACTTCAGCAACGACCTCGCGGACGGCTTCGGCTTCACGCCGGTGGCCGTACCGTCGAGCCAGCCGGGCGTGCCGATCTTCTTCACCGATGGCGCCGCCCAGGCGCAGGGCGACCCCGGTCCCTATCCGATTCCGCCGTCGCTCGCCACACCGGGCGGCGATCGAGAGGTGGTGGTGCTCGACGCCACCAACTGCATCCTCTTCGAGCTCTACGGGCAGCCCAATGGCAACGGCGGATGGATCGCCTCGGGTGCGGCGCGCTACGACCTGCGCTCAAACGCGCTGCGGCCGAATGGGTTCCAGTCACTCGACCAGGCGGGACTGCCGGTGCTGCAGGGGTTGCTGCGCTGGGAGGACGTGGTGGGCGGCACCATCACCCACGCCATTCGCTTCACCGCTTCAAATGCGTGGGGGATGGAAAACGGCGCGATGAAATACCTGTGGCCCGCGCGGCACGGCTCGGGCACCGACACCAACTCGCAGCTGCCGCCGATGGGCGCGCGATTCCGCTTGAAGGCGGGCTTCGACATCTCCGGCTTCGATGCTCGCACGCAGATCGTGCTGCGGGGACTGAGGGACTTCGGCATGGTGCTCGCGAGCCGCGGCGGGAACTGGTTCCTGCAGGGGGTCTCGGATGCGGGATGGCCCGGCGCGGTGATCGACGAGCTGCGCTCCATCACGGGTGACGCGTTCGAAGCGGTCGATACCGCGCCGCTGCTGATCGACGTGAATAGCGGCCAGGCGCGGCAGGTCGTGGCGCCGCCACCGCCACCCCCGCCGCCTCCGCCCGGGCCCGTGGGCGGACCGGAGGATGGCTTCCCGCCCGGCGGCATTCCCGAGGGTTGGGTGCAGGCGCGCGATTCATCGGCGGGATGGGTGGTCGCCAACGACGCGGCCAATGGCGGCAGCTTGAGCCTCAAGTCCGGCGCGGTGAATGCCGGGCAGCGCTCCGAGGTTTCCTACGGCGGCATCTTCGTCGCCGGCACCGTGGCGTTCGCGCGCAAGGTGGCGGGACCGTCGGGGACGCTGGAGTTCCTCGTCGATGGGCGCGTGCAGGGCTCGTGGACCGGCGACCAGGATTGGGCCACGTTTCGCTACACGCTGCCCTCGGGTACCCACACGGTGAGCTGGCGGTACGTGAAGACCGCGACCTCGGCTTCCGATGCGGCGTGGGTGGACAGCGTGACGTTGCCCGCGATCGGGCCGTGCCGTTTCCGCACTTTGGGCGGGCGCTGCCTCACGGAGTAACGATCTGGGAAGGAGATCGGCGCGCGAATCCTGCTATTGCCTTGGCTTCCGATTAGGCGAGAAGCTCATTCGCCAATCGAGTGCGTTCACGGATCTGCTCCAACACTTCGCGAATGTATCTCATGGCGGCTTCGTCAGGAGCGTATCCGAAGTTTCGCCAGCGCCGCTGTTCATAGAACAAGCACGTGCGCAACTCCGTCATCGAGTTGTGCCGCTTGTTGTTGGCCACTTCGGCGCACGCCTCGTTACTGCCCCAACGCTTGTAGCCATCAAACGTCAGGGCAAAGCGCTTGATGACGTCCCAATCCGCGTCCGGAGCGGGAAGCTTTTCCGCGACAAGTTCTCGGTTCGGTATGTATTTGGGGAGCATGCGGGTGGTCGGCGATCTGGATATGCAGCTCACACAGCTGGTCGTGGCTCGTAAGGTTTCGGCTTCGTTCACGAGTAAGGGGTTATGCGATTGCCGTCACGCGTCAGAAGCTGCACCAGTTTCGGATGGATGAAGAGCTTCTCGCGGCCCACGGCCACTTCCTTCAGTACGTCGATTTCGACCAGCTGCTTGAGATAGCGCGACGCCGCCTGTCGCCCTGCGATTTTCTTTTCGACGACGTTCTGGATACGGCAGTAGGGCAATTCAAAAATAACATCCACCAACTCACGACTGTAGATCTTGGGCGCGGCTTTCTTGACATGCGCGATCGTCGTCGCTTGGAGCGAGCGTATCGCGGCGATTTTGGCCGTTGTCCAGGTAGAGGTTTCCTCGACGCCTTTCAGGACGTAGAGAATCCATGGCTCCCACGCCCGCGTTCGAGTGACGTCAAGCAGCAGCCGGTAGTAGTCAGCCTTGTTCGCGATGATGTATCGGCTGAGGTAGAGGATGGGCAGCGTCAACAACCCAGCCTCGATCAAAAAAAGGCTGTTGAGCACGCGCCCGGTGCGGCCATTGCCGTCGGTAAAGGGGTGAATCGCCTCGAACTGATAGTGGCCCACCGCCATGCGTATAAGCGGGTCGATATCCTGAGCTTCGTGCAGGAAGCGTTCCCAATTAGCCAGCTTGGTGCGTAGCAGGTCTTCGCCCGCGGGAGGGGTGTAGATCACGGTGCCATCGCGGGCGCTCGCCAGGGCGGTGCCGGGAATGCGGCGTACCTGCATTTGAATGCCCTTGATGCGGGTGCAGACCTGCTCCGCGGTGCGGGTGCTGAGAGGCCGCTGCTTTAGCGCGCGGTAGCCTTCCAGCAGGGCGGTGCTGTGCCGCAGCGCCTCGCGTGTAGCGGGGTCAGCACGCTCTCCCATGTTCTGGAACTGGAACAGCTTGTCGGTCGTCGTGACGATGTTCTCGATTTCCGAACTGGCCTGCGCCTCCAGAAGCGGCAGGGTGTTGATCAGCATGCCCTGGTTGGGGATCAACTCGGCCGCCTGCTTCAACTCAGCCAAGGCCGCTCGGGCCGGGATGCACTGCTTCAAGACAAGCTTGGTCTCCAGATCCACGGCTGGGGGAAGGTCCGGCAGCGCGTTGTAGGGCGAGTCGGCACGCCACAGGGAAGTGGTTGAATTCTGACCTTTTGGCGACATGTTTTTAGTCTATGTCGCTGGCTGCGACAGGTCAAGGCTATGTGTCGCAATTTCCTTAGTTTTACACCACGTTCCAGAAACCTGTCGCCGGTGGGTGCAAATCAGTCAAGTGTCAGTCAGCCCTTCAGACAAGCCAACTTACAGTGCGCCACTAAAGGCTTGGTGGAGCAGAGACTTCTTTAAATCTTCCAATGCGCCCACTCCGTAAAGACTAAAGACGTTGGGTTTCAGTCGATCGCACCAGCCATACCTTTTTTGCCAGCACAAGATCCCGCTGAGGATCGCTGCCGACGACAAAAACGTGATCCCCGACAACGGAGAAGCCGCTCTTTTCATAAAACGCGACAGCTCGTGGATTGCGCTCCCAGACACCGAGCCATGCCACGTCGGCGCCGCCTTTCGACGCGGCGTCGAGGAGTGACGCCATGAGGCGTTGCGCCACGCCCCTGCCGTGCCAGGGGGCATCGACATAGAGACGCTGGATCTCCGCAGGCCGCGCGCCCGCAACGCAGGCGGGCGCATTGGACCACCGAAGCTGTCCGTAGCCGATCAAGCGCGGCCCTTCCTCGCACACCAGCGTGACGCGGGCGGGATCACGAATCTCCGCTGCCTGGATGCATGCTGCGTAGCTATCGCGGCAGTGCGCGTCCATGTCCTCGGGACGGTTCTCGTGAGCGAACGTAGCGCGGAACGTGCGCTCCGCCAGCTGCGCGAGCGCTGCCGCATCCAATTCGGTGGCCGGCCGAATGATGCTCGATGGGCTCCCCGCCTCCGCGGGGACGAAAGGCCTCACTTCCGCAGGAAGTCGAAGTCCACGCCCTTGTCCGCCTGCGTCACGTGCTTCAAGAAAAGCTGGCGATAACCGCGCTCCGACTTCGGCTCCTGGATCGGCTTCTCGCGCTTCCTCTTCGCCATCTCGTCGTCGGAGACCAGCAGCATCAGCTCGCGCTTCTCCACATCCAGCCGGATGCGGTCTCCGCTCTGCACCCAAGCGAGCGGGCCGCCGATGGCACTCTCCGGCGTCACGTGCAGCACGATGGTGCCCGCCGCGGTGCCTGACATGCGCCCATCGGAGATGCGGATGATGTCTTTCACGCCGGCGCGTGCCAGTTTCTTCGGAATGGGTAGATAGCCGGCTTCAGGCATCCCCGGCGCGCCCTTCGGCCCGATGCTCTTCAGCACCAGGATGTCGTCGGCCGTCACGTCGAGGTCGTCGGAATCGATGCGGGCCGCCAGGTCCTCGGCGTTCTCGAACACGACCGCGCGGCCCTCGTGTTTCATGAGCTTGGGATTCGCGGCCGACTGCTTGATGATGCAGCCGCCGGGCGCCAGGTTGCCCTTCAGCACCGCGATGCCGCCCTGTGGAAAAAGCGGGTTCGACATGGG
>JANMHV010000094.1:0-4679 GCA_031375445.1 Burkholderiales bacterium | reverse complement strand
TCGTCTACTCCGCTTCGGTGCGCGTGGGCGGCGACAAGTTCGACGAAGCGATCATCAATTACATCCGCCGCAACTACGGGAGGCTGATCGGCGAATCCACCGCCGAGAACATCAAGAAGACCATCGGGGCCGCGTTTCCGGGCAGCGAAGTGCGCGAGATGGAAGTGACGGGCCGCAACCGGGCCGAGGGCATCCCGCGCTCGTTCACGATCTCTTCCAACGAGATCCTCGAGGCGCTCACCGACCCGCTCAACTCCATCGTCTCCGCCGTGAAGAGCGCGCTGGAGCAGACGCCGCCCGAGCTGGGCGCCGACATCGCCGAGAAGGGCATGGTCCTCACCGGGGGCGGGGCGCTGCTGCGCGAGCTCGACCGCCTCCTCATGGAGGAGACGGGCCTGCCGGTGATCGTCGCCGACGATCCGCTCACGTGCGTGGTGCGCGGCTCCGGCCGCGCGCTCGAGGAGATGGACAAGTTGGGGACGGTGTTTACCAACGACTGATGAACGCGCCGGGGAGTGTCCCCGCCTTTCGTCCTGTACCCTCGCCGCCGCGCTAGGGTGAGTCATCCGTGATCCGCGAGACCCCGTCCTTCTTCCACCGCGGCCCCAGCCCGCTCGCGCGCCTCACCTTCTTCGGCCTGGCCGCCATCGTGCTGATGATCGCGGACCACCGCTTCCGGGCGCTGGAGGCGATGCGCATGTCGCTCTCCGCCCTCGCCCACCCGGTGCAGCAGGCCGCGGCGATGCCGACCCTGGCGCTCTCCCGCGTCGCCGACTACTTCGCGACCCAGGAGCGGCTGCTGCGCGAGAACCAGGCGCTCAAGGCACAGGTACTGGAGAATTCGGCCGCGGCGCAGGAAACCCGGCTGCTGCGCGCCGAGCAGCAGCAACTCCTGGCGCTCGACCAGGCGAAGAGCCGCTACGCCGAGGGCGGCGTGGTGGCCGAGGTGCTCTACACCGCCCGCAATCCGTTCGTGCGCAAGGTCGTCGTCGACAAGGGCCTCACCCACGGCATCAAGGCGGGCCAGCCGGTGATCGACGGCAGCGGCGTCGTGGGGCAGGTGACCAACGTGGCCCCCTTCACCTGCGAGGTGACGCTGGTGACCGAGAAGGACCAGTCGGTGCCGGTGATGCTGGTGAGGAACGGGCTGCGCGCCGTGGCCGTGGGCTCCGGCAAGGACGGCTCCATCGACGTGCCCTTCATGCCGGTCTCGGCCGACATCCAGGTGGGCGACGTGTTCGTCACTTCCGGCATCGACGCCACCTATCCGCCGGGCCTGGTGGTGGCGCAGGTGACGAGCGCCGAGAAGAACTCGGCCTACGTGTTCGCCAAGATCTCCGCCCGCCCCGCCGCCGGCGTGGAGAACCATCGCTTCGTGCTGGTGCTGCCGCTGCCCGCGACCCCCCCGCCGCGTCCCGAGACCAAGGGCGAGGAGACCGCCAAGAAGATCGGCCGCGATCGGCCGCGCGCCCGCCGGGGCGAGCGATGAGGCCGGCGGACCTCACGCCGGTCGCGCGCGACGTGATGAAGGGCCCTGCGGGCGCGGGCCTCATCTTCATCTCGCTCGCCGCCGCCTACGTGATCGACGTGCTGCCGTGGTCCGGCGACTGGCTCCTCGCGCGCCCCGACCTCGTGTTCCTGGTGCTGCTCTTCTGGACCCTGCACGAGCCGCGCTCCATCGGCCAGGGCATCGCCTTCGCCGTGGGCCTGCTGATGGACGTGAGCGACTCGATGCTTCTCGGGCAACACGCCTTCGCCTACGTGGCCGGCATCTTCCTCGCACAGGTGCTGCGGCTGCGCATCCTGTCCTTCCACCTGCCGGAGCAGACCCTGCACGTGATGGGGCTCACCTTCGTCTCCGGCACCACGCTGCTGATGCTGAACCTGCTGCTCGGCTCCGACTTCCCCGGCTGGGCGTTCCTCGTCTCCCCGGTGTTGACGGCACTCCTCTGGGCGCCCACCCACTGGCTGCTGTACTCGACCGCGGTGCGCCGCAGGCGCGGGGGCGAGTCGGCATGAGGGTCGGCCAGGCGCTGCGGGACCAGCAGGGCGAGCTCACGGTCTTCCGCAACCGGTTGCTGATGGCGAGCCTCGGGGTGTTGCTGGCGCTCGGCACGCTCCTCGCGCGCTTCGTCTGGCTGCAGGTGGTGCAACGGGAGCACTACCACACGCTCGCCGAGGCCAATCGCATCTCGGTGGTACCCGTGGTCCCCAACCGCGGCATCATCCTCGACCGCAACGGCGAGGTACTCGCCGCCAACTACTCCGCCTACACGCTCGAGGTCACGCCGAGCAAGGTCGCCAACCTCGACCGCTCGCTCGACGAGCTCGCCACGGTGATCGAGGTCTCTGCCCGCGACCGCCGCCGCTTCCGCAAGCTGCAGGAAGAGAGCAAGAGCTTCGAGAGCCTGCCGATCCGCACCCGGCTCACCGAGGAGGAGGTGGCGCGCTTCGCGGTGAACCGCTACCGCTTCCCGGGCTTCGAGATCAAGGCGCGGCTGTTCCGATCCTATCCGCAGGGCGAGGTCGCCTCCCACGCCATCGGCTACATCGGCCGCATCAACGACGCGGACGTGAAGCGCATCGACGAGGCCGGGCTCACCACCAACTACAAGGGCACCGACCACATCGGCAAGCTCGGCATCGAGGGCGCCTACGAACGCGAGCTGCACGGCGCGACCGGCTCCGAACAAGTGGAAGTGGATTCCGGCGGCCGCGCCATCCGCGCTCTGTCCCGCAGCGAGCCGCTGTCGGGCAATAACCTGGTGGTGACGCTCGACCTCAAGCTGCAGCGCGTGGCCGAGGACGCGTTCCAGAATTATCGCGGGGCGTTGGTGGCGATGGACCCGAAGACCGGGGAGGTGCTGGCGCTCGTCTCCAAGCCCGGCTTCGACCCCAACCTCTTCGTGGACGGCATCGATCCCCAGAACTGGGAGGCGCTCAACACCTCGCCGGACCGGCCGCTCAACAACCGGGCGCTGCGCGGCCAGTACCCGCCGGGCTCCACCATCAAGCCCTTCATGGCGCTCGCCGCCCTCGAGTACAAGAAGCGCACGCCCGAATACGCGATCAGCGACCCGGGCTTCTACACGCTGCCGGGCGTCGCCCACCGCTACCGCGACTGGAAGAAGGAGGGCCACGGCACGGTGAACATGCACCGCTCCATCGTGCAGTCGTGCGACACGTACTACTATGGCCTCGCGGTGGACCTGGGCATCGACGCGATCCACGATTACCTCTCGAAGTTCGGCCTGGGCGCCAGGACCGGCATCGACATCGAGGGCGAGTTGCAGGGGATCGCGCCCTCGCAGGAGTGGAAATGGAAGCGCTTCAAGCAGAAGTGGTACGCGGGTGACACGGTGAGTGTGGGCATCGGCCAGGGCTACATGCTCGCGACCCCGATCCAGCTGGCGGCGATGACCGCCACCCTCGCCAATGGCGGGACTCCGGTGAACCCGCGGCTGCTGAAGGCGGTGGAGGACGCGCGCACCCGCGAGGTGAAGCCGCTCGAGCCTCGCGGTGGCGCGTCGTTCGCGATCAAGCCCGAGCACCTCGCCCTGGTGAAGGCGGCGATGGTGGCGGTGACGAGCCCCGGCGGCACCGCCGCGAAAGCGGGCGCGAACGCGGGGTACACCATCGCCGGCAAGACCGGCACCGCGCAGGTCGTGGGCCTGAAGCAGGGCGAGAAGTACGACGCCTCCAAGCTGCGCGAGGAGCATCGCGACCACGCGCTCTTCGTGGCCTTCGCCCCGGCCGAGGACCCCAAGCTCGCCATGGCGCTGCTGGTGGAGAACGGCGGCAGCGGCAGCGGCACCGCGGCCCCGATCGCGCGCGTGGTGTTCGACTACTTCCTGCTCGGCAAGCTCCCGGCCGAGAAGCCGAAGCTCAGCAATGATTAGCCGCGCCTTCGATTTCATCGCCCGCCGCATCGACGGCCCGCTGATGGCGGCGCTGGCCATCACCTTCGCGCTCGGGCTCACCGTCGTCTATTCGGCTTCGGGAGGCGGCTCGATCGACCGCATGATGGGCCAGGTGCGCAACCTCGGCGTGGCGCTGGTGGCTCTGTGGCTCCTCGCGCAGGTGCACCCCCAGGTGCTGATGCGGCTCGCGGTCCCGCTCTACGCGGTGGCGCTGGTGCTCCTCATCGGGGTCGCGGTCTTCGGCGACATCCGCATGGGCGCCCGCCGCTGGTTGAACCTCGGGTTCACCACCATCCAGCCCTCGGAGATCATGAAGATCGCCTGCCCCCTGGTGCTGGCGTGGTACTTCCATCGCCGCGAGGAAGGGCTGGGCATGGTCGACTACGCGGTGGCCGCGATCCTGCTGGGCATCCCGGTAGGCCTCATTGCGCGCCAGCCCGACCTGGGCACGGCGGTGCTGGTGTTCGCCTCGGGGTTCTTCGTGATCTTCCTCGCGGGGCTGTCGTGGAAGATCATCATCTCCGCGGCGGTCGCCGGCGCTGCGGCGCTGCCCTTCGTCTGGGGCATGCTGCACGACTACCAGAGGAAGCGCGTCCTCACGCTGATCGACCCGATGGAGGATCCGCTCGGAGCGGGCTACCACATCATCCAGTCCACCATCGCCATCGGCTCCGGCGGCATCCTCGGCAAGGGGTGGCTGAACGGCACGCAGTCGCAGCTCGATTTCCTGCCGGAGCGCTCCACCGACTTCATCCTCGC
>JANMHV010000066.1:0-2832 GCA_031375445.1 Burkholderiales bacterium | reverse complement strand
CGCATCTTGACCCAGCGGTTCTCGCTCTCGACCCAGAACTTGCGGTACTGGAGGTTCGGGAGGTAACGACGCTTGGTCTTGTTGTTGGCGTGGGACACGTGGTGTCCGACTCGGGGGGCCTTCCCCGTTACTTGGCAAACTCGGGCCATGGCAGCCTCTAATCTCGGTTGAAGAATCAAAGCATTAGATTCTAGCATCCAGTGAGGTCACCGGGCAACCCGTCCGAGCTCCTCGGGAAAGGGGTGGAGGAAGCACCGAAGTCAGCGCCTCCTCACATATAAAGCGATGATCCTTAAAGGATCGTCTACGACCCCCGCGAGGGTCGAGGCCGGCGGTCCCACCGGGCCAGGATTCGATCGCTCCAAACGAAAAACCCCGCCGGAGCGGGGTTTTCGCGGAGCAATCCGACGCTCAGGCGTAGCTGCGCAGCCGGTGCGAGAAATCCACCAGCGGCGGCACGCCGCTCTTCTCGGCGCGATCACACCAATCCTTCAGCTGGCTCACCATCTGCTCGGTGGAGAGCGTGGAGCGCTCCCACAGGCGAGTCAGGTCCTGGCGCATCGACCAGGTGGTGTGCAACGCGGGGCTCGCCTCGAGCACGCGATGGAAGCTCTCGCGATGTTCGGCCGGCAGGCGGTCGGCATCCAGGTGCAGCCACTTGCGCATCGCCTTCACCGTGGAATGATCTTCGCCCTTGGCCTTGCGGGCCGCGATCTCGAGCTTGCTCGCGCGCTTCATCGACTTGCGGTAGTTGGTCAGCACGTCGTAGCGGTGCGCGATGACGGCCTGGAGGGTCTGCGCGTCGATCTCCCACTTCGAGGGATCGAGCTTCACCTTCGGCGCCTGCTTGCGCACCGTGGCGAGGCCGAGGGCCGAAAGGATGGTGATATACATCCAGCCCAGATCGAACTCGTACCAGCGCAGGGAGAACTTGGCCGACGTCGGATACGCGTGATGGTTGTTGTGCAGCTCCTCACCACCGATCCATGCCGCCCA
Source organism: Burkholderiales bacterium (assembly GCA_031375445.1). Taxonomy (GTDB): domain Bacteria; phylum Pseudomonadota; class Gammaproteobacteria; order Burkholderiales; family Usitatibacteraceae; genus Usitatibacter. Next base: position 1,836 of record JANMHV010000066.1, on the reverse strand, counting down.
CGGCGTCATGTTGGTGCTGTCGTCTTCGGTCGCGAAGTTGCGATAGCCCCAGTAGTGGCCCAGGCCGTTGACCACGCCCGCGGCCCAGAACGGGATCCACGCGAGCTGCACGCCGTAGATCAGCATGCCGGGGATGAGGCCGAAGAGCCAGATGTTGAGGAACGCGAGCACCACGATGCCGCACTTCTGGTACGGGGTGTAGAGGTTGCGCTCGATCCAGTCGGTGGGCGTGCTGTGGCCGTAGCGCTCCATCACGTCCTTCTTGTGCGATTCCCGCACGTACAGCACGACGCCGGTCCACAGGATCTTGTTGATGCCGTGGATGCGCGGGCTGTGCGGGTCTTCTTCCGTCTCGCACTTGGCGTGGTGCTTCCTGTGGATGGCGGCCCATTCCTTGGTGACCATGCCCGTGGTGAGCCACAGCCAGGCCCGGAAAAAGTGGCTGACGATCGGATGCAGGTCGAGTGCGCGGTGCGCCTGGCAACGGTGCAGGTACAGCGTGACGGCGGCGATGGTGATCTGGACGAAGACCAGCCCGAGGAGGACGTAGCCCCACCACGGTAGATCGAGGAAGCCGCTGAACATGGAAAGTGCACCCTTTCTGGTACCGCCCGGAAAGGGCGGAAATGGTCCCGAATTGTAACCCCCGCGGCCGCTGCACGGGGTCCTGCTTATGGGGCGCGAGGGCAGGCCCTTGATTAAGCTGGAGATTCTCCTGTTTCACTGGTAGCCGGAGGGCGCAGGTCCCGTCGGGCGAAGGCGACACCGCGGTCGCGAAAGGTCCGGACGACCCGCAGCAGGATTTCGCTGCGCAGGTCGGCGTCTCCCATGGCGGGGTCCAGCACCCATACGGTCAGCTCGATTTCCACCCCCAGGTCGCCCAGAGCCTTCACCCTGGCCGCGGGCGGAGGGTCGGAAAGGATCCGGCCCTGGCCGTCTGCGGCCGCGAGCAGCAGCTCGCAGGCGAGGTCCACGTCGCTCTCGTAGGTGACGCGCACCGGGATCACCACCGAGACCTTGTGGTCGCTGTAGGTATGGTGCTGCACGCTCTGCGTGATCAGCACCTCGTTGGGGATGATCGACTCCACCCCGTCCGAGCCCTTCAGCACCGTGAAGCGCGCCTCGATCGCCTGCACCTCGCCGCGGCGGTTGTCGACGGTGACGGTGTCGCCGATCTTCAGGCTGCGGTCGAGCAGCACGATGAAGCCGCTCACGTAGTTGCTGGCGATCTTCTGCAGCCCGAAGCCCAGGCCCACGCCCAGCGCCCCGCTGAAGACCGACAGCGCCGTGATGTCGATGCCCACCATCGGCAGCGCCACGAGGATGGCGAGGAAGATCGCCACGACCCGCAGCAGCTTCACTACCACCATGCGGGTCGACATCTCCACCGACTGCGCGGCGAGAACGCGGCTTTCGGTGATGCGAGAGGCCCACATCGCGATGGTGAGCGTGAGCCCGAGGGCGCCGAGCGCCTGCAGCACCAGCAGCAGCGAGATGCGCTGCTTGCCGAGGGTGACGCCGGCGCTGTCCAGCGCCCCGATGGTGTCGTCGAGGAGTCCCACCAGGTGCAGCGCCACGGCGATCCAGGCGGCCCAAGCGATGACGCGGATCACCGAATGCAGGAAGGCGCCCTCCGGCAGGACGTGGCCGAGGACGTAGACCGCAACGCGGATCGCGGCGAACGCGGTGACGAGGGCGAGCACGATGTCCAGCAGGGCCACGCCCTGGTAGGGGGTGAGCGCCAGCTTGCCGAGCCACACCGCGAGCCACATGAAGAGGGGGAGCACCACGCGGTCGAAGCCGCCCGCGCCGAACTTCCAGCGGGGATTCGACGGG